>JADIMR010000039.1 GCA_017694565.1 Candidatus Enterocola intestinipullorum | reverse complement strand
GCCTTGGCCCGGGGTTCTGAATATTTCGGGCCCGGCTGCGGTGTCTCCTGCTTCCGTTTCAGGTTCTTCGGTCACCGGAACCGCCTCGCTCGCCGTTTCCTGCGCGTCCTCGGAAACGGATGGCTGCTGCTGCGGATTCTCCGGTTCCGGGCTTGTTTCTTCTACTACCTGGACGGTCTCCTGCACGGTGGAAGCCGTTACTTCTTCATTTTGCTTACCTGCTCCGTCTTGTACGGAATTATTATTATCATTGACCGTTGTCTGTGGCTCATCGTCTATCGGACGTATATGCAACGATGACTTGCCGGCCTCGTTAAGGTCGATTTTCCCCAAAGGTTTGAATGTCTGGTGCAATCTCGTTATCTCTTCGGCCGGCTTTGTCTCGTAGCTTTCCAATTTGACGGATTTCACTTTCTCCTTCTCCTTGTACTGTTTCATCATTATGTCCGACTCGATGCTTTGGTTCTTGTCCTTGCTGAACTCTTTGTACAACAAGCCGAGCTGTTCATCGCTCAAGCGGGTGTTGGGGTTTTCAAAGTCTCCGGTAAACCCTTTCTTGTTAAGAAATTCGGCAATTGTCGAAATCCCCACATTCAAATCTTTGATTAACTTACTTAACTTTACAGACATATAATTCCTTTATATTGTTCTTCTTTTCGTCCACAGGCGGAATTTCAAACCGCAAGCGGAATATGCGGCGTTTTTACGCATCGCCGCGATGCGTCCGGCGGGCATGTCCGCCTTGTCACTCGAACTCAGCCCGAAGGACAGACAGTACATTGTCAATCGTCTCTTCCTCCAAGTCGGTTTCTTTGAGCAATTCTTCACGTGGCACGGCCAAAACGCTTTTAGCGGTATCGTACCCGTTCTCTTTCAGAATATCCAATATCCATTGTTCGATTTCATCACTGAATTCGTCCAAATAAATATCCTCTTCATCGCCTTGGACATCCCTGAACACCTCGATTTCGTATCCTGTAAGCATGGAAGCCAAACGGATGTTGTAACCGTTCTTTCCGATTGCCAATGAAACTTCCTCGGGTTTTAAGGAAACCTCTGCCCTTTTTTCCCGCTCGTCCACCTTGATTGACGAAATTTTTGCAGGACTCAACGCACGTGTTATGAACAATTGCGTGTTCGACGTGTAATTTATCACGTCGATGTTTTCATTGCGCAATTCGCGCACTATGCTGTGGATGCGGGAACCTTTCACGCCGACGCACGACCCTACCGGATCTATACGGTCGTCGATGGATTCGACTGCCACCTTCGCCTTTTCCCCGGGTATGCGCGCTATTTTCTTTATAAGTATGATATTGTCCTGTACCTCGGGAATCTCCAATTCGAAAAGACGCTGCAAGAACAAATTGGCCGTTCTTGAAACCGTAATGCGCAACGTGTTGTTCTTGTTGGCCACTTCTACCACCACGGCCCTGACCGAATCGCCTTTCCGGAAAGTTTCCGACGGTATTTTCTGGTCTATCGGCAGGAACATCTCGTTACCTTGCGCGTCCAAAAGCAAAATCTCACGCTTCCATATCTGATAAACCTCGCCGTATACGATTTGGCCTACCATGTCCTTGTATTTCTCGTATATGGTCTCTTTTTGCAATTCCAAAATCTTGGAAGCAAGCGTTTGCCTCAAAGTCAGTACTGCCCGGCGGCCGAAAGACAGGAAATCGATTTTCTCCGTTACGTCCTCGCCTACTTCGCATTCGGGGTCGATTTGACGGGCTGCCGAAAGTTCGATTTCGGCAAGGGGATCCTCTATCGCACCGTCTTCAACGACAGTACGGTCGCGGTATATCTCGCAGTCTCCCTTGTCGGGATTGATTACGACATTGAAATTTTCATCCGAGCCGTAAAGCTTGGCGATGACGCTGCGGAAAGAATCTTTCAGCACGCTTATCATCATCGACTGGTCGATATTCTTAAGCTCCTTGAATTCTGCAAACGTGTCTTTCAGATTGACAGATTTCGTTGAATCTTTTGCCATTGCTTGTTTATTTGAATTTTAAATTATACTTCGCGTAATCTATGTCCGAGAACTTGAAAAACGCTTCCTCGGCGCATTTCTTCCCTTTTTGTTTCGAGAGCACTTCGAGCGTGAACCCGTCATCGGCGACATTTCTCAGTATGCCGGAGATTTTCTTGCCGGCGGACAACACTTCGATTTCGTTACCTATGTTTTTTTTGTATTGACGCGGCATCTTGAACGGGGATGTCAATCCGGACGACCCCACTTCCAGGCTGTAATCTTCCACATCGCGCGGCAAGCGGTTTTCAATATAACGGTTCAAATCGCAACATGTGTCAATATCGACGGATGTGTCGGAATCTATCTCCACGACTATTTCATTGTCTGCCGAAATATTCACGTCCACCAAAAAAACATCCCCGTCTTTAAGGAAGTCCCCGACCAAAGATTTTACTGTTTCCTTGTCAATCACGATATGCAAGTATTTTTTTATACGGAAAAACAGAGGGGAACAATACGTTCCCCTCAATTTCGCCTGCAAATATAGGAAAAAATATCGCACATACGAAATTTTTTCCTAAATCAAACATGGCGCACATAAAAAAATGTAAGGGGAATGCCTCGCTTGGCTTCCCCTTACTTTCCATCTTAATTCTTAATCTTTTCTTACGAAGAAAACTAATCTGATGCAAAAGTATATGTTTTTTCAATACAAAACAAACAACAGGAATAAAAAAATACATTTTTAACATTCACAGCAAAAATCCGCAAAACTGCACAAAGTAAAAAACACGACATATATCGCTAAACATCAGGGAAATACCAGTAAAAAACGTTTGCAAAATCCATTTTAACGTTTGCGGGCACAACAGGAATACTATTGCCGGCTTTACAATTCCGGCACTATTATAATACTACAAGTATATAAACGGCAACTATACAACTTCCGGCAAACAGCAATCGATTTTCAAGTAACATGAGGGGGCTCTGCATGTCATTCCCACTTGTGGCAGGACAAAACACGACCATGCAGGCGGGCGATGAGCGGTTTCCGTGACAAACCACTTATTGCCGAACCGACAATTTTTATTACCTTTGCCGAAATTTTGGAACATTAACCATTATCTCACGTGGCATGTTCCTGCATGATTCATTATAAACGAATAAAATAAATAATGAACGAAGACGTTACAAAACAGCATCCCGCCTATCTTGCATTCAAAGCTTACGTGCGTTTTTTCCACGATAAGATCTATTATCGCAAGACCTACAAGATCAACACAGAGGAAATTCCCGAAAGCGGAATCCCTACCTTGATATTAAGCAACCACCAGAACTGCCTGAACGACCCGCTCGGAATATTGTTCTCGTTCAGCGACCGCAAAGCGCATTTCCTTACCCGTGCCGACGTGTTCGCGTTGTCGCCCGTCGCCGACAAGTTCTTGCGCTCAATAGGGTTGCTGCCGTCTTTCCGGCTCAACTATGAGGGTGCCGAAGCATTGAAGAACAACAAGGAAACTTTCAAGTCCACCGAACGGGAGCTGGTAAAAGGACGCACGATAGTGATGTATCCCGAAGCCGGGCATCAGGACAAGCATTGGCTCGGGTATTTTTCATTAGGGTACGCAAGGCTGGCATTCGAGGCCGCGGAACTCGATGACTTCAAGACTGACATTATAATACTTCCGTCTTGCAACCATTACAGCAATTATTTCGGAATACAAAACGAATTCATGGTAAAATTCGGCACGCCGATACATCTCAAGGATTACTATGAATTATATAAGGTAAAACCGCGCACCGCCCAACGCGAACTGAATAAGAAAGTCCGCGAACAGATTTCATCGCTGATGCTCAATATCGAGGACTTGGACAATTACGAAGCCATTGATTTCTTGCGCGAGTCATACCGTTACGAATGGGCAAGGAAGAAAAACATGAAATGCGACGACCTGCCGTCCAAGTTATTGGTGGACAAATCACTATGCGCAAGCTTGGAAAGCACGGCCCACGACAAACCGGAAGCCATGAAAACAGTATACGGGCAGAGTCTGGAACTTAAAAGATTGCTCGGACAAGCCCGTATCGATGAAAAAGCCTTGCGTTCGAATCCAAAAGTATTCCCGAACCTGGCCGGACTCATAGGATGCCTCTTGTTGTTCCCGCTCTGGATTGTTTCGCTTTGGCCGGCAATTTTACAATATATCATACCCACGTCGGTATGCAAATCCAAATTCCCGGACGACAGGATGTTTGAGGGGACATTCATATTCGCGCTGAACGTCCTGTTTTTCATCCCCATATTCTACATTCTGTCCCTAATATTGTGCGGCATATTCATTAATTGGTGGATTGCATTGATATATGTGTTATTTTTGCCTTTAATTTCCTTGTTCGCATGGTATTGGAGAAAGTGGTTCCTGCGTTGTTTGAAAAACCTGCGCTACGCCATCGGGAAAAACAAGGGGACCATTAAAAAGGCGAAAGAGCTCAGGAATAACATTTTCGATCAATTGAACAAAATATTATAATTCTTAAAAACAAATCAGAATGAAAAGAGTCGTTATCACCGGCATGGGTATATATTCCTGCCTTGGCAACGGTTTGGACGAAGTCAAAGAATCATTGTACAACGGCAAATCAGGCATTGTTTTCGACCCCGAACGCAAGGCCATGGGCTTCCGCTCCGCCCTCACAGCGAAACTCGCAGTTCCCGACTTGAAAAAAGAGCTCAGCCGCAATCAACGTGTTTACATGCCCGAACAGGCCAAATATGCATACGTTGCGACATCGGAAGCATTGAAAAACGCAAAAATAGACCAAGACTATCTCGATTCCCATGAAGTCGGCTTGCTGTACGGTAACGACAGCAGTGCCGAACCGGTATACAGGAGCATACAAACCATGATGGAAACGAAAGATACCACCCGCATAGGCTCCGGCGGTATTTTCCAATCCATGAACTCCACCGTAACCATGAACCTTGCCTGCATATTCAAACTCAAAGGCATCAACCTTACCGTGTCCGGAGCATGTGCCAGCGGCTCGCACGCAATAGGTTTGGGAGCTTTGTTGATCCGTAACGGCCTGCAAGACATGGTAGTATGCGGCGGCGCGCAGGAAGTCAATCCTTTCGCTGTGGGCAGCTTCGACGGCATAAGCGCATTCTCGACCCGCGAGGACGACCCCGAAAAGGCATCCCGCCCGTTTGACCGCGACCGCGACGGCCTTGTACCAGGAGGCGGTGCCGCGACAGTAATAATAGAAGAATACGAATCCGCCGTGAAACGCGGAGCTCCCATAATCGCCGAAATCCTCGGTTACGGTTTCTCATCGAACGGCGACCACATTTCGGTTCCCAACGTGGACGGGCCAAGCCGCTCTTTGCGCATGGCAATCCGCGAAGCCGGCATCGAAATAAGGGAAATCGGATACGTGAACGCCCACGCCACCTCCACTCCCGTCGGCGACCGCAACGAAGCGAAAGCAATTTATAACGTGTTCGGGGATTACCGTCCCGAAGTAACTTCGACCAAAGCCATGACCGGACATGAAATGTGGATGGCGGGTGCAAGCGAAATCATATATTCAATGTTGATGATGAAGAACGATTTTATCGCGCCCAACATCAATTTTGAAAACCCGGATGAGGATTCTGCCAAGTTGAATATCCCGGCACAAAGGGTAAGCAAACATTTCGACACATTCTTGTCCAACTCGTTCGGATTTGGCGGAACGAACTCCACTTTAATAGTAAGGAATTTATAATCAACAGAATAAGTATAACAAAACCTTGGTTTTTAAATTTTAAAGACATGGAAAAAGAAGACTTGATCAAAAAAATCAACGAAGTTTTAGTTGACGAATTCGAAGTAGAACCTGAAACCATCACTCCCGATGCGGATATCAAAGAGACCCTCCAATTGGACAGCTTGAGCCTCGTGGACATGGTGGCCCTTATCGAGTCGACATTCAACGTGAAAATCAAAGGCAGCGAAATCGCGCAACTGAAAACTTTCGGCCTGCTCTACGATTACATCTACGAACGCATCGAAAAGTAAATGGAACTTCGTTCTCGTTACACAGGGGAAGACTTAAAAGAACTGATACCGCAACGCGAGCCCATTTTAATGGTGGACGATTTTTCGCCCTTGTCGGAAAACGCAGCCGACAGCGCGCTGACAATCAAAGCGGACAATTTCTTTTGTCTTGAAAATAAATTGGCAGAACCGGGGTTGATCGAGCATATCGCGCAATCAGCCTCGGCCTTGTCCGGTTTCAACGCCCTCAAACTAAAAAAAGATCCCGCAATCGGATATATAGGCGATGTGAAAAAATGCACTATCGCGCAATTGCCGGCCGTGGGAAACACCATCCGCACGCACATCGAAATCTTGTCCGAAACAATGGGCATTTCGTTATTGCAAGCCGAAACCCGTAACGAAGACGGGGAACTTGTATGTGCATGCTCAATGAAAATTTCAGTCAAATGATGCATCAAGCACCGACACTCACTAATGTCATAAAAAAAGAAATCCCGTTTTACGATACAGATGCCATCCGCGTGGTTTGGCATGGAAATTACCTGAGATATTTGGAAGACGGACGGGAAGCTTTCGGAAAACAATACGGTTTGGAATACATGCACATATTCGACAGCGGCTATTATGCCCCGATTGTCGACTTGCATGTAAAATATAAAAAAACGACAACATTGGGAGACACGCTGGTAATCGAGACAAAATACATACCCTCGAAATCGGCAAAACTGATGTTCGAATATGTCATACGGCGCGAAAGCGACAACGAAATCGTATTGGAAGCGGAAACCACACAGCTATTCTTGACACGCGAAGGAAAATTCGAATTATCCTCTCCTGAATTTTTAGTAAAATGGAGAGAGAAAATTAAAAATTTACATTAAAGCGATGTTGCTGCAAGACAGGAAATTATACTTCATCACCGATATTATTGACGACGAAGCCGGTTCTTCGTTGATAAAACTGCGGATCAATCCCGGCTGCGAAGTGTTCAATGGCCATTTTCCCGGATACCCGGTAGTCCCGGGCGTTTGCAGCATGGAAACGGTCAGGGAATGCGCAGAAACCGTCCTCGGACGCAAGACATTCATGCGCAATATCATCCAATGCCGGTTCAGGAACATCATAGAACCGTCAAAAATCGGGGAACTGACAGTAAAAGCCGAGTTCAAGGACATCGAAAACGGCAAACGTGTTAATGCGGTATTGTTTGAAAACGAAACCGTATATATGGAATTGAAGGCGGAATTGGTTTATGTTGCCTGAATTGACAGTAAAAATATTCAGCTATTTCAAAGAACACAAGGCGGTGATGTATGTTTTGCTGACAGTCACCACCTTGGTTTTTGCTGCTTTGGGGTTAAGGTTGAAATTCGAAGAAGACATTTCCAAATTATTGCCTTCAACCGACATAGGAACTTCCCAACAGTTGGTATTCAACAACCTGAAAGTAAAAGACAAGATTTTCCTGCTTTTCGTATCGAAAGACAGCATCGTTACAACCGACGACCTGGCTGCCGCATGCGAAGCGTTTTCCGATTCGCTTGTCGCGCATGACAGCGACGGCCACATAAACAATATCCTGTACAAATTGGACGAGGACTTGTTACTGTCCGGAATGACATATTTGTACGAAAACCTGCCGGTATTTTTGGAAGACGGCGACTACGCCCGCATCGACAGCCTTTTGACAAAGGAGGCGATCGAGGAGCAAATGTCCGCCAATTTCGATGAACTGCAATCGGCATCCAGCATGTTCACCTACGACCTGATCCGTCTCGACCCGGCCGGTATGCGCGGCATCATGATGGCCAAAGGCGCAAAAATGGCGGAAAGCCTCGGCGGCAGTTACAAAATATTGGACGGGCATTTCTTCACCCCCGATTCGACAACGGCAATAGCGTTCCTTACTCCGAATTTCAAGGCATTCGACTCAAAGGCCGGAACACTTCTTACCGGACAGATCGAGGATGAAATAGCGGAATTTTCACAAGCTTGGCCCGATGTGCAAATATTGTTCCACGGTTCGCCTATTCAAAGCGTGTTCAATTCGCGGCAGATAAAAAAAGACCTGTTGCTTACGTTGGGCGTTTCACTGCTTTTGGTCTGCCTGTTCATCGCGTACAGCTTCAAGAACACGTCCACCCTGCCCCTTATGCTGCTGCCCGTGGCATACGGCACGTTGTTCGCCATGGCTTGCCTGTATATGATGTACGGCACCATGTCGCTCATGGCATTGGGCATAGGCGCGATTGTCTTGGGCGTGGCATTGAGCTATTGCCTGCACATTATCACGCATTATAAATATGTAAGCGACCCGGTAAGGGTCTTGCGCGAAGAAACCACTCCCGTATTGCTCGGAAGCATTACCACGATAGGAGCATTCATGGGGCTGCTTTTCACGGACTCCGCCTTATTGCGCGATTTCGGATTGTTCGCGACGCTTGCGATGGTGGGAACCACTATCTTCTGCCTGATATTCCTGCCGCAGTTCCTCAACCCTGACAACAACAAGCAATCCAAGAAGGTTTTCAAGGCATTCGACAAGATCAATTCCTACCCCTTCCACGAAAAGAAATGGTTGGTCGCCTTGTTGGTAATCATTTGCGGGGTTTGTTGCTTTTATTCGGGCAAGGTGCAATTCGACACCGACCTGAAAAACATCGGCTACACTGAACCTTCGGTAGCAAGGTCGCAAAAAATACTATCGGAAAAGACGGCGCAAGGAAATGCCACCTTGTATTTCGCAAGCGTGTCTTCTGACATCGATTCCGCATTCTCGTACAACGCCGCCCTCGCCTGCCGTTTGGACAGCCTTGAAAAAGCCGGCGTCATCAACGGGTTTTCAAACACGTCGGCAATAATGCTGCCGGAAAAAACACAGGAAGAAAGAATCGCCCGTTGGAAAGAATTCTGGACGGATGAAAAAATCAAGGACGTGGAACACGACATAATTTCTGCCGGCGGGGAATACGGCCTCACGGCTGAATTCTTTGACCCGTTTTTCGAATTGATTTCCAAAAACTACGAACCTTCCAACATTTACAATTCCGGAATTTTGCCGGAAGGTCTCATGTCCAACTTCGTGGAATACACTGATTCGACATATTTGGTCTTCACCCCCGTGAAGGTGGAACAAGGACACACCCGCGAAGCCTGCGACAAAATAATAGACGGACATGGGGAAACTGTCGTCATCGATCCGTTCTACTATACAAACGACATGGTTAAAATGCTGACGGACAATTACAACGTGATAATGAACATCTCGTCTCTGTTCGTCTTGGCTGTGCTTTTATTGTCTTACAGGAGCATAACCCTGTCATTGATAGCGTTCTTCCCGATGTTCGTAAGCTGGTATGTAGTGCTGGGCGCGATGGCCATATTCGGAATAAAATTCAATCTTATCAATATCATAATATCGAGTTTCATATTCGGCGTGGGTGTCGATTACAGTATATTCATAATGGGCGGACTGATAGCCGGAAGCAACAATAAAGGATTGCTGTTGCACCATAAGACAGCCGTGTTCCTGTCCGCCGTGGTACTTATCATCAGCATTTCCTCGATGATTTTCGCAACACACCCCGCAATGTCCTCGATAGGAGTGGTAACTTTGATTGGCATGGCTTGCACCCTGATGCTTACATATACCTTGCAACCTTTTGTTTTCAACCTGATGATGAAATTCGGGTTCTTTCAAAAAATAGTAAGAAAAAGAGCGTAAATGGCAAAATACGACGTAGTGATAATAGGCAGCGGATTGGGAGGTCTTCAATGCGCGTTCATGTTGGCGAAAAAAGGCATGAAAGTATGCGTTTTGGAACGCAACCGCGTTGTCGGCGGTTGCCTGCAATCTTTCCAACGCGGCGGAAAAACATTCGACACGGGATTCCACTACATAGGAGGATTGGACGAAGGACAACATCTGCACCGCCTTTTCAAATATTTCCGGCTTCTCGACTTGCCTTGGGTACGTTTGGACGACAACTGCGACGATGTGTGCATAGACGGCAAACGCTACCACATCATGACAGGCCATGAAGCGTACGCTGAAAGCCTTACGGAATATTTTCCTGACCAAAAAGAAAATATCCAGCGTTATACGGCATTCCTTAAAAACGTAGGGGATCATATTTTCGACAGTTTGGATGTGCATTGCAGTGATAATTTTTACAGCGACTCCCTATTTGCCCGTTCCGCAAAACAATTCCTGCATGAAACCATCGGGAATCCTGTCCTAAGAGACGTAGTTTCAGGCACATCCCTTAAAATGGAACTTGCCGGGAACCTGCCTTTGTACACTTTCGCCCAAATCAACGATTCGTTCATCCGCTCGGCATGGAGAATTGAAGGCGGGGGAAGCCGCATTGCCGAAAAACTGTCCGAAGAAGTAAAAATCATGGGCGGGGAAATACGGACTTGCGCCGCCGTCTCCAACCTTGTGGAAACGGACGGACTGATAAGTGCCGTGGAGCTTGAAGACGGGGAAACAATAGAATGCCAAAACGTCATTTCAAACGCGCATCCGTCATATACATTGTCATTGGTCAAAGAAAGCAAAGTGCTAAGACACAGCTATATAAACCGTATCAAAAATTTAGAGAACACATTCGGTTTTTTTACCGCGAACATAAGCCTGAAACCGGAAACGGTGGAATACCTGAACAAGAACCTGTTCATTTACGAAAATGCGGATTTATGGAATTTCAAGGGCGGGAAAACCGACCGCATCTTGGTAAGTTATTACAAACCGCGCGAAGGCAAGTATTGCCAAAATATCGATATACTGACCCCGATGAATTGGAGCGAGGTCGAACAATGGGCGGACAAGCCCATAGGCAAACGCGGGGACAGCTATGTCGAGATGAAGAAACAAAAAACAAACGAATGCGTATCCTTGGCAGCGAAATACATCCCCGGACTTGAAAACGCCGTGGAAAGATACTGGGCCAGCACGCCGATTTCGTACAACACATACACGAAAACGGTTGACGGCTCGGCTTACGGAATACGCAAAGACTATACGCGAAGCATGTTTACAGTACTGACACCGTATACCCCCATAAAAAACCTGTTGCTCACGGGTCAAAACCTGAACCTGCACGGTATTTTGGGCGTAAGCATGACTTCGTTATTCACCTGCGCATGCCTTTTGGGAATGGAAACAGTGGAGCAGGAAGTATTGAAACCTAATTTAATATGAAATACGCATTAGTTACAGGAGGCAGCCGCGGCATAGGCCGTGCAGTCTGCGTGAAATTGGCCCGGATGGGTTATTTCGTAATAATAAATTTCGTATCCAACCAAACCGAGGCTGAAAAAACCTTGTCCATGGTAAAGGAGGCCGGCAGCGACGGCGAGTTACTGAAATTCGATGTTTCATCGACGGAGGAAAGCGCGAAAGCTCTTGAAGCTTGGCAGGCTGCCCATCCGGACGACTACATCGAAGTATTGGTCAACAATGCGGGCATACGCAAGGACAACCTTATGCTTTGGATGGATCAAGACGACTGGTACAAGGTACTGAACACGGGTCTTTCCGCTTTCTACAACGTTACCAAACCGTTGCTTAAAGCCATGGTGCTGAAAAAATACGGTCGTATCATCAATATGGCATCCTTGTCAGGATTGAAAGGGCTTCCCGGACAGACCAATTATTCGGCCGCCAAAGGCGGGTTGATTGCTGCTACCAAGGCTCTTGCACAAGAAGTCGCGAAAAAGCGTGTTACGGTGAATGCCGTTGCTCCCGGATTTATAAATACCGACATGGTGGAAGGTTTGGACATAAAGGCCTTGTCCTCTCAAATACCGGCAGGACGCTTCGGCGAACCGGAAGAGGTAGCTGCATTGGTTGGCTTCCTTGCATCACCGGAAGCATCGTATATCAACGGTGAAGTAATTTCTATCAACGGGGGTTTGTATACTTGAAAACAACTTTGTTGTTTTCAAGTATACAAACTTTTCCTTTACCCCCCGGCTGCAAGCAGCCGACCCCGGCGGGGTACTGCGGCACTCCGTGCCGGCCGCCCCTGGCGGCTACTCCAAGCACTTTGGACGGTTTTGCCATTACGGCATTCCGGTTATAGGAAACTGACCATTGGCCGCTGACCACTAATCGGAATTTTAAATTTTAAAGTAAACTTTTACCGGCATAAGGGGTCTAAGTTGGAAATAATAAAAACGACATGAAAAAAATAATCGCTTTTTGTATCGCTTTTCTCGCGACAGTGGCGTGCATAGCCGCCGACGATGCGTTGCTTGCTTCCATAAAGAAAGCAAATTCGACAGAAAAATACAGTTGCCCGTTTACACAAGCCAAATACATGAAAATGATGGCCAAACCGATAGAATCCGCAGGAACGGTCTACTTGCAGGGAGCGGACAACATGAGCATGATTTACTCCAAACCCGAAGGAGACCTGCTCGTAATAGCCGAAGGACAATTCATAATGGTCAATAAAGGCAAGACGCGCAAACACAACGTAAAAGAGGGAAGCCAAATGCGTACTTTGCGCAACACGCTGCTGCTCAGCATGAGAGGAGACGTAAACGGCATCGCGGAAGAGACGAATTCCACAGTTTCCCGCACGTCTTCGGCTACCACTGACGATTTTGAAATTTCCCGCCGCGAACAAGTAAAAATCGGATACGACAAGATAAAGTTGTCATTCGACAAAAACACCCATCTGCTGACGGAAATGATCATGGAAGAACCCAACGGGAATTACACGGTTTACAAACTTGGCAAATACGATTTCTCGGGGTCTTTCGGTAACGATGTGTTCAACCTGCCCAAATAAGAACCGCCATGTTTACCATATTGACAAGTTATACGGACAACATTGCCGCCAATCGTGCAAAATCCGATTTGGAATCGGCAGGCATCGAATGTTTTTTGAGTGATGAGAACATGAGCAACCTCTATCCCATGATTTCATCCCCATTCGGAGGAATAAAATTGCATGTCGAGGAAAAGGACGCGGCAAAAGCCGCCGAAATACTCGGTTTGTAATATATTTGTTAAATTAGTTGAGTGAAGGGGCTTGTACGAAGGTGTTTTTAGACACCTTTGTACAAGTCCCTTTTTTATATCGCTCTTTTCACATAATTGTCGGTTGCAGGCAGACGCCATTGACAATGTCCGACCATGACGCAAACGATTGCGCAAATTTTCGTTAAAGAATGAACTGTAAAAATTGGATATTTTGGCAATATTTGTTTTCTTTGAAAACCTAAACCATAAAGACTTACATGAAAAAATTTACCCTTGGCTGCCTTGCCTTCGCGATACCCGTTTTGGCAATGGCAGGCAATCCGATTACACACCCTGCGAAGACCATTTGCGAAGGGGAAAATGCCACCCTTACGGCTGAGACCTCCGGAGATTCATATCTATGGAATACCGGACAGACAACAAGCAGCATAGACGTAACACCCGCAACCTCGACAACATACACCTGCACAATAACCAAGGAAGGCGGCAGCAACGACACCGGGAACCTTATTTCCCTTGGAGGCTTCGAGTTCGCACCGGGACAATATGACAGCTATCAAAGCGCGCAAAACAGCATCGGCGCGACGGTGGAATACCAATACCTGGATTTTGACAAAAGCGGCAAGGACATAAACATAGGCGCGGTAACCACTGCCGGCAACGCCAACGACGTTAAAGACCCGTATTTCGTGCCGCTCGCTCCGCATAGCGGGAATTACATGTTGGTATGCGACGGAGGAAACAACGAGAGTGCGAGGGTATGGCAGGCTCGCAACCTTGTTAACGGCGACCATCCTTTGCAGGCAGGCGTGGAATACGAATTCAGCTGCTGGGTTGCCAATATCGACGCGGAATATGCCGACCACGGTTCTTCGAGTTTGGCAAAACTGCGTTTCATGATAGAGTACGACGGCAGCGGCGGGGTACAAGTACTTTCTTCGTTCACCGCACCCCAACAGTTGGGCGTATGGCAACAGGAAAAAGCCACGTTCACGCCAACGAACAATTCAAGCTGGTGCAACATCTGGATTTTGAACTACACCACTGTGGACGCAGGCAACGACTTTGCCTTGGACGACATATATTTCGGCACGGTGGTAACGGAATACGACGATGTAACAGTAGAGAACTTTCCTATCATAGTGGAAAACTGCGCCGAATGCAGTTTCGGGGAATGCAGCGTTTTATGCAGTGCCGTTTACAAGGACAATAACAACAACGATGTGTTCGATCTGGACGGAACTTTGTTTTTCAGCGATGCCCCCGCGACAGGCACACTTGTGATAACAGACACTTATTCGGGAATAAGCACGACGATAAACGCTCCTTTCAGTACCCAAGCGATGTTCTCGATAGAAGGCCTGCCGGTAGGAACTGAAAATGACAACCAACGGACTCTGACTTATAAATTCACAGACGGCACTTGTGATGGCGAAAAACAATATTCCGCACCGTTCGTGATTGAACCTGACGAAATCATGCACGACCCTGTAACCCTTTGCTACGGCGAACCGTTTGTTTTCCAAGCAGGAACAGCCGGAGCAAGATACGAGTGGTCCAGCGGGGAAACAACAAGTTCCATTGATGTTACGGCTGCTGGAACCACCGTGGAACAAACTTGCAACGTATATGACGAAAACGATGTCCTGGTTGCCATTGAACATTTCT
>JADIMR010000038.1 GCA_017694565.1 Candidatus Enterocola intestinipullorum | reverse complement strand
TTCCGCTTTGCTCCAATGCTCATGCCCATTTCATTGTCTAATCCCCCGTTTTTTATCTTGCAGATAAAAAACTGCCCCCAGAGGGGGCAAACACCCTGAACTTGGTTGCTAACGTTGCGCGGTGCTAAACTTCAGCGGTAGCCGACACTAAGCGGCATAACCTACAACTAACCACTAATCACTATCCACTATCCACTAACCACTAATTTTGACCTGTCCGGTCAAAAATCCAGCCCCCCAGAGGGGGCGGGTGCTGCACGCCCGTCATTGTCTAATCCCCCGCAAAATCATCTTCCAGATGATTTTGCCGCCCCCAGAGGGGGCGGGCTTCCTTAAACATTGTGCTGGCACTATATCCACTGTAAGTACGCTGCCGGACTTCGTCCGTCCACTCAACTTACAGTTAAGCGTAAGCCTGCTTTGCAGGCTTACGCTTGCAATTGTCTTATCCCCCGGAAATTATCCGCAGGATAATTTCCTGCCCCCAGAGGGGGGCTAACTCCTCTGAACCTTGTGCATACACTACGCGGTGCTCGCTGCAACTATCCACTAACCACTACTCACTAATCACTATCCACTGCCGCGAAGCGGCAAAGAAACCGCTTATTGCAAACGATTGCAAATGTCACCTTCCCGGAAAATCGTTCCAAATTGACGGTTTTACGGGGATTCCGGGGTATTTTTGAGGCTGAAAATTTGTTATTGGCAAAAAACTCGTTTATATTTGCCGAACAGAAAACCTATTATTTAACTTTTAAATCAAAGTAAAACAATGAAAACAAGAAAATTCTTACTTGCCGCAACCGCTGCGATGACCGCGCTTTTGTTCGGTCTCACCAGCTGCAACGAAAAAGGCGGCAACGGCGGTTTGACATTGTCACCCAACTACGTTACTCTCGCACCGGGTGAATCTACAACCGTTACATTGAATTCGGACGGCGTTGCAGTTGACGCTGCTTCCGTAACCTGGACCAGCAATGCTCCCGAAGTCTTCACTATTGAAAACGGAACCATCACCGCTATCAAAGTAGGAAAAGGCACATTCACCGCTACCTATAACAACAGCAGCGTAACTGGCGATGTAGACGTTGCAGAATCCGCTCCCGAAGTACCTGCTATCGAACCTGTTGCTGACGGTATAACAATAGCAGTTTATATTCCTGAAGGCTCAGATTGCAACGGCGCTCCGCTTTGGGGCGGCAGCAGCAACGAATGGGCCGGCGAAGAAATGGTTGCTGTAGAAGGTGCAGAAGGCTGGTATAAAGTTGATATCGCTAGCAACGCTGCAGAAGGCAAACCCCTTGCCAACTTTGAAGGTTGGGAGACCGGTCTTGGCAACTGGGATTCCCAATGGGGAGAAAAAGAAATATTGCCCGAATCGACCATATCTGACGTTACAACACCTGACAACCTTATTGCAAACGGAACAGGTATTATTTACATTTGGGTAAAAAGCTGGAAAAAGAACCCCTGCGTTGCAGATAGGGAATATAAATTCACACTTGTATTGCCCGAATGTACACCCGAAGGAACCGAGACTGTTTACGTATGCGGTTCGTTCCCCGATGCAGACGGCAACACATGGGCAAAGGGTACAGGATTCCCCGTTGTTGACGGCAAAGCCGAAGTAACTCTCACCGGTCAAGACAACATGGAATACAAAGCACGTCTTAGTGCTGACACTTGGGACCAAGGCGAAAAGACCCTTGACACCACTAACGGTTGCGTAGCAGAAATCGCCAACCGCACATTCGGTGCTTCCGAAGGCCAAGAAGTCGTAATCGAAGGCTGGAACGGAGTTGAAGGCTGCTTCGAAGGTTATGAATTGTGCGAATAATATAGGACAACAATCATAAACCATTATATAAGCCACCGCGTTTGCGGTGGCTTTTTTTGTGTATTTAAATTCGCGTAATCCATCCTCCAAAGAATATTAACTTATTTTCGCATAATGTTTTTTTAAAGTAAAACATATAGGCGATATTCAATACAAAATTCGTTCGTACCTACAAAACCAAGCAAAACCATCAACTAACCACTGTCCACTATTCTCCAAAATCCTTATCTTTACAAGAATTTTCGTACTTACAGAGTTTACCTGCTGATGGAAGAATCCGACTATATAAAAGTTTACGGCGCACGGGAGAACAATTTGAAAAACATTGATGTGCAGATTCCACATGGCAGCCTTACGGTGATAACGGGGCTTAGCGGAAGCGGCAAATCATCATTGGCATTCAACACCTTGTACGCCGAAGGACAACGCCGTTACATTGAAACCTTTTCGGCCTACGCCCGCAATTTCTTAGGCGGGATGGAACGCCCCGACGTGGACAAGATAACCGGGCTTAACCCTGTTATAGCGATAGAACAAAAGACCACGAACAACAATCCCCGTTCCACAGTGGGAACGACCACCGAAATTTACGATTTCCTACGACTTCTGTACGCCCGCGTCGCTGACGCATATTCGTATAACACAGGGGAAAAAATGGTGCGCTATTCCCAAGACCAGATACTCGGGCACATCCTCGGCGATTACGACGGCAAGAAAATATTGTTGCTGGCCCCGCTTGTGCATTCGCGCAAGGGGCACTACCGGGAATTGTTCGAGCAATTGCGGAAAAAAGGCTACTTGAACGTCCGCGTGGACGGGGAAATGCGCGAAATAGTACCCGACATGCGCCTTGACCGCTACAAAAACCACGATATCGAAGTGGTGATTGACAAATTGAAGGTGGAATCCAAAGACGAAGCACGGTTGAAAAGATCCCTGAAAACTGCAATGGAACAAGGAGACGGGATTATAGCGGTTTTAGACAACGACGATAGCAGGCTCAAATATTACAGCAGCCGTTTGATGTGCCCGTCCACGGGCTTGTCCTACCCCGACCCTGCCCCGCACGACTTCTCGTTCAATTCCCCGAAAGGATATTGCCCGCGATGCCACGGCATGGGCGTGGTTTCGCAAATCGACATGCAAAAACTGATACCGGACAACACGGTTTCTATTCACGACGGCGCGATAACGGCACTAGGCAAGTACAGGAACAACATGACTTTCAACCTGATAAACAATCTGTGCCTCAAATACGGCTGCGACTTGAAAACGCCTGTGAAAGACCTTCCTGAAGAGCTTTTGGACACTATAATCAACGGCAGCGACGAACTTGTTCCCGGCCATGTAAACAGCGACGGGGTACGATCCGCCGCCATGTCGTTCCACGGTATTTGCGCCTACCTCATGGACCTCGCCCAAGACGAGAACAGCGATGACAAAACCCGCCGTTGGGCCGAGCAATTCACGCAAACGGCGGTCTGCCCGGAATGCCAAGGCAGCCGCTTGAACAAGAAAGCCCTTTATTACAAGATAGACGGCAAGAACATCGCCGAGCTTTCCTCGATGGACATAGGGGCGTTGGGAAAATGGGTAGAGGACCTGCCTGCCAAGCTGGACGAACGCCAAAAGAAAATAGGCACTGAAATTTTAAAGGAAATCAAAGCCCGCATAGGCTTCCTCAATGATGTAGGCTTGCATTACCTGTCGTTGAACAGGGCTTCCGCAAGTTTGTCGGGAGGAGAAAGCCAACGCATACGTTTGGCCACGCAGATCGGTTCGCAACTTGTAAACGTACTGTACATTTTGGACGAGCCGAGCATAGGCCTGCATCCCCGCGACAACATCAAACTTATCAGCTCGTTGAAGAAACTGCGCGACGAGGGCAACACCGTCATAGTAGTGGAACACGACAAAGACATGATGCTGTCTTCCGACTACATCATAGACATGGGACCCGGAGCAGGGCGTTTGGGCGGTTATGTCGTATTCCAAGGCACTACTGCCGAAATGCTTGAATCCGGAACTCTTACCGCCGACTACTTGAACGGGAAAAAGGAAGTGTCCCGGCACGAAAGCGTCCGTCCCGGAAACGGCAAAAGCATAATATTGCACGGAGCGACGGGGAACAACTTGAAAAACGTGGATGCGGAATTTCCATTGGGCAAATTCATCTGTATCACAGGTGTTTCCGGAGGCGGCAAATCGACCCTGATAAGCGAAACCCTGCTGCCGATACTGACCAAGCACTTTTACCGCAGCCTGAAACAACCCCTGCCCTACAAATCGATCGAGGGAATTGAAAACATCGACAAGGTAATCGCGGTGGACCAATCCCCCATAGGACGTACCCCGCGTTCCAATCCTGCCACTTACACCGGACTTTTCGCGGATATACGCAATTTGTTCGTGGAGTTGCCCGAATCCAAAATACGCGGCTACAAACCGGGGCGGTTTTCGTTCAACGTAAAAGGCGGACGTTGCGAGGAGTGCATGGGCGCAGGTTACAAAAAAATGGAAATGGGCTACATGAGCGACGTGTACGTGCGTTGCGAAGCTTGTCGCGGCAAACGTTACAACCGCGAGACTTTGGAAGTCCGCTACAAGGGCAAATCCATAGGCGATGTCTTGGACATGACAATAAACCAAGCCGCCGAATTTTTCGAGAACGTGCCATCCATAATGCCGAAATTGCGAATCCTGCAAGAAGTGGGATTAGGCTATATCAAACTCGGACAATCGTCCACCACGCTTTCGGGCGGCGAAAACCAGCGCGTGAAATTGGCCACCGAGCTTGCGAAAAAAGACACCGGCCATACACTGTATATTTTGGACGAGCCGACCACCGGCCTGCATTTCGAAGATATAAAGGTATTGCTGGAAGTTTTGGACAGATTGGTGGACCGTGGCAACAGCCTGATAGTGATAGAACATAATTTGGACGTGATACTTCATGCCGACCATATAATAGACCTCGGCCCGGAGGGCGGCAGCGCGGGCGGACGGATAGTGGCGCAAGGTACGATTGCCGAAGTGAAAGCCGGCGGAAAAGGTGCGACAGCAGCTTTTTTGTAAAAAGCCGCTGTCGCACAGGCATTGTCCTGCTTCGCATGACATATCCTTTTATTAAACAGCTTCGCCGCCAGCACTTCGTGCCGGTGCCTACGCTCCGCTCCGGCGATGCCAAATGGAAGTCCACGTCATTAATAGGATGCCTGTTGAAACATTATTACCATCAATACTATAGACGCGACAAATCGCGTCCCGACTGTAACTTGTAACCTGACACCTGAGAATGGCTTCCAATAAAGACCTCTATTCAAAAGCGGCAACATACTGTGCTTCGGCAGAGCGATGCAAGGACGACGTGCGCAAGAAATTGGACAGTTGGGAAAACGAAACCCCTGCCGATGAAATAATAGACCGCTTGGAGCAAGAAGGCTTCATCGATGAAAAACGTTATGCCTCCGCATACGTCCGTGACAAAATCCGTTTGCAAGGCTGGGGAAAACGAAAAATAAGATACTCCCTGCAAATGAAAAATGTCGATACCGGGGCAATTGACGATGCGTTGGAAAATGCCGTCCCCGATGAAGAATACGCTGCTGTGTTGAAAAAGCTCATGTCCGCCAAACACGCGAAGACGAAAGATTCGGCATGGGCAAAAAAGATGGACAAATGCAAGGCTTTTGCCTTGGCAAGAGGATTTGAAACCCAATTGGTGGAAAGATGCTCGAAAGAATTGGAATCTTGAAATATATAGGACATACGGCCTTATTACTGTGCCTTTTGGCCGGGATTAACGCACCCCGTCTTTCAGCGGCTACCATAAGCGGCAAGGCTCCCGATTATGCAGGACAAGAGTTGCTGCTTTATACCGAAAGCGATGCCATCATTCCACGGCTTATAGAACTTGCATCGGACACCGTGGATGCCGACGGCAGTTTTTTACTGTCCTTCGACTGCGACAGCACGCTGTTTTGCAAATGCGATTTGGGATTTTACAGAGGGTGCATTTTTGTCGAGAGCAATAAAAACTACAAGATAAACCTGCCGCCGTACAAACCATTGACCGAAAGCGAAAACCTGAACCCGTATTTCGTACCAGAAACGATATTGCTAAGCATCGACAATCCTGACAATGACGACATCAACTTGTTGGTCGCTTCGTTCGAGGACAAATTGGACAGTCTATGGAACAGGCTTCTGTTCAATTACGGCACTACGGAAGACTTCGACCGCTTTTACGGGGACATCGAATCCGCTTACAGGAATTGCGGTAACGGATATTTCAACGACTACCGCAAGTTCAGTTATGCACAGTTGCTGCGGTACTTCGGGGACAGGGGGCGCGACATGGCCATAAGCATGTTTTTGCTGCCCGGTACACCCGGATATTCAAACCCCGCATTCTGGGCCGCGTTTTCGTCGCTTTTGGAGGACTTCCGCTTTATCGAATACCTGAAACCAAACCGGGAACTGTACGAACTTGCCGCGATTCTCAATGTGGCAAACGGGCACTTGGGTGAAAATTATTTGGACTCCGTAAGCATCGACCGGCCACGGAAGATTGCCGCCGCCTTGAAGCAGGAACTCCGCAAGACCGCCGAGGGCAACGACGTCGGAATCCCGTATTTGATAAACCTTGCCAATGACACTTTACGGTGGACGGACTTCCATGAGCCGTACATCTATCTTTGCTTTGCAAATTCCGGCTTGAAAGAAAGCCTTTCCGATTTGGATTTCGCAGGCAGGCTTAAAGCAAGATGGAAACGCAACTTCGCATTCGTGTTCGTTTTCATGTCGGACAGCAAAGAGAAAATCTCCGCAGCCTGTTCAAACTATCCCCAAATTGAATATATTTGCTCGTCGGAAGACAATCCCGGAATAGGAAAGGCATTCAGGCTGAAAACGCCGCCTGCATATTTCGTGATTACCAACACCGGCAAATTCGAGATTTCACCCGCACCCGTACCCGCTTATTTTGAGCCATGATAAAAAAACACATTCCCAACGCAATCACAAGTTTGAACTTGTTTTCAGGCTGCATAGCCGTGGTTTCGGCAATCGAGGGAGACTTGACCGCCGCATTCCTGTTCATAATCCTGTCAGCCGTTTTCGACTTCTTCGACGGGTTCGCAGCAAGGAAGTTAGGAGTCGCCTCTCCGATAGGCAAGGATCTGGATTCGCTTGCCGATGACATAAGTTTCGGACTTGCGCCTGCGGCGATAGTGTCTTCATTGCTGAAAGAATGCGATTATCCGGAGGCGATGCTCGATTGGGCCTTTGTCATTCCATACATTCCATACGTGATTGCGGTATTCTCGGCTTTGAGGTTGGCGAAATTCAACAACGACGAACGCCAACATGTATCTTTCATAGGGATGCCTACTCCTGCGAACGCGATAATGACCGGCGCAATGGCGAACATGCCTGTCGCCGCGTTTTTGTGGCAGCCTGCCCCGGTATTCAGCGACATGCTGCACTTCGGATTATGGAGCATGCTCATGCTTTTGGCGTATGCGTTTATAACTTCATGGCTGTTGGTTTGCCCCGTACCTATGTTCTCGTTCAAACAAAAGGGCAAGACCCAATATGTTTTCGCCGGGTGCGCCATCGTGCTTACTGCCTTGTTCGCTTTTGCCGGACTGTTCGCCACAATGGTTCTGTACATTGCTATTTCTTTCGCCTCGACAAACAGGAATACAAAGTGAAATTGCCTGATTTCCTGAAAAGAATGTTTACATGGATATTGCTGTTGCCCGTATACTTTTACCGCAACTGCATATCGCCTTTCACACCTTCGGCTTGCCGCTACACTCCCACTTGCTCCGAATACATGGTCCAGGCCTTGAAAAAACACGGTCCTGTCAAAGGCCTGTGGCTCGGCATCAAAAGAATCTGCCGCTGCCACCCGTGGGGTGGCAGCGGATACGACCCTGTGCCGTAGGCACAGGGCCGTATCCTGCCTTTCATTTTACCCCCCGCCGCTCAGCGGCGGCCCCCACGGGGCATTGCGGCGCTCCGCGCCGGCCCTGCGGGCTTGTTAATTGTGCCGTAGGCACAGGGCCGTATCCCGCCATTCATTGTGCCGTAGGCACAGGGCCGTATCCCGCCATTCATTTTACCCCCCGCCGCATAGCGACCCCCGCACAAAAAAACGGTACAGCCGCGAAAAAATCGCGGCTGTACCGTTTTTAATCAGGTGGTCATTTACGGGGAATTACAATTCTTTGTATTGTTCCACTACGTTTATCACGTAATCGCCTATCTTTTCACACTCCCCTATTATATCCATATAGCTGACACTTACCTGATACGGATATTTCTGCGCGTTCAAATCGTCCGCATTCTTCGCTTTGAGGTCGTTGCGCATGGCATTGATGTCGTTCTCTATGGCATAGGAAGCGGTCGTATCGGGATGATGCACTTCCGCTATGCCGTCCTTGGGAACAATCCGCATCATCTCGTCAAGGGAGCTTTGCACCAAACCGAACATACCGTAAATGTTATTGCGGATTTCGTCCGAGAACTCTATTTTGTTATCATGGCGGCGGCGTATGATCCTTGCCATGTTGAAACAACTGTCGGAAATGCTCTCTACCTCGGAAATCACCCGGAGCATGGCGTGTACCTTGATTTTGCTGCTGTCGGACAACTTGCCTTCCGCAACCCGGGTAAGGTAATTGGCTATCTCTATTTCCATACGGTCGCAAATGTCCTCGTATTTCTCTATGCGCTTGAATGTCTTCTCGAACTGCTCGTTATCCGGTTCGTCATAAAGTTGCTTGACGATACCGAACATCCTTACGCTGCGTTCGGCATACAAATTGATTTCCTTGCTTGCCTGCACTATCGACAATTCGGAAGTGGAAAGCATTCCCGTGGATATGTAACGCAAGCGGAACTCCTCGTCCTTGCTGCTTTGGGGTATGCACTTGGTAACAATCTTGGCCAACAAGTTCACGAACCATATCATTATACAGGTATTGCATACGTTGAAAAGCGTATGAAACAAGGAAATAGCATACGAAGTAGATACCTGGTAAGAAACGTATTGTTCTTTCAACGCCAATTGTTCGGGAGACAGGACGGCTTTGGGGTCGTCGAACGCCGTAAGCAATTGCGGATCGATGGAACTTGTAAACGCCATCAATTGCGTCGGGTCGCCCGGCCCGAATTCCGTAACGATGTATTTTATCATCGACGTGAACGGATAAAACAGGCATAATACCCATATTACGCCGAATATATTGAAGAACAGATGCGACAATGCCGCCCTTTTTGCAGAAACGTTGGCAGGAATGGCGGCTATGTTGGCCGTGATGGTAGTGCCTATGTTCTCGCCGAGGACCATTGCCACCGCCAGTTCGTATGGAATCCAACCTTTGGCGCACATTACCAATGTAATCGCGACAGTGGCGGAAGAAGACTGCACCACTACCGTAAGCAATGTGCCTATCAGCACGAAAATCAATACGGAGCCGAAGCCGTAATTAGTATATTGCGTAAGGAACGCCAATATTTCGGGATTGCTTTGTATGTCGGGGACTGAATTTTTAAGGTATTCCAAGCCCATGAACAGGATGGAAAAGCCGAGCAAAAATTCGCCGAAAGATTTACGTTTGTTATGGGAAGAGAAGATGAAAGGAATGGAGAATGCGATAATGGGGAGTGCAAGGACGGACATGCTGACTTTGAAACCAAGCAGGGAAATTATCCAAGCCGTAACCGTCGTGCCTATGTTGGCACCCATAATCACCGAAACCGATTGGACCAAGGAAAGAAGCCCCGCATTGACGAAACTGACCACCATTACCGTGGTTGCGGAAGAAGATTGGATGACCGTGGTGATTAACAAACCGGTAAGCATTCCCACGAAGCGGTTGCTCGTCATTGCCGACAACACGGCCCGCAACTTGTCTCCGGCAATCTTTTGTAGGCCCTCGCTCATAAGCTTCATTCCGTAAAGGAACAAACCCAATGAACCCACAAGGACCAGAAAGTCGTAAAATGTGTAGCTCATAAAAGAAATTTGCAAAGATGTCCGACAAAATTAGGGAAATTTTCAATGTCATATATTAAAATTTTTAATAGAATCACGGACTATCCGTTCGGACCTATCCATGCGCAACGTAAATATTGCGGAATTGCCGAAAGTTTCCTAAATTTGAAACACGTCTCACCATTCTCACGACAATCGCAATGGACAGGATTGAAATCATCTGCAAAAACAACGGGAAACGCATAAAAGTCCCCATCGGCTCGAATTTGGAAGAAATAATGATTTTGGCCGGCGTACAAACCAAATACAAGGTTATGGGAGCCTTGGTAAACAACAAAATCATGAGTCTGTCCACCCCGGTATACCGCAACAAAAGCGTCGAGTTCATAGACCTCGGCAGCACGTCCGGGATGCGCATTTACGTGCGTTCCCTCATTTTCGTGCTGTACAAGGCCGTAAACGATGTAGTACCAGGCGCGAGATTAAGGGTTGAACACCCCATATCGACAGGTTATTACATCGAAATAAGCATAGACGGGAAGATGATAGGCAACGACACGCTCGGCGCGATAAAAAACCGCATGAGGGAAATCGTAGCCGCCGACATGCCGTTCGAGATGTTTTACCGTCCGACAGTGGAAATAGAAAAAATGTTCCGTGAATCAGGAGCGGAAAATACCGCGAACCTGCTCAGGTACGTAAAAGATTATTATTCCATATATTATACTTTGGACGGGCTGCCAGACTTCTACCAAAGCCTGCTCACCCCCTCCACAGGGTGTTTGGACATTTTCGACCTCGTACCGTATTTCGACGGTTTCTTCCTATGCCTGCCCTCGCCCGGCAAACCCGACGAGCTTGCAGCACCGTGCTTCCTTAAACAGACGTTCGAGACGTTCAAGGAATATTGGAGCTGGTGCCGTATCATGGGCATCACTGACATAGCAGACATAAACAAGGTGAAGAAAGAAGAGCTGAACCGCCTGATAAAAATTGCCGAGGCATTACACGAAAAGAAGATTGTCCAGATTGCTGACAGGATAATAAAAGACAAGCGCATCAAGATAATTCTGGTCGCAGGTCCGTCATCTTCCGGCAAAACCACATTCTCCAAACGCATAAGCATACAATTGGCGGCTTCGGGAGTATTTCCCCTTACATTGTCATTGGACAACTACTTCATAAACCGGGACAAGACCCCGGTGGACGAAAACGGGGAACACGATTTCGAATCGCTCTATTCCCTCGATTTGACGCTCTTTTACGAACAGATGGAAAAATTGGCACGTGGAGAGGAAGTCGAAACGCCCATATACAATTTCGAAACCGGGCGGCGCGAACCACGAGGCGTAAAGATGAAACTAAGGGAAGGACAGGTAATCGTAATCGAAGGCATACACGCGCTTAATCCGGAACTGACAAAAACAATCCCCGACGAAGCCAAATTCAAAGTGTTCGTTTCGCCATTGACCGCGCTTTCAATAAACGACCATAATTGGATTCCTACCGAAGACATACGTATTTTGCGCCGCATCATCCGCGACCACAAATACAGGAGCTACTCGGGCGAAGACACCATCTTGCGATGGGGAAGCGTAAGGCGCGGCGAAGACAAATGGATATTGCCGTTCAGCGAAAATGCGGATGCGATGTTCAATTCGTCGCTGCTTTTCGAGTTGCAGGCCATACGCCGCCAAGCCGAACCCATATTGATGGAAGTGCGGCAGGATTCGGACGCTTATCCGGAAGCTCGCCGCTTGTTGAAACTTCTACGGCTGTTTGCTCCCATTTCGTTCTATGACATCCCGTCCACGTCGCTGCTGCGCGAGTTCTTGGGCGGCAGCGGTTTCAGGTATTGAGGTATTGAGCTTTGCTCAATACCTTTCATTGTCTTATCCCCCCGTAAAATCATCAAAGATGATTTTACTGCCCCCAGAGGGGGCGACCTTCCTTGAACCTTGTGCTTCCACTAAAACCTACTTTCAACATAGTGCAAACACTACGAGGTGCATACTGTAACTAATCACTAACCACTAACCTGCTTCGCAGGTCATTATCATTTTATTAAACGGCTGCGCCGCCGGCACTGTGTGCCGGGGCCTACGCTGCGCTCCGGCGATGCCAACTGAAACTAACCACTATCCACTAATCACTAACCACTAACCACTACCCACTAACTCCGCAGGAGTATTGATGAGGAAAAGTTTTTCCGTGGCGCGGGTACATGCCGTATACAGGTATCTGAGCAGGGAATTGTCGATCTCGGCATTGCGCAACGCCGCCATATCGACGTACACATGTTTCCACTGCCCGCCCTGAGCCTTGTGGCATGTAACGGCGTATGCCGATTTCACCTGCAAGGCATTAAGGAAAACATCCTCTTTCATTTTCTTGTACCGTTCGCGCTTCGACTTTACCATGGCGTAATCTTCCGATTCTATGGCGCGGTACAGGTTGTTGTTCAAGTCCTGCAACGCGGACGGCGTTTCACAAGACAAGGCATCCTGCAATACGAGCGTATCGATTTCGGTATCATAATCGGGAAAATACAACGACACTTTACGGAACGTGAATCCGAGATGGGTAATGCTGCCGCCCAAACGCGAAACCTGCGCTATATCCCCGTTAGCTATGAAATCCAAGCCGTATTCGACTCCCGCGTTGTAATTGTTCCTCACCACCATGAGCAAATCGTTCCGCGCAAGCACGTCTTCACGCTGCAAAATCATGCCCCGCACTCCCGATGCGAACAAACCTGCGCGTTTGTTCGACCGGCTTATTATTATCGTTTCGTTTTCTCCAACCTCGGAGTACGAATGCTCTATCTCTTCGACCAAAGTCGCTCCCGTCAGCAGCTCCACGTCCTCCGCCGGCTTGAACAACGGAGCATTTCCCTCGTCCAAACACTCCCTGAGCATGGTCGCGTTGGCAAGTATGCCGCTGCCGCCACGTTGCCGCACCACTTGCGTCAGGCAATAATCGGATACCTGCAAGCCATAAGAGCGCATGAAACCGGGGCTGAGTGCCGGACTTTCTTCGAAACGCACGGGCGGCAGCTGTGCCGTGTCCCCCAAAAACAGCAACTTGCAATTGTCGGCGGAAAACACGAATCGCAGCAAGTCGTCCATAAGGTCGCCGCTGCCGAACGTACTGTCGCTGCCGCCGGCCGGCAGCATGGAAACCTCGTCCACGACAAACAACGTGTCCCTGTATTTGTTATAGTCCAAGACGAACGGGCTCGACACGTCGCTGCTTTTGCGGCGGTATATCAATTTATGTATCGTATGCGCCTTGCGGCCGGACTTGGCCGACATTACCTTGGCAGCCCTGCCGGTCGGGGCTGCCAATATGACGTTTTTACGCATTTGGCGCATGGCTTTCACCAATGCCCCCACTACGGATGTCTTGCCCGTGCCGGCATACCCTTTCAGTATGAAAAGGCAATGGTCCTGCGGGCAGGTGAGGAATTCCGACAACCTGTCCATGAGCTCGCTTTGCTGGCTTGTGGGCTCGAACGGGAACTTGTCCCTTATTGTTTTGGAAACGTATTCGCTTATCAAAATCCTATTTTTTACCAACGCACGCGGACGGTCCGGACATTTCAAAAAAACTGGAAAAAATTAGTCCATAAAAGCCGCCGCGCATTCTTGTGCAAATAAATAAAAATATATACATTTGCACAATTCTTATTGCATAATCTAAAAATCAAAGATATGAACAACGCTTTCAAGGCCCTTTTGGCAGTAGCCGCAATTGTATTGGCATGGTTGTGCTACAACAGCATCACAACCCCTATAAAATTCTCCGAAGAAAAAGAACGTCGCGAAAAAGCGATTATCCAACGCTTGTCCGATATCCGCAAAGCCGAAGTAGAATACCGCAACCTCAAAGGCGACTACACCGACAGTTTCGATACTTTGATGAATTTCATCAAGAATGAAAAATCGGCAATCATCTTGAAGGAAGGCGAACTTACGGACAAACAATTAGAAGAAGGCATGACCGAGAAGGAAGCCGTAAAATTGGGTCTTATCAAACGCGATACCACATACGTAAGCATGCAAGTAGCATTGTTCGGTGAAAACTACAATGTGGATTCCTTGTGCTACATACCTTATTCCGAGACATATCCCGACGGTATTCAAATGTTCGATTTGGAAAAAGGCGAAGTAACTACGGGTTCTGCCGGCATAAAAGTGAAAGTAATGGAAGCCCGCGCACCATACGTGAAATACCTTTCGGACCTCAACCGCCAGGAACTCACCAACTTGGTAGTTACGCAAGAAAAAATGGAAAGATTCCCCGGTTTGAAATTCGGCGATGTAAACGAATCCAACAACAATGCCGGCAACTGGGAATAATATAACCGCGAACCATACATCCATCCGTATTTCTGCGGATGGATTTTCTTTTTTAAGGAATGGACAGTTGCAGGTTTTCGACTTTGAAAAAGCCGATGGCAATTATTATCGCAACATGGCTTACTGCCTGTGTGAAAACAAATTGCATGAAGACGGCAACCAATTGAAGATATACTTCGACGCGCCTTTTTCGTCATTGGTGCCGCAAGATATTTTCAGCATGGAATACGCCCGCCCGCTTTTGGCTTTCTGCTATGGGGAAATAGGTGAAAATCCCGACGATTACGTGTTGGTTTCAAATCCCATAATAGGACACGACATTTCCAACTTGTTCGCCGTGCCGTCCGAATTGTTCAAATTCCTTCAAAACACATTCGGCACCAAGCAGATACTGCATGCCCAAACTCCTTTCATATCCCGCGCCCTGAAAAATTCAAAAAAAACAGGGACAATACAAGTCTGGCTGAACCTGTCGAAAACATCGGCATATTTCATCGTATGCGACAACGGGACATTGAAATTCGCAAACCGGTTCAAGCTTCTGAACGACAACGATTTGTTATACTACACCGGATTATTGTACGAAAGGCAGAAACTTTCACAGCAAGACTGTCCCCTATATGTGGAAGGCGACGGCAAGCGGATTGACGACCTGAAAAAACATATCAAGACTGTAATTTACCAACCGGGAATTGAAACATGCGCATAATAAGCGGAAAACTGAAAGGCCGTAAGATTTTACCATTGTCGGAATTGAAAGCCCGGCCCACGACCGATTTTGCCAAAGAGGGACTGTTCAATATCTTGGAAAACCGCACAATCATAGAAGGGTCCACCGTATTGGACTTGTTTTCCGGAACGGGCGGCATTAGTTTGGAATTCATATCAAGGGATGCCGCCAGCGTTACGGCCGTGGAGATAAACCGCACACATGCCGAATATATAAAAAAGAGCGCCAAGCAATTAGGAATCGACAACCTTACGGTGCTTCAAGCCGATGCCCTCAAATACATAAACGCCTGCCGTCGTAAATTCGACATTATTTTTGCCGATCCCCCATACGCACTGGCGGCCTTGCCGGCAATCCCCGATGCCGTGCTTTCCGCAGGCCTGTTGGAAGATGACGGCATCATGATTTTGGAACACGGGAAGAACAACGACTTCTCCGGGCATCCCAATTTTATGGAAATGCGCAAGTACGGCAGCGTGCATTTCAGTTTTTTCACGGCTTACGCAAAAGAAGACAATCAGGAAAAATGAGAATCGACATAATATCCGTCATCCCGGAACTCATAGAAAGCAACATTTCCCACTCTATCCTCAAACGCGCCCAAAACAAAGGTTTGGTAGAAATAGTGTTGCACAACCTGAGGGATTATTCCACCGACAAGAAACACCGGCGGGTGGACGATTACCCTTTCGGGGGAGAAGCAGGAATGGTAATACAGATAGAGCCCGTGGACCGTGCCATCAGCCATTTGAAATCGCAACGGGACTACGACGAAGTAATATACACTTCTCCCGACGGGGAGGTGCTGGACCAGAACATGGCAAATTCATTGTCGCTGCTCCAAAACATAATCATACTTTGCGGGCATTACAAGGGCATTGACCATCGCATACGCGAACATTTAGTTACCAAAGAAATATCCATTGGAGATTATGTCCTGACCGGAGGGGAGCTGGCTGCCGCCGTCATAGCGGACACAGTGGTACGCCTGATTCCCGGTGCCATATCCGACGAGCAATCCGCATTGTCGGACAGTTTCCAGGACAATTTGTTATCAGCTCCCGTATACACGCGCCCAGCGGACTACAATGGTTGGAAAGTACCCGAAGTGCTGCTTTCCGGCCATGAGGCCAACATTGCCGCATGGCGGTTGGAACAATCGTTGGAAAGGACCAAAAGGCTTCGGCCGGACTTGCTAAAATAATGTTACTGCCGCGCCCATGCTCCATGCTTACAGGACATTCAACACCTGCTCCTTGATTTTCTCCAATTCGTCTTTCATCTTTACCACCACGATTTGCAATTCAGCGTGATTGGCCTTCGAACCGAGGGTATTTATTTCGCGCCCCATCTCCTGGGCGACGAATCCTAATTTCTTACCTTGCGATTCATTTTCTTTCATAGCCGAGCGGAAATAATCCAAATGCTTTTGCAGACGTTGTTTTTCTTCGCTTATATCCAATTTTTCGATATAGTATATCAATTCCTGCTCGAAACGGTTCTCGTCGTATGCCTTGCTTTGGATTTCTGCAAGATTCTCGCACATACGCGCCTTTATCTTGTCTATACGGCTTTTCTCGTATTTGGGAACTTCGTCATGCAACAGGTTCTCTATTATATCCAATCGTTCGGTAAAAAACTTCTCCAATCCGGCTCCCTCGTGCATGCGGAATTCCACAAGTTTGTCCAAGGCATCCTCCACGCAGGCCTTGACAGCTGTCCATTCGTCTTCGGAAAGCCCGTTCTGTTCCGTCTTCATGACATCGGGCATCCGCAAAATGGTTGCGAACATGTCTTGCGGGAGCTCCGTACCGGTTGCTTCGGCAATCTCCGTTATCTGCCTTTTGTATGCGACGAAAAGCGACGTGTTTATGACCGCCGCCCCTTCTTCCGGACGATTTTCGATGCTGACCGACAAATCCGCCTTGCCACGCGCCAACTTTTGCGCCACGAGGGCGCGCAATTCCAAATCTTTTTCCTTGTACTGGCTTGCGAGCCTTGTTGAAATATCGGCTTGTTTGCCATTCAGGGACTTGACCTCAGCTATGATTTTCTTCGAGGCAAAAACCGTTTCGGATTTGCCGTAACCTGTCATTGACTGCAACATGGTATTATAAATAATTTTAATTCGTTCTTACAAGCTCTCAAATGTAGGAAAAATTTACATTATCTTTGCGTGTATTATGGCAGTTATATTGAACATAGAAACAGCTGCCGATATTTGTTCCTTGTCAATATCGGTAAACGGGACAGCCGTAGCTGAAAAACACAGCAATGAATTGCATTCCCATGCCTCATGCACGGCGGTTTTTGCCGAAGAACTCAAACAATACGCCACTGACAAGGGTCTGGAATTCGATGCGGTCGCCGTAAGCGCGGGACCGGGTTCATACACAGGATTGCGTATAGGCTGTTCGTTCGCGAAAGGCTTTTGCTACGGTTCGGGGTTGCCGCTTATCGCCATCCCCACCCTTAAAATCATGGCCCAAGGTTTTATGCAAACGGCCGGCAATACCGACGGGTTGTTGTGCCCCATGTTGGATGCACGCAGGATGGAGGTATATGCCGCTGTTTACGATTCCGGCTTGAACGGAATCCAAGCCCCGGCACCGGAAATAATCGACGAGGAATCATTCGCAAGGCTGCTCGACAACAACAAAATATATTTTTTCGGTAACGGTTCGGACAAATGCAGGGACACGATAAAATCCCCTAACGCGGTTTTCAAAGGCGATTTGCCGCCCCTCGCCACCTACATGTCCCGCCTTTCCGAAGATTGTTTCAACAAACGCGATTTTGCCGACTTGGCATATTTCGAACCGGCTTACCTGAAAGAATTCATGATAAGCACGCCCAAGCACAAAGTCATTTGAAAATAATTCCATACGGCGGGCCGGCATGCCCGCAAACAACTTTTGAAATCATTATGGAGTACTACACGGAGAAAAGCAAGCTTATTCTGACCGAATACGGACGGAACATCCAACAAATGGTGGAATATGCCATGACGATTGAGGACCGTGCCGAACGCCAACGCTGCGTCAATACGATAATCAACGTCATGGGCAACCTGTTCCCGCACCTAAGGGACGTGAACGATTTCAAGCACAAGCTTTGGGACCATTTGGCCATGATGTCGAATTACCAATTGGACATCGATTATCCCTACGACGTGCCGAAGGCCCGCGAACATACGGTTCCCGACAAGCTGCCCTACCCGTCCCCGACATTGCGGAACCGTCATTACGGACGATTCCTGCAACAGTTCATAAACGTGGCTTCCGCATACGAAGGTCCTGATAAAATCCGTTTTATCACAATAATAGCCAATCAAGCGAAAAAAAGCTACCTGCTGTGGAACGGGGAAAGCGTAAGCGACAAGAAAATACTGGACGACCTGCGCGAACTGTCAGGTGGGAAACTGCAATTTTCGGACGACGAGATAAAATTGCGGGACAGCAGGGAATTGTTGTACTCCCCGCAAAAAAACAAGAATTACACAAAACAGAAAAGCCGCTCCAATTACAACTACAAATACAAACAACAATAAATCCGGCACGACATGGCATCTTTTCTAATTGAAGGCGGACACAGCCTGCACGGTGAAATAACGCCGCAGGGGGCAAAAAACGAAGCATTGGAGGTAATCTGCGCCGTTTTGCTCACCAAAGAGCCGGTGCTGATTGAAAACGTGCCCGACATTGCGGACGTGAACAATCTGATGGCGTTGTTGGAAAAGATGGGCGTAAAAATAAGCCGCATTGCGGCCGGGGCGTTCAGGTTCGACGCTTCGGAACTCGACTTGGACTATATCGGGAGCGCGGATTACCTCAAAGCATGTACGGCACTCAGGGGATCCGTCATGCTCATCGGACCATTGCTAAGCCGGATAGGACATTGTTTGTCTCCCCGTCCGGGAGGGGACAAGATAGGCCGCCGCCGCCTTGATACCCACTTCGAGGGCATACAAAAGTTGGGGGCATCTTTCTCCTACGATTTCTCACGGCAACTGTACGACATAAAAGCATCCGGACTCAAAGGCTGCTACATGCTTTTGGACGAAGCCTCCGTTACGGGAACTGCCAATATACTGATGACGGCAGTCAAAGCCGAAGGGCGCACGACAATATACAATGCGGCCTGTGAACCGTATATACAGCAATTGTGCAGGATGTTGTGCAAAATGGGTGCGGAAATAAACGGCATCGGCTCCAACCTGCTTACCATAGACGGCGTTGAAAATCTTGGCGGATGCTCGCACCGCATCTTGCCTGACATGATAGAAGTCGGCAGTTTGATCGGACTTGCAGCCATGACAGCGTCCGATTTGAGAATAAAAAACGTTTCCGTCGAAAATCTCGGGCTTATCCCTGACAGTTTCCGCAAACTCGGGGTGGACTTGCGCATAGACGGCGACGACATAGTAATTCCTTCTCAAAAAAGTTTCAAAATCAGTTCCTTTATCGACGGGTCGATAATGACTTTGTCAGATGCACCGTGGCCGGGACTTACTCCCGACCTGTTAAGCGTGCTTCTGGTTGTGGCGACAAAAGCCAAAGGCAGCGTGCTCATACACCAGAAAATGTTCGAAAGCCGTCTATTCTTCGTGGACAAGCTAATCGACATGGGCGCGCAAATAATACTGTGCGACCCGCACCGCGCCACGATAATAGGATTGGGCGACGAATTCAAATTACGTGCCGCCGTAATGACTTCTCCCGACATACGTGCAGGCATCGCGCTGCTTATCGCAGCCATGAGCGCGGAAGGTACCAGCACCATACACAACATCGACCAAATAGACCGGGGCTACGAACGCATCGACAGCCGGCTCAATGCTTTGGGGGCGAAAATAACCCGTATGCCATGAAACCGGGATTGAAATACGCGATTTCCGCCGCAGCCGTGGTCCTTGCAATGTCAGCTTGCGACAATTCGCCGAAAGACGAATATACGGAACCGGAATTCAAGCCATACGTGGAAAGGTTCTTCGAATACGCAAGGCAGTACGGACTCGGGCATGTGGAAGATTACGGGTTGCACATCGAGTTCGCCGATTTGACCGACGGACGCGCCGGACAATGTTTCATGGGGTCGCGTCCCGTCCATATACAGATAGACCGCGACTATTGGTATAATTCGATTGCCGGCATAAGCAATAGCGAAGATGTCCGCGAAGACTTGATTTTTCACGAAATGGGACACGGCTTTTTGGACCGAGGCCACACCAACGGCGTTTTGGACAACAACGACTGGCAATCCATGATGTGCGGGGACGAACTGCCGCACGGTCGCGCATCTAACATAAATTACCGAGGTTTCCGCAAGGAATACTACATAAACGAATTGTTCAACGCCCCCGTGGACAAGCCCGCATGGAGCACCTACGTACCCGATTTTACAGACTTGCGCGAACAAACGGTTATCAGGGCATACGGGGAAGGTAACGAAGGATGGTATATGCCTGCATCGCCATTCTCAGAGATTGAAACCAAGATAGAAAACGGTAGCTACGTAGTCAGCAACCTTTCCACATTGCCGTATATCGTGCCGGTCGGCGGCAAACGCGACCTTCCCGACATTGCGGACGGCGCATATTTTGAAGCAAAAATGCGCGCTTCGGGTTTAAACGGGGACTTCGCGGGGATTGCCGTCGGAAAATATGGCAACGACATAAACATGTACTTTTTGAGATACGACACGGAAGGAATGTGCATCGTCGGGGAAACTTCATGCTCTCCTTTTTTGGAAATATATGATGAAAGTTTTTCGTCCGAAACCAATGTTTTGGGCATACGGACAAGGTCGGATACGGTATACCTATACCATAACGGGGAATTCTTATACCACTTCGAAATGGGAAACCTGACGCATACGGGCGACGTATTCGGCTTGGTTGTGCCTCCTCTAAGCACGGTCTACGTGGACTATGCCGAAATTCGCAGCGAAGCAGCCGCCTTGCGTTCGGCAGAAGAAAAGCCCTCGCGGCAAGCCGCGCCGTTTACTTTTGAAGAGAATAGTCTTCCGTCGCTTTATTCACGTTGACGGAAGGATTCCGGCTGAACCCGTTCACAAGGAAGTAGGCGATTTCCTTTTTATGGTCGTTCATGGTATGGGCCAATTTCTGTCTCGTGTAAGGGACTTCCAACCCTTTCATGGCGTATAAGGCGATATTGGCCGCGACATCGAAATCTGCCACGGCGAAAAGGCCTTGGTTTTCACCTTCTTTCAAGATGCTTTTGAGCATCCGCACCTCTTTTTGGTCGATAGGCCGGCGCAACATCTCTATGGTTTTGATGTCGCTGAAAAAATCGGCGCGCAAAGTCCCGTTGCGCTGCACAAGATCACGCATACATTCCAAATGGGTGAAGATAAACTCCAACAATTTGTCGTTCGCGGCAATATCTTTTTTTGCCGCCACTGCCGCGAGTTTGTCGACTATCAGGTTCATTTCCTGCTCCACAAGGGCATAATACACCTCTTCCTTGCTTTTAAAATATGTATAAAGCGTGCGCCGCCCCTTTTTGGACGCTTCGGCTATGTCGTTCATGGTAGCACCCGTAACTCCCAATTTGGCAAAAACCTGTCTTGCCGCATCCAAAAAAACCTGTTTTGTCTTTTTTATGCCTGAACCCATATATAATTAGAGTAAGTATTTAGTTTCAATAGTCCGGTATGTGTTCGTGTAGACGTACACGGCGCGTTTCGCCGACATTACAACTCCAAAATTAGCTAAAAAGCATTTATATTGAAATTTTTCGCTAACTTTAAAGAACGAATAAACAATTGCCATGTACCAATCTTCCGAACTGATTATCAATGAAGACGGCAGCGTCTTCCACCTGCATCTCAAACCGGGGCAAATAGCCGGGAATATCATTTTAGTGGGCGACAGGGCACGGAGTGCCAAAGTTGCCGCGTTCTTCGACTCGGTGGACTGCGATGTACAAAACCGGGAATTCCACAGTATTACCGGGACATACAAAGGCAAACGCATAAGTGTCATATCCACGGGTATCGGAGTCGGCAACATCGACATCGCGATTAACGAACTTGATGCCTTGGCAAACATCGACTTCTCCACCCGGGAAGATTTTCCGGTAAGAAAATGCCTGAACATGGTCCGCATAGGCACTTCCGGCGGACTGCAACCGTACACGCCGGAAGGCACGTTCGTGGCTTCCGAATACAGTTTCGGATTCGACGGACTGCCCTACTTTTACAATGGCAACGACTCCGTTCGCGACAAGGACGCGGAAGAAGCGTTCCTGCAACAATGCGATTACCCGGCAAACGCAGCCAGACCGTATTGCGTACACTCTGACAAAAGCCTGCTCGACCGTATCGCGCAAGGAATGGTAAAAGGAGGAACGATATGCGCCCAAGGGTTTTATGCCCCGCAAGGACGGCAACTCAGATACGGGCTTTCTTCCCCCTGTTTAAATGAACAAATCCGCCGCTTCGATTATCATGGCATGAGGATATGCAATATGGAAATGGAAAGCGCGGCTCTTTCCGCACTTGCCTCGATATACGGACACAAAGCCCTTACCGTATGCCTGATAATTGCCAACCGCTATGGAAAAAGTTTCATCGGGGATTACAACCCCCTGATGGAAAAACTCATCAGGACTGTTTTGGACCGCATCTGAAACCTTTGTCCACGATAAACGACTACCTGCATGTCCCTATATTCATGACTTGCCGGCGGCTGTTCCGTTTTGCCCGCTCTCGACAGCCAACGCGCCGAAATAGCGTATATAGTCCATTATGAAATAAATATCCCTTGTTGAAAAGCCGCATGGGGCAAGACGCAGGTTTTCCTCCAACTTGTCCTTGGGTTCGTACGCCATATAGTGCTTCATAGCTCCTTTCTTGTCGCCTGTCGCCCATAAACAGTGTCCGAAATAAAGGTTCATTTTTGCAGAACGGCAGGCATCGGGATTAAGGAATTCTATCTTGTAAAAATAATTCAACGCCTTGTCGAACGATCGCAATTCGGCAAGGCACAAAGCGATATTGAACAACACGTTCAAATTCTCCGGCTCGAATTCTTCCGCCTGCCGGTAATACTTCAAAGCGGCATCTAAATCCCCCGCCTTACGGTGGCAGTAACCTGCTTTTTTCAATATTGCCGCGTTGCCTCCCTCCATCAAATCGACTTTTTCGTAATACTCGGCAGCCTGGGTATAAAACAAATTCTTTTGCAGGCAAAAAGCCGTCTTACGATATAATTCGGCATCAGGCACGGTATTTTCCATGAGTATGCCGTATGCTCCCAAGGCTGTTTCATAAAGTTCCTTCGACAAGTAAAAATCGGCCAGTTCGGACAAATAAGTGCCGTCTGAATCAAGGAAACGGAAAAAATCCATATTGTAAACATCGCAGCCCAACTCGAATATGTCGTCAAAAAATTCCTTGTTGCGGTAAAGCTTGTAAAAACGGTAAATATCCTGCATGTATCGATTTGTGTACATGACCATGTTCCCGTTTTTCGCGTCGAACTCCGGCACGTCTCCTATCTGTGCCTGCAACTGTTTCTGCATGGGCTTGCGCATTTCTTCCGGAACCATGGTAAGATTCACGCAGAAGGAATACTTGTCAGAATCGCAGAGGAAATTGCTGCCCGCCAGGAAATCCAGGAACGACGCGCCCCCGGACTGTGAAAACAATACGGATATGGCAGGATTTTCCTTGTAAAAGGGCATGAACCAACTGTCGGTATTTTGAAAGAACCCGAATTTTTTCAATGAGCAGAAAGTGCTGTAATTGATATCCGATCCTTGCAACTGCAATTCGGAATATGCCTGCATCTTGTCCGCGATACCGCTTTCCTGTATCATGTCCTGCACGCTGTACATGCTTTCCTCGTAATCGTCGTTGTCGAAATTGTCTTTCACCTTTTTGCCTATGTCGGGCGCCATCTTGGAAAGAGTCGGCAGTATATTGTCCTTAATATCCTTGGTGATACGAGGGTTTTCCTTGCAACGTATGAAATGTTTCACTATCTGCCGGGCAAGCGACACGTTGTCGGGGTTGTCGAACAACAGGTTCAAACGGTTATTGACCGCCGGGTAATATACGATGCGCTTGTTATGCTTTATCAGACATAGCATGAGACCGGTCAAGGCGCGTGCCGCTGTTTTTTTGTCGCTATTGGAACAAAAATCGATAAGGCAGTGCAATTTCGGTTCGTCAAGTATCCTTAAACAATTCAGCGTTACTGCGGAGACTGCTATTTGATTGTTCAGTGGAGTTCCCTGACCGTTCATCACACGGCAATAGTCGACCTGGTCGTTACCGAAACGGTAACAGTTCCAAAGTGTCGAAAATACCTCGTTCTGGCTGTAATCGGTAGGCATGTATGCCGCGCAGACATCATCGGTAAGTTCGAAAGCCCGCTTTACAAGATGGTTGTAGATGTTGTCCGCATCGGGATCTTCCACGCCACCGAAACGATATGACAACATTGCACGGTAATTATCTTCAATTTCCGACAATTCTTCCGCATGGCAGGGGCGCGCGATGATTTTCAATTGCGCCAAAGCCCTGCCGAGGTTCTTGTCGGACAACGAACTGTATATTATGCTGCGAATGTCCCTTATATTCTTCTGTGCCACTTGGATATGCGTTTTTATCATGCTTCTGCAAAAATCGTTCCATTTTTCAAAAAACATTGTTGTTACAATAAAAATGCAAAAGACATATATGGAATTTTCCTCAACCTGCGGATATGAAACATTATTTAATACGCGGCAAGCTGTTCGTAGGCGAATTTTTGCTAACTTTACTCATGCTAATCATTAAAAATCAAAAGCCATGGGAACCAAGAAAAATTTCGTGTTGGACACGAATGTGATCCTGCACGATTACAAGTGCATCTACAACTTCCAGGAAAACGACATATACCTGCCGATAGTGGTATTGGAAGAACTTGACAAGTTCAAAAAAGGCAACGAAGAAATAAATTACAATGCCCGCCAATTCGCCCGCGAAATAGATTCGATAAGCGACAACGATTTTTTCAAGACCGGGGCTTCGCTGGGTCCCGACTTGGGAAGGTTGTTCGTCGTAATCAACGAAACGCCTTCCGACAAAATCAGGCAAGCGTTCATGGAACGCACGCCTGACAACATGATTCTTGCAGTAACCGACAACCTCTGCCAAAAATTCCCCGAAACCAAGACAGTCCTTGTTACCAAGGACATAAACCTTAGGATGAAAGCCAGGTCCATCGGTTTGCTCGCGGAAGATTACCGCAACGACAAGATTTCAGGCAAAGACATTTTCGACAAGGAGCAAGAAGTTTTCGAGGGCATCGACGGTGCGGTAATAGACCAGATGTACAAGACGGCGGCGGGAGTCCCTGCGAACAGCCTGCCGTTCAAGGACGAAATACAAGCCAACCAATATTTCATAATGAAGAGCGAGCGCAACAGCATTATGGCCCGCTACGATGCCGACCTTGACATTGTGGTCAAGGTGTCCAAGGAAAGGGCTTACGGTATCGAGCCTCGCAATTCTGAACAGACATTCGCCATGGATGCCTTGCTTGACGACGACATAAAACTTGTCTGCATATCCGGCAAAGCAGGAACAGGAAAAACGTTATTGGCATTGGCTGCCGCATTGGAAAAATCCCACTCCTACAAACAAATAATGCTTGCCCGCCCGATCGTGGCCTTGGCAAACAAAGACCTCGGTTTCCTGCCGGGTACGGAAAAAGACAAAATCAGTCCGTACATGCAACCGTTGTTCGACAACCTCAATGTCATAAAACACCAGTTTTCGGCAAACAGCAGGGAACTCGCCGCAATAGAGGAAATGCAGCAAAGCGGGCAACTGACAATAGAGGCATTGGCATACATACGCGGACGTAGCCTTTCGGATGCTTACGTAATCGTCGATGAGGCGCAGAACCTTACGCCGCACGAAATAAAAACAATAATCACCCGCGCAGGCGAAAACACAAAGATGGTATTTACAGGAGACGTGCAACAGATAGACCAACCATACTTGGACATGTTGTCAAACGGGCTTGTATATACGATTGACAAAATGAAAGGCCAAAACATTTTCGCGCACATAAATCTGGTAAAAGGCGAACGCAGCTATTTGTCGGAACTCGCCAGCAACCTGTTATAAGCGGGAATCAGGTACTATTCAGGCAAATACTGCATACTACAAACACATGCGACAGATATGGACAAAAATCATCGCGCTGTTGTGCTGCCTTGCAACGGCGATTCCGGCATCGGCCGTACAACCGTTAAGCGACGAGGCCGGATTTTCGCTGCTTACATGCTCGCCCGGTGAACAAGTGTACGAACTGTTCGGACACAGCGCATTGAGAGTATCGGACGACAGCCTCGGCATAGACATGGTTTTCAATTACGGGGTTTTCAGTTTTTACACTGAGAACTTCATCTTGAAATTCGTGAGCGGGCAAACCGACTATACCATAGGAATAAGCAGGTTCAACGATTTCTGTATAGAATACGCAGCCCGGGGTTCTTCGGTGAAAGAAAGCCGCCTCAATCTCGACAATACGGAAAAGCAAGCATTGTGGGAGTTCCTGAATCGGAACCTGCGTCCCGAAAACCGCATCTACCGCTACAATTTTATTTTCAACAACTGCGCTACGAAAATCAGGGACGCGGTTGAAGAATGCGCCCAAGGCAGTATCGCTTATCAGGAATTACGGGAAGAACCATTGACATTCCGCCAAGCGATAAGGTTGTACACCCGGACAGCGGAATGGTCGCAATTCGGTTTTGACATTTGCCTCGGAGCGGGGACAGACCGCCCGGCCGGCACACGTGAACTGGCTTTCCTGCCGGAATTGATGGATGAAGCATTCATTTCCGCCACCGTCGCGCACCCGTCGGGAGAAAAGCCATTGGTGTCAAAGCACGAGGAGATTGTACAAGCAGCTGCCGTTTACGAAGCTGCAAAACTGTCTCCAATGGTCGTCTGCTGTTGCGTATTCGCCATTGCGCTTGTCATCAGTTTCTTACAGATCCGATACAAGTGGAATCCGTTATGGTTTGACGCGGTATTGTACGGGATAACCGCCATCGCCGGGTTCATCATCCTTTATTTGATGATTTTCTCCGAGCATCCGTTCACGGGGGCGAATTTCAACATATTGTGGATTAACCCGCTCTGGCTTGTTCCCCTGTTCACGGACAAACATTGCCCCCGTTTCAGCCGCGTATACCGCATGGCGGCCTGCGGAATAATAGTACTCACGATTTTGCTTTCACCCGCGATTCCCCAATCATTCAACACGGCGTTCTTCCCGTTGATGGCAACAATCGCGTTGCGAATGGGAACAGGAATATTTGCCAGGCACTAAAAAAACACCCAAGACCATCCCCATCCATGAGACGGTCTTGGGTGTTGCATGTTTCTTGACTACTTGACCAACAAGTTGGTCTTCGTATCCGGGTGGATAATCGTCGGTTTGAATTTTTTAGCTTCTTCGAAATCCATTTGGGCAAACGACATGATAATCAATATATCCCCGGGCTGCACCTTGCGCGCTGCCGCGCCGTTGGTACAAATCACGCCCGAACCGCGTTCTCCTTTAATGACATACGTTTCAAACCTCTCTCCGTTGTTATTGTTCACCACGCTTACTTTTTCAAACTCGATTATGTTGGCGGCATCCATCAAATCTTCATCGATGGTTATGCTTCCGACATAATTCAAATTAGCATCAGTAACACTGACACGATGAATCTTGGATTTGAGAACTTCTATAATCATCCCTTATAATGTATATTATCTATTAAACGGATTTTCCCACAATAAACCGCTATGCAGCCTACAATATAATCGCTGTCATTCCAATCGCTGACGGACTGCAAACTGTCGCCATCGACAATATCGTAATAATCAATCTTGAATTCCGGATCGGAAGCGAATTGGCCGACAACCCAATCATGGACTTCATTCACCGGTTTTGAAGCCGCCATTGCCACGCTTGCCGCAAGAGTCTTGGAAATCAGCACGGCTTTTTCGCGTTGCGTGTCCGTAAGCAACATGTTGCGGCTGCTTTTGGCCAAGCCGCTCTTTTCCCTGACAATCGGGCATGGAATGATTCGGACTTTCAAATCCAACTGCTTTACCATAGCCTTTATTATGGCCACCTGTTGGAAATCCTTTTCGCCGAAATAGGCATTGTCGGGTTCGACGGCATAAGACAGTTTGCTGACTATTTGTGCCACGCCGTTGAAATGCCCCGGACGGAATCGGCCTTCCATTACATTGCCCAATGCGCCGAAGTCGAAAACACGGGTGTCTTCTTCGGGGTACATTTCTTCAACGTCGGGCATGAATACGATATTGCAACCCGCGTCTTGCAACATTTCAATATCGGCTTCCGGAGTGCGCGGATAACGTGCAAGGTCGTCCTTGTCGTTAAACTGCGTAGGGTTCACGAAAACGCTTGCGACTACAAGGTCGTTTTCAGCTACGGCGCGTTTTACAAGGGACATGTGTCCCTCATGGAGTGCCCCCATCGTAGGCACCAATCCCACCGATGCGGCATTGGCAGCCTTTATCATTTCCTTTAAACCGGACTTTGTTTTTGCTATTTTAATCATGATGTGCAATATTCTCCGAAATCGCCGGCAAAGATAATAATAAGTGGTTAATGTTTAGTTGTTAGCTGCGCCTTTTAGTGAAAGCGCGATGGCAGAAGCCTGTATTGGAGACATCAAAATGTTTTTTAGCAGGTGTAGGACAAGGCTTGGGCGTGACGCGCACACTGCATTCAACTTTGCTTCTTGTATGTGGCAATCGCCACAGCGTTGATGAAAACGGCAAAAATCGCAAGCATCATGAAATTGAACCACAAATCGTTAAAAGTACTGCCTTTAAGACACACGCAACGCATTATGTCCACGAAATAGCGGGAAGGCATGGCGTATGTAAGTGCTTGCGCCCATTTTTCCATTGACCCGATAGGCGTAAAGATCCCGCTCATAAGCATGAACAACATCATGAAGAAAAGCATCACGAACACTGCCTGTTGCATCGAATCCGAAAAATTGGAAACTGCAAGTCCCAGTCCGGACATGAATATTATGAGCAAAGTGGCACCTACGAATATTTCACCGAACCCGCCATACGGGGCAATGCCGTATACCAATTTCCCCAGCAAAAAGGAAAGCGAGAATACGAACACCCCCATGAACCCGTAAAAAATCAATTTTGAGAAAATAAACTCCCTCTTTTTCACGGGAGTGACATTTATCTGTTCTATCGTCCCCTTTTCCTTTTCACCGACTATGTTCATCGTCGGCAAGAAACCGCATACCAGAATCACTATGATTATCATAAGCCCGGGGACCATGAACTTTACATTGTCCAAATACGGATTATACCTGTACTGCAAATCTATCTCTACCGGAATTGAAGCATCCTGTCCCGAAGAGGATTGCAACTCCTGCCCGAAAGAAGTTATGATATTCGTCAGATAACCGCTGCCCAATCCGGATTTCAGGGAATTGACTGCGTTTGCGGCTACATGTACCGAAACCTGCCCGCCTTTCATCAAATCGTCTTCCATGCCCTGCGGTATCACCATCACGGCATCGGCATCGTTATCCTCCAAAGACGCAAGTGCCGCGTCATAAGTCCGGTGCACTCCCGAAATAATAAAATATTCGGAGGCTTCCACATTTTGCATCAGTTTCTCCGACAAGGACGAACAATCGTTGTCCACTATGGCTATGCGCATGTTGCGGATTTCCATGTTTGAAACCCAAGGCATCAGCAGCATTACCAGCACGGGCAGCAAAATAACGAGTTTCGGCAAGAAAGAACTTGCCCAAAACTGTTTCCATTCCTTGACCAAAAGATATATTATTGCCGAATTCATATCTAAATCAGGTTGCAGTAACTAACCACTATCCACCAATCACAACCTTTCTTTGTAATTCCTGAATGACAAGCCTATCAGTATCACTGTCATGGCCGCCATTATCACTATGTCCTTCCAAACGTACATTATGCTTACGCCTTCTATCATGACCTTGCGGATAGCTCCGATGTACCACTTTGCCGGGATAATCTGTGCCATCCATTTGAATACGACTGGAAAATTCTCTATCGGGAATACCAAATCCGACAAGAACATCGACGGCACTATAAAAACCATCCCGCAAATCAACGTGGCCGATAGTTGCGTTTTCGTAAATGTCGACACCAGCAGGCCAAGAGCCAAAGACAGTATTATGTAAAGCAACGAAATCCCCAAAATAAGCCCGAGACCGCCCGACAACGGGACTTTGAGCACCGTATAGGCTAAAATAAGCACTATTATCAACACTGCCGTCGCGATTACGAAATACGGAATCATTTTGGCAACCAGCATTGTAAGTTTCCTGACAGGCGAAACCAGCAAAACTTCCATAGTGCCGGATTCCTTTTCCCTCACTATCGTGACGGATGTCATCAAGGCGCATATTATCATCAATATGAGCCCCATTACGCCCGGCACGAAATTATATGAACTTTTTAACTGCGGGTTGTACAACATCCTGACATTGGTGGTCAACCCCGCCTGCGGTTGTGCCATGCCCTCGAATTCATCTGCGAAGAAATTATTTACGGCCTGAATCAAATACATCGCTTCGGAAGGCGCGAGCAGAGGATTGGAAGCATCCGAAACCACTGACAGCTTGGCTCCGTCGCGCAGCAGCTGCGAAGAGAAACCGCTGTCGAACATAAGAACGGCATCGACGACATCCCTGCGCATGAGCGAATCCACCGCCGCCTCGCTCGAAACCACATCCGTTACTTCGAAACAATCGCTCCGGTTAATCCGGTCTGCAAGACGGTTGATCATCGGATCGTTTTGTTTTGCCATTATAGCCACATTGACGTTGCGGATTTCCAGCGACAACGCAAACCCGAACAACGTGATGAGCACGATCGGCATACCTACGATTATAAGCAACGTGCGGGTATCCCGGAAAATATGGAAGAATTCCTTTCTTACAAATGCCTCGAACTGTGTCATAATGCCTTATTCACTGCGTAACGCCCCTCTTGCAATCAAATCGAAGACTTGCGACATGGAGGACAGGCCATAACCTGCTTTCAGGTTTTTGGGACTGTCCAAAGCCACAATCTTCCCGTCCACCATCATGGACACCCTGTTACAGTATTCCGCCTCGTCCATGTAATGGGTCGTAACGAATATGGTGATTCCGCCATCGGCGGCTTCGTATATCATTTCCCAAAACTGCCTGCGCGTGGACGGATCGACCCCGCCGGTCGGTTCATCCAAGAAAATCACACGGGGTCTGTGCAATATCGCGACCGAGAAAGCCAGACGCTGTTTCCATCCCAACGGTAGTTCTCCGACCATCTTGTACTTGATTTCGGACAAACCCAGACGTTGCAACATCTCATCGATACGTGCCGGGATTTCCTTGCGCGGGACTCCGTAAATCCCGGCGAACAATTTCATATTGTCATATACCCTCAAATCCTCGTACAACGAGAAACGCTGGCTCATATAGCCGATGTTGCGCTTTATGTCTTCCGCTTGCCTGTAAACGTCATAACCGGCTACTTTGCCCTCTCCCGATGTCGGGATACTCAAACCGCAAAGCATACGCATGGCCGTGGTCTTCCCCGCCCCGTTCGCTCCGAGAAACCCGAAAATCTCGCCTTGGAACACATCGAAAGATACATGGTCCACTGCGGTGAAATCCCCGAATTTTTTCGTAAGATTCCTGACCTCTATGACTTTGTCGTCTGCCATTAGCCTTCCTTTACACAAGTTTTAAACCAATTTGCTCTCGTACAACATAAAGCAATCTTCCATTGTCGGTTTGCAATACGCGGCTGCCACGTTTTCGTGCTTGAATTTATCCACAAGCACGGCGGACAGGTTGTCGGGGGACGCCAACGAGTCTTCGCGTAAAACCACATGGTGCACATCCCCGAAAGTATAACAATAGTCCACGTCCGATATGTCGCGCAAATCACGCAACAAGCGGAACATCTCGTCCGACGACACGGCTATCAGCCTTCTGTCGAAGCTGTCGATGATTTCCGCCGGTGTCCCCGTACCGATGAACCGGCCTTGGGACATCATTGAAATCCTGTCGCAACGTGAAGCTTCGTCCATATAAGCCGTGGACACCACGACGCTTATCCCGTATTTGCGGATACTTGAAAGCATGTCCCAAAACTCCCGTCGCGACGAGGGGTCCACTCCGGTCGTGGGTTCGTCCAGAAAAAGTATGTCGGGGAAATGTATCAGGGCGCAACACAAAGCCAGTTTTTGCTTCATGCCGCCTGACAATTTGGATGCCTTGCGTTTCTCGAACGGTTCGAGACGTTCGTATATGTCCTTGATCAAATGATAATTTTCCTTGATGGTCGTTCCGAACACCGAGGCGAAAAATTCAAGATTTTCCTTTACCGTCAAATCGGGATACAAGGAAAACTTTCCCGGCATATATCCCAGCCGGTCGCGGATAAGCCGGTAATCTCCCGATATGTCGAAACCGTCCACGTAAGCCGTTCCGCTGTCAGGCAACATCAAAGTGGCCAATATGCGGAACAAAGTGGTTTTGCCCGCGCCGTCAGGTCCTATTATGCCGTACAATTCGCCTTTTTCAACACGCAACGACACCCCCTTTACGGCTACGACCTTGTCTTCCTTTTTGCCGAAACTTTTTTCCAAAGAATCGGCAAAAACCGCATATTTGGCATAATCGTCCTGTCGCACTGCTTACTTGCTTGTTAACTTCCTACTGTTCAATAAACTTCACCCCTCCGTACATGCCCAATTTTATCTTACCGTCGTTCTTGACGGCTATTTTTACGGCATACACCAGATTGTTGCGTTCATCGGGGGTCTGGATATTATGCGGTGTAAATTCGCTCTTTTGTGAAATCCATTCTATCGTCCCGTCGTATGCGTATGTATCATCGCCACCGTAATCCGCATAAACTTTTACTTGCTGGCCCAATTTCAATCCCGGAATCTCGCCCGAACTGAAATAGGCCCTGAGGTACACGTTCTGCAAATCGGCGACCTTGAACAAGGGTTTGCCTGCGGCGGCAAATTCACCGGAATGGGCATATAAGGACAAAACGGTGCCGGACAATGGCGATCTTACCTTGCATTTCGAAAGCCGGTCGTCCATCTGCGCGACTTGCATTTCGATACTGGAACTTTGTGCGTTGATGCTTGTAACCGTATTATGCAACGACGAATACTGCGCCTCGTATTGGCTGCGTGCGACCGCCAATTGCGCATTCACGTCGTCAAGCTGTTTCGGAGTGGCCGCCCCGTCCTTGTACAGGTTCTCCACTCGTTTTTTTTCATTTTCGAGTTTCTTTATCTGTTCCTCCAATACCGAAACTTGCTTTTTTACATCCGGGCTGTTGCCCTCTACGGATTCCAGGCTTTTCAACAATTGCATCTTGGCAAGGTACAGCTGGGTGGAGTCTATCGTTCCCACTACCTGCCCTTTTACGACTTCGTCTCCCTCGCGTATGTCCATGGACAATATGACCCCGTTGGCTTCCGAAGACACTATTACTTCGGTGCTTTCAAAAAATCCCTCGGCATCATAGTCGCGTTTATGGTTCTGGCAGGCTGTCATAAGCAGCAATGATGCCAGCATGAAATATGGCACTGTCCGTTTCATTGGTTTAATGTAGCTTTAAGGTCGTATATGTTTTTTATCAATTGCAACTGTCTGTAAGTCCGTGTGGCAACCGCGTTGTTTTCGTTGGTTATGTCACGCAACAGGTCGTTTATGGTTATTACGCCATTGGCGTATTTCGATTCGGAAGCCTTGCGCACGGACTGCCGCAAAGCCACTATCTTGTCGTCGCTTTCACGAAGTTTCCGCATCTTTTCGATTTCCTGCCTTATTTTCGCTGTTTCCATATCGCTACCGAACTTGAAGGCATCGCGCTCGACCTCGGCCGACTGCACGGCGAAATCGATTTTGTCCATGTTGTTGCGGTAATTGTAAAAGCCGCTGATATTCCACTGTAAACGCACCCCCACTATGTAATTCCATGAAAATTCATCATAAATCATGTCATCGAACAAATTCAAGCCGGGGCGGCCCCAGAAACCTTGGGCATACAAGCCCAGCTGGGGAATAACCGACGCATTTACCAAACCCCTACGTGCTTCGGCCTGCGCGACTTTCGCATCGAACAACCGTAACTCCGCCCTGTTGTTCACCGAATAATCCACATCGGGAATTTCAGGAACCTCCAATTCGACGGATGCCATATCTTCTCCCGTCATTATCGACAAAATCTGCCTTGCGGCAACTACGGAATGATCCAATTCGATTTTCTTCTGCTCCAAATCGAGCATTTCCAACGCCACATTGTCCAAATCCGACTGTAACGCCACACCGTTCCCGACACATGATTCCACATTGGCAAGCGTACCTTGCAGCAAAGTATCGGCATAATTCAAGGTTTGTCTTTGGGATTCCAACATCAGTATGGTGAAATATATCCCGTTTACCTGTTTGGCCAACGATTCCATTTCCTTTTCCACAGTCAATTTGTTAACCTCGGCCTCGGCTTTCGCGATTTTTTTGTTGGCAGAAGCCAGTCCGCCGTCCCAAATCTGTTGATTGAGTTGCAATGCGACCTTGTATTGGTCTTTCGACAGTCCTTTGACCTCATAGAACTCATTGATAATATCCGAAAATTCTTGGGGGAGAGCCGGGACATCGCTGTTGTATGCCGCTTCAGCCATAAAACCCAACTGCGGAATCCATGCACGCAAAGCAGACGACACATTGACCTTTTCCAACTTTTCAATAATTCCGTATTGCTTCACAAGAGGATAGTTGCGTTTTGCCATCGCCTGGCACGAATCGAGGGACAAAGCGTATGCGGCACTAACGGAAAAGCATGTAAACAATATGATAATCAGACGTTTCATCGACATTATCCTTTTTTTCTTAAAGACAGGAGCCCATAATACGGCAAGGCATATACAAATGTAAAAAATTAACACCTAAATATCTACAAGAATAATGCCGCATATCGCCGGCATTAAGGTTAATAAAACATAAAGCCCTGCGGCTTTGCCGCAGGGCTTTATGTTATGCTTTGCTTGCAAAGCATAACATGACATTGTCTTATCCCCCGCAAACATCGCTGCGCGATGTTTGCTGCCCCCAGAGGGGCGACCTTCCCTGAACATCGTGCTGACACTAATAGGTACAAACTGAAACTGAATGCTAATACTGGCACCTGTAACCTGGCACCTCAATCACTAATCAACTCCAACAGCCGTTCTACCGCTTCTGTTTCGGGAATGTTTTTCACCACGCATTGGCGGCCTTTGTACAAACTTACACGTCCGATGCCTGCCCCCACATAACCGTAATCGGCATCCGCCATTTCTCCCGGCCCGTTCACTATGCAACCCATCACGGCAATTTTAAGATTGGGCATACCCGACGTGGCTGCCTTTACCTTGGCAATCGTGCCTTGCAAATCAAAAAGTGTCCGGCCGCAGCCCGGGCAGCTTATGTATTCCGTCTTGCTCATCCGGCAGCGTGTAGCCTGTAAAATGCCGGCCATCAGGGAATCCGTCTTTTCCTGCGGTATATTGGGCGCGATTATGCGTATACCGTCGCCGAACCCGTCCAAAAACAACGCTCCCAACTCTATCGATGCCTCTACCTGCAACTGTTCCAAATCCGTTGTCGCGTATTCCTTGCTTATCACGACAGGGCTGTCGTCTCCGGCTTCTTTCAGACTTTGGAAATACATTCTGCCTTGGCCTAAGGCGTTTTGGCCAGTGAGCCGCAATTCTTTTACGCCTTCCGGAATCTTGTCGCCGGGACGGAGAATTTCCGGGACTTGCCCGCCGCCGTATTGCGCCACCCTCCTGCTCGGACGGCGGGTGTAAGTTTCGGGATCGAACAACCCGTCACACGAACCGTCTATCAACGGGGCTTGCGATTTACGTGTTATGAAATCCACGATACGTCTTGCCACCGGGATTTCCGCTGCCGGATCCTCGCTCAGGGATACCCTTATCGTGTCCCCGATACCGTCCGACAGCAAAGTTCCGATGCCCACTGCCGATTTTATACGTCCGTCTTCCCCCTCCCCGGCCTCGGTAACTCCGAGATGCAAAGGATAATCCATCCCTTCCTCGTCCATACGGCGGCACAGCATACGCACGGTTTGCACCATCACCCTCACATTAGAGGCTTTCACCGACAACACGACATTGTCGAAATCGTGCGATTTGCACAAACGCAGATACTCCAAACAGGATTCGGTCATTCCCTCGGCCGTATCGCCGTATTTTTCAACCATACGCTTATTGAGCGAACCATGATTGACACCTATCCTCAAAGCTGTACCGTGTTCCTTGCACAATTGCAACAATCTCGGGAATTTTTCCTCCATGTCCGCGACGTTGTTTGCATAATTGCCCGGGTTTATACGCACCTTTTCGACATGCAGGGCCGCCTCGTCGGCCACTTTGGGGTTGAAATGCACGTCTGCCACCAAAGGGACGTTGCAACCCAACGCTCTCAACCTGTCATGAATCTCTTGCAGGTTTTTTGCTTCGCGTGTACCCTGCGCGGTGAGCCTGACAATCTCACCGCCCGCATCGACTATGCGCAATGTCTGCTCCACGCAGGCACCGGTATCCATCGTGGACACATTCAGCATTGACTGCAAGCGTATGGGATTCGAACCTCCGATTGTAACGCCGCCTGCCTTTACCTCGCAGGTATGGCGGCGTTTGTAATTTATGTTTATCATAATTTTTGCATTATTGTTTGTGCCACATTGTCCATACGCATCGAATTGGAACCTTTCACCAATATGGTTTTGCCGGCAAAGCGTTCCCTCGCCCTTGTCCCCGACGAAAGATAATCGGTCATTTGGGCAGAAGATTCAAAATGCACGTAATTGTCGTATGTGTGCATGAAATGCCCGCCGACAAGATACACGTCTTCAAAACCGCGATTTTTCAGCAGATCGGCAACCTTCTGGTGTTCTGCCTCGCTGTCTTTCCCCAGCTCTCCCATGTCGCCCAAAATCACGCACTTCGCATTCTCTTCCATGCGGGCGAAATTCTCGATTGCGGCCGCCATGCTTGTAGGATTGGCATTGTATGCGTCCAATATGAAACGGGTATCGCCGACTGTAACCAACTGTGAACGTTTGTTGGATGGTTCGTATTCCTCCAACGCGGCTTTTATGTCTTCCGCAGGCACTCCGAAACAATCCCCGACACATACTGCCGACAATACATTGGAAATATTGTAATCGCCGATGAGTTTCGTGTTTATGTCCAATTCGCGGCCATCCGGCAAAACACATCCGGCTTTCAGGAAAGGGGATGCCGACACGGTTTGCCCCTTGACGCGGCAGTCCTCGGTGCTGCCGTATAATATACGCTGCATACCGTCCGACATCCGCATGAGGTCCGCGCTATCGGCATAGACAAAAGCCGGACGCGAGTTGTTGCGAAGATAGTCATACAACTCCCCCTTTGTTTTCTTCACTCCTTCAAACGAACCGAAACCTTCGATATGTGCAATTCCGACATTGGTTATCAAGCCGTAATCCGGACACACGATGTCCACCGAACTCTTTATTTCTCCCGGATGGTTCGCGCCCATTTCCACTACCCCGATTTCATCGTCGGCCGAAAACGACAACAGGGTCAGCGGCACGCCGATATGGTTGTTGAGATTTCCAATGGTGTGGCGTGTCTTGTATTTTTTCGAAAGCACGGCAGATACCAATTCTTTGGTAGTGGTCTTACCGTTCGTGCCCGTAATACCGATAATTATGGCTTTCAATGTTTTACGGTGAATTTTTGCCAAATCGCGCAGCGTTTGCAAGGCATCATCCACAAGAACATACCTGCCATCAGCCGCATATTGCGGGTCATCCACCACTGCATAGGCGCAACCGTTTTCCAATGCCGCCGCTGCATATTTGTTACCATCGAAATTGCCACCTTTAAGGGCGAAAAACACCGCGCCGGGAGTACACTTGCGGCTGTCGGTGGAAACGCTTCCTTGTTTCAGGAACAAGGAATAAAGCTCGTTTATATCCATAATCGTTCGAAAAATATTCGTAAAGATACGTTTTTTCCGTTTTATGCGGGCGGTTAAACAAAAACTCCCTCCGCTTTATACAACGGAAGGAGCCTTGATATTGATTTAGTCCGGTTTAACGTTTCAGGAATTTGTAAACACCGTCCCGCACTTGCAGGAAATAATACCCTTTCGACATGGAAGAAAGGCTTATCGAGTTCCCTTCGCCTGCCATAACCGGAACTCCTGTCAAATCGTAAATCACGTATGCCGGATTATCTCCTGCACCTTGTATGTTTATGACCGAAGTAGCAGGGTTCGGCCAAAGGGAAATTTCCACGGCCTCGGATTCTTGCACGGCGGAAGATGCCGGTATGGTATAACTGTGTTCCTGCGAGAATGCATCCCCTCCTTGGAACATCCATTTCATCTTCACCGTTACTGTCTGTCCCGGTTGGTAACCATCCAGAACCTGAGTAATGATGCCGGGAGTGGCAGTTTCCGTGTAGATTTTTCCCGATGTAACGTCCGTAAGCTCCGACACAAGTCCTACAAATTCGTTTTTGTTCGTAACATCGAATGTTACTGTCAGTTTGCCGGCCGCATAGTTGAACCTGTAATCGTAGCGCACTTGTACCCCCGTTGCGGACGTGCTTGTACCGATGCCGCTCGCAGGACCTGATTCGGACGGTTCATCGGGATCGTCAGGAACCACCACGGGAGGAGTTTCAGGTTCTTCGCCTGATTGCGTATTTTTAAAGCCGCCTATGCTTATCCTCACACTTTGGGGAATCGATGTAACCAAAGTTGAAGACTGGTCGAACGTATCATCGTATGCGAACCCGTATGTCTTGCCGTTATGACTTACGTCTGTTTGGTGGAAGAACCACGCATATTTGTTGTATACGTTATATCCCCTGTTTACGTAGAAATCGGCCGCATTGCCCCAGTCTTGCTGATGGTCTACAAGCTGTACCACGCCACGGGTCATCGCTCCGCAGAATTGTGCCTGCAAGGCCTTGTCGTCCTCGTTGCCTTCGGCCAACCTGCCCTTGCCTTCGATTATGTCCTGGGTTGTGGGTTTTCCGTAAATTTTGGCAGTCGTTCCCCCGTTGAAATCGCTGGTCATTGTAAGCACTCCATTGGAAATCGTCCCTGTCCAGACTCCGCGTTCCCCTTGGTTGCATGTCAATGTGTGGCTGCTGAAATAATCCCATACCGCATCTATGTATGCCTGATAATAATTTTGGGATGTTCCGCCTTCCTTGAACGACTGCAATTTGGTGGGCTGTTCGATTATCGCGCCAAAATTGTCGAAAGTGATGACTTCGCGCAGGCAAGCCGAGAAATCGGAATCTCCGCCCAACTGCTGCTGCCATTTGGCGACTACTTCGTCATGGGACAACAGGTCTCCTGCTTTGAGATAGGAATTGTTTGCTCCGGCAGCTCCCCAAAGTTCAACTCCCATGGGATATTGGAAAGCATCGACCCTTGTCGTGTTTACCCACAAGCCGTTGTCGGCATTGGAAAACTCTATGATTTCCCAACGGATGCCGGCGTTCGGGTCGGAAGGATTCTGCAAATCCGCTCCTGCATAACCGCCATCGGCAAAAAAGTGGATGTACATGGGACTGCGGAAAGCATAGAATATGCGGGCTGCGGAAATATCACCTATATAAATCGTCTTATCCGCTATACTGCTCAACGGCACGAAAATATCCGCATAACCCCAATCTCCCGACGTTTTATGCATCGTGTTATAACTGTCGTTTACAGGGTAGACGCCTGCCCCGGATACATTATTCTCCTTAAAATTCATCCAAACGGCACGGTCGTTCTGGCGTCCTATAAGAGCCACGTAAATCTCATCATCGGTAAAATCGGAATTATTCACCATCTGGAACGGAACTATCGGCTGCGCATTCACCGACAATACCGCCATCAAGGCGAACAGCGCAAGAAAAAACAATCGATTTTTTTTCATCTGAAATATATTTGACAAATTAATAAATTCTCAAAGAGGCAAACTCGGTACGACAAAAACGTAATCGCATATTGCAATCGTTTGCAAAAATAATTCATATTAAGGGTATTGCGATATTAACATAGCATAACACAACTACATCAATAGCCCGCTCGCCACTACATCAGCGATTGGCTGGCGATGCGTAGAATCGCAGTGGTTAATGATTTGTTGATAGTAGCGCACCGTATCGTATGCAAGAGGTTCAAGGATGCCCGCCCCCGCCGGGGCAGCAGCAAAGGCCTGTCGGACTTTGCTGCGGGGGATAAGACATTGGCATGGGCATTGTAGCGAAGCGTAATTGCCGAAAGCAATTCACGGGGATTGGACAATGCGAAGCAGGCTTGTAGAAACGCGGTACGGCACGTTTCTACAAGCCTGCATTTTGCTTAGCGGTAAAATGCTTTACATTTTATCGCGTAAGCAAAATCTTGACGGCAATTCCCACATCGTGCGTAGTGGTAGGATATGATGTAGACACGACCGGATTCCTCATTTGCAAATCGTAATACAGTCGGAAGCTTATCCGTTCGCTGAACACATAATCGGCCGAGAAATTCAATCCGACAACCAAATCGCCCGAAGTGGCTTGCGATTCCGCCAACTCTATCTTACGCACCAATGTTTCCGCATCCTTTACGGAAAAATCCAAACGCAGCGACAAATCGTTGTTGACTTTTTTCTGCCGCGAAGCCTGGCGCATCGTAAAAGTCAAATCGCTGAATTTATAGCCTATGCCCACGACATACTCGTCATTCCACGACTCTATTACCTGGTTTGAGGAAAGATTCAAACCGAGCGTCCTGCCTTTTTTCCACTCCGCCTTGAACGAAAAACTGTTTTTCAGATTCACATCCACCCCTATGAGCGGGCTGAACTGCTCTGTTATCGTAACCGAGTTCATTGTATAGCGGCTCGATGGAATCCATGCGTCGTTAAGTTCGTCGGATATGTAACCGAATTTGTCACCGTACACCGAAGCGAATGTCTGGTTGGAGCTGAAAGAGCCGACCTGGTACTTGCAATTGTAGGCATGGCTCAATATGATGCTGCGGAAGTTCTCCTTTACCCAAGGAATCCGGGACAGACCGTCGAACGTAACTTGCCAGTTCGGCAGGAACGACCAGAATTTGGGTATCAGGTCGAGACTGACATCGTTGGCATCCCTGCCGGAATACGCGGCCAAAAACGCCGGAACAAGCACGTCGTCGGAATTAAGTCCGTATGGAGAAGAGGGATTATATTCCCCTTGCAGACGTTGCTGGATTATTCCCCTGTACGCCAAGAAATTATCAAACAGCTCCGAATTGTATTCCCCGCCGCGCAACATACTTGCGAACGATGTGCCTATTGCTATGTAACTCATGGACAAACTGCCGTCCAATGAAGTAAGGCGGGAATCGGTATTATATTGCACGCTCCTGTTGTTCACATATTGTCGGTCGACTCCCAAATTAATCTTCAATCCGGGCCAGGGTTCAATCAACCCGGTTGCCCTGAACGTCTCTGTATGCGACATCACGGCCGGATTATAAATCGTATTGTCCATGACAAGCCAATTGTTGCTTATGGCCCTGTCGAGCATACCGGCATCCTGCACCCCGAAAACGAAATCCCAGCCCGGAGCAGCGACGCTGTTGAAACCGCTCAGCCCCAAGAACTCGGGAGAGGGACGGAATCCGGGCAATACCGTACCGTCGGTCTGCGAATAATTGAACGATACGTTACGAACCAACATCAGGATTCGTGATGCGACATCCAATGCCGGCGTTTCGGATTCATCGTTGTCCACTTTGGTCTTTATGTTCAGGTTGATTCGCGCATCTTCCTTGGCTATGAACCTTATGCGGTTGATGTCGACCGTCTTGTACCTCAACCTGTACTTTTTCCCGGCCTTGGTGGCATTTATCTCCAAATTTTCCGTATTGAGGTTGTGCTCTACCACTACTGTGTCGCCTTTTGAAAATTCAACCGTTTGTTCGAATGTTTTCGGCTGCTGTCTCCTGCGCCGTTGGTTATTCCCCCGGGAATTGCCGTATTTGCGGTTCACATTGCGCAAGTATTTCGACTTGTTGTAAAGCGTTTCGAAATTAATCTTGCCGTCGACCGACCAAACCCCTCTGCTCGATGCCGTTGAAGCTATCGTTTCGTTGGCATATACCCACTCGTAATCACCTGTGTATTTGAGATTTCCAGAAATCCAATTAAGGAATGGAATCTTACTGAACGGGATATTCCACGAAGCAGTGAATGTCTGGTAATAAGTCATGGGATTGCCCAGATGCGCGATACTGCTGCGCACCGAATCTTTCCACATCTCGAATTCGTCAGGATACAGGAACCTGTCCACTCCGCCTTCGTTTTCAGTTATACGGGAGTTGTTTTCCGTGCTTAACGTCAGATGTATGTTCTTGGTAATGTCCCAAGCTATGTCGAACTTGTTCGTCCACATGAAATCCTTTTGGAAAGTGGGGGTCATGTCCATCGCATATCCGCCGCTGAAATCGCGTATCACCTGTTCGTAATACTGGCGTGTGAAATCCGTTTGATACGCGAAATGTTTCGGCGCCCAATTTATACCTATGTCGGCAATCCACTTCCAATTTTTGGAACGTCGCAGGTTCTTGATTTTTCCGAATGGTTCCCACGGTTTCGGCGACCAAGAAAAATCGTATGTACCGTAAGCATTGTATCTTTTGTCCACGCTGCGCGATGTTTCCGGGTCGTGGGTCGATGTTTCGGCATACGAACCGCCGATTGTGAAGTTTGCCGGATCCCAAGGCCGCGGTCCTTTCTTGCTGACTATCCCGACACGCATATTCGGAACGGACAAGCTTTTGTTCGTATACACGGTTTGGGACAAATTGAGTATGGAATCCCTTTCATGGGCCGTTGTGGCCAAACTCAAAACATCGGAAAGCAAAAGGTCGTCCTCGAACGGGCTGTATTTGGGATTTGTTATTTCGTTGGAATAAGAGAACCTTACAGGCATCAATACATTGGCTTCATCCGGGAACAATTTGCCCAAATCGATTCCGACATTGAAATTATATTGATAGTAGTCGTCCTGACGGCGTTCCGCAACGCTCTGCTCTATGCTTCCCCAACCGGCGGTTTCAACACGGCCGGCGGCGGAGAACGTTATGAAATCCGACAATGCCACGTCCAAATTTGCCAATGCAGCCACGCCGCCCTCCTGGTCGAATTCGGACAACATCAGGTCGTCCACCCAAACCTCCGCCGATTTCATGGTGCGGGAATTGTTCCTGACTCCGATCATTAACACTTCTACCTCGCCCAAAGACGGATTGCCTTTTATGCTTATGCGGTTATTGGGTTTGGCGGGATCGACTTCCGTATACACCGTCGTATTGGTAACAGTCGAACCGTTACGCACACGTTCCGCATTGCGGCTTTTCTTCAATTCGGTCAACAAACTCAAATCGAAATCGAGCATGTTCTCTTCCGGCCATACCAATTCCCTGTCGGTAAGCGAATTGTCCGAATATGTCCCCTCGGGGGTAAGTTTCAACGGAACTTCATATTCATAATAGTTGTCCTGATAGTCGGAACCCATTCGTATGAACAAGGCCACGTCGTCATCCTGCAAGTCGGAAACATCGTCGGCAAGAGCCTCGGCATGTACATACATTATCATGTGTCCGTACTGCCTCATGTCATATCCGCCAAGATTCTTATATAATGCCCTCGAATCCTTCGGCGAAAGATTGAGCACCCTCATGGACATGGATTGTTCGTTTTCCTGACGCACCTGCTGCTGGCTCGGGTCGATCTGGCGTTCCACACCCGGGGGAAGCACGTAATTGACAGGCGTTTTGTTGGCGTTTTCTTCTATGTTGACGGTAGACATCTCGATAGATGCCGCATCGTTGTGTGTAAGGTTGTCGAACGCCTTGGTATAAGTACGCCACTCCCCTTTGACCAATTCCAAACTTGCGAAACGAAGGTTCACGTTCTCGCGGAAGCCCGTCAGGTACATTCGCATGTGCTTGATTGTCTTGAAACTGCTCATGCCGCCGACAGCCGTATAATTATTCTTGTCGCGGAGAGGAATCTTGAACTGATACCAACGTATGGTCGCGGTTTCCCCGTTTTCCAAGGTAACGCTGCTGGTTACCATGTCCGAAATGTAATTGCTGCCTACGACCATGTCCTGGGGACGCAAGGAAACCTGGTACTCGAAATATTTCTCGGAAGTACCCATGGTGTTGTCCAAGTTTATGTCTTCGACATCGGGATCGGTGGTGGAAGACGTGGTGTAGTCTTCGTTTGTCGCATTCACCGGCGAGTTGCCTTCCATACCGTTATAATACTTGTAACGGTCGAGTATGCTGGTCCGCTGTTCGTCATAATCGCTGCCCCTGTAATGGTGGAAATTATCTCCGGCAGGGTCGTTCAAGGGTGAAAACGGATTATTGCGCAAACTGTCCAAAGCGACAGGGTCGAGGCGGGAAGTCAGGGCTTCCACGAAATCACTGTACGTGGAGAAATTGAATTCCTCCTCGGTATTCAAACCGTCCAAACCGACATCCTGGTGTTGCCGCGCATTGGCATCATTGTCGAATGCGTAACTTATGGACTGTTTGGTGGACACGCGGCCCCAGACAGTTTCGGCAGTATTTGTCTGCGAACCGTCGGCCGGCAACCCGTTTTCGTATGCCTTGCGTCCGTCTTTAAGCACGTCTTCCGACACTTCGCCGAGATTGATGTACAAATCGCCCCCATTGGCCGTGGCCTCGTTATAAACGAATGGATCCATCAGCCAAAATTCCAGATATTCGATATTGTTCGCCTCGAAATCGGTGGTTTCCATGCGGCGCGTGATACCTCCCCACTTGTCCTCGGGATTGGTCAGATAACCGTCCGGGCCATAGCTGCTTACGTCCACGTTGTACGGGCCGCGCTCACGTGGGTAGAACGCCAAATCAAGCGTCTGTATGTACGAGGATTGGCCGTAAACAAGTTCGCGGTTCGGGAAGATTTCCTGCTCGGCGATCTCCCTGACGAAATGGTTCGACAACTGGTCACGGTCATTCCGCAAATAAGACGGCGTGGACGAAGTTGTACGGTTGAACATGTTGTCGATGTAATACCATGCCAACAACGCCCTGTTCTTGCCGTAAGATATGTCATTGGAATTTTCCGATTCCGGAAAACGGCTCGGTGTGCTGGCCAATTTCCAATTCGGCGCATAACGCACATCGTAAGAAATCTTGGCAGATTCGAAATCGTCGATATACACCCTGCCCTGCGCCCCGGGAGCCGTACCCGGCAGTATTTGTGCGAATTCGGCATTGAACGCGATGGTGGACGGCTGTTTCAGGTTAAGTATGGGTATGCGGTTCAAGAAATCGGTAATGGACTGGAACTGGTTGCGGTACGAAGTGTTCAATCCCCAAGTGAAATTGGCTACGGGGTCGTCGCCGTAATTCACCTGCTCGGTCATCGGTTTTTCCGTAAGATACATGAACGTCGCCCCGACATTGAAATGTTCGGTAAAGGCATAATCGAAATGCGCCCCGAACAAGGATTTGCGTTTCAGGTTGAACAGCGACTGGCTTTCCATCGTAACGCTTACAGGCGTACCGAGTGCGATTATGTCTTCATTAGTTATGCGGACTATGCCCATCATGTAATCGACGGTATAATCCACATTCTCGACAAGTTCGCGGCCGCCGGCCGTAACCTTCACCGAACCGCGAGGCACGTTCATCGCATTAAGGCGGATTTCAGAACCTGATGAAGCCTTGTACTCCCCTTTAAGATAAAACTTGTTCTTTTCGGCTTCTTCCTGCGCCGTTGTTTTCGTAGAATCGTACAAAGCCTGGAACACGTATTTCTCCACAAGCTGGGGATTGTTGCCCAAGGCTTTTGCCAAAAATTCGCCGAAAGGCTCAAGTACCGGGAATACGACTTTGCCGTTGTCGGGATAAATGGTATAACCGGCCACATAGTCGAAAATACCGTCGCCGGAAGCCGTTTCCTGCCCGTGGCTGTCCAAACGGTCCAAATTCATTACTCGTATAAGCGGTTGTTTGGCTATCGGCCCTTCGTTTATGTAACGCAAGTCGGTACCCACCGAATCGTTGCGGTAGACGACATTGAAGGTGAACTTGTCCTGCTGCACCTGGTAAGCTCCGAGCGAATACACGTTTTTCATCATCAAATCCCAAGTCGGGACGGACGGGGACGTGTCGCTGGATTTCAACAATTTCAAGGCATACGGGCGTGTGGGTTGCGAAGTCCCGCTCGACAACTCGCCCACAGTATAGACTTGCCCGTTATAAGTATACTGGAATGCCACGGCAAGCATCTCGTCGTTGTTCAACGCAGTCTTCAACGAAATGTAACCAAGCTCCTTGTTTACGGTATATTCGGAAGAGGAAAGCTGGCGCGCACCTTCGATTTTCACATAATCCACCGAGCTCGCCATGCCCCACTGCGCAAGATACGTGTCCACTGAATAAATATCGGGCAAGCCTCCGTTGGACTGTACTACCTGCGCATATAAAGTATTGGCCTTGTTTGCCGGCATGGGCGGATTTCCGGTAGGTGCGAAAATCCCGTTATGAATCCGTTCCGGTTCTCCCAAATCCGCAAAACCGACCACATTCGTAGTGTTTTCGTATGTAGTGCTGTTACGGTTAGTTATCCACACTTCTATCTCGCCGATTGAAATGCCGGATGATATGTTGGGCAAATCAGACATCCATTCATCATAATGTTCACGGAAATAATGGGTCAGGAAGAAGTGCCTGTTCTCGTCGTAATCGTCGGCCTTGATTTCGTATTCGGTAGTTTGTGCGCCGCTGGTATTCACCGTCGAGGTTTCCGACTCCTGCTGCGAAACCACGGCCGAAACGCTCAACTTGCCGAACTGCAAGTCTGCTTTCATACCGAAAAGGCTCGTATTGCCGGTAATAAGGCTTCCGCTCAAAGGCATGCTCACGTTACCGACTTCTATGTTTTTTATAATGTCGTCTTCTTCGCCGTTGTATTGCAATTTAAGCATCGACTGGTCGTAGTCGAACGTGGCTTCGGTGTTGTAATTCAATCCGAATGTTATGCGGCTTCCGACAGAACCGTCCACGGCCAACTGTATTTTCTCGTCGAAGTCGAAAGTGGGCGCGGGGTTCTGTGAGCGCTCGCTTAGGGAAGGATCTTGCAGTTTCTTGATATTAAGCCCGAAGTCGAGCTCCACAGAACCCTGCAGCTTCAGCTGCACGCCGCCCGGGCCGAAGACCCGGTCGGCCGCGCCTATGTCGAACTGCATGTCGGTAAGGGAAAATTCATTTTTCTTTTCCCTCTCCTCGCGGTTCTTGTCCAAATAATAAGCGTTTAACGACTGTATGCTGTTATAATCGTCGAATTCGTCCCTGTTCAAATAAAAAGGCGTGCCTATGTTCTCGTCTCCTACGCGGGAACGGAAATAATACTTGCCCGTCCCGGGATCGTAATCCACTTCCGTGGAAACATTGGACAAGCTGTCCAACCCCGCATTCGACATGGCGTTAAGATCCTCGTGCGTTTCAGGATAAATCTTGGACGGCACGAACACTTCGATACTGTCCGGGACATGCGCTTCGGACGTGTCGGCATTCTGCGCGCCTGCCGTCAGAACGGCACAGCAGGGGAATAAAACTTGCAGTAATATTTTACGAACGGAAGAATACAAGACTACAATAATTTTAAAGCCATTTTTATGTATTCTTCAACCGAAGCGGCAGGATAATCCTTGTGCAACGCCGCTACCGTCTTGCGTACCGCAGAGGGGACAAAGCCAAGCATGACAAGGGCGGACTCAGCTTGGGAACAAACTTCCGATGAAGTTTCCGCAGGAGCGGTTGTACCGGAAACGGACAAATCCGCGCCCAACGCGGCCATCTTGTCTTTCAAATCGATGATTATGCGTCCAGCGGTTTTCAGCCCCACGCCTTTTACCGACTTTATGGATCTTTCATCTCCTGCCATTATCGCGGTTTGCAATTCATCGACGGTAAAAGTGGACAATATCATGCGTGCCGTTCCGGCTCCCACGCCCGAAACGGATATAAGCAGCATGAACATTTCCCTTTCTTTTTTATCCGAAAAACCGTAAAGGACAAATGCATCTTCACGGATTGCTTCGTACAAATATAACTTTACGGAAGATTTGTCCTGGATGGAAGAATATGTCGACAAAGAAATATTGATATTGTAGGCCAATCCCGCGTTCTCGATTATGGCGCAAGTCGGCGACAATTCGACGACATCTCCTTTTATATATTCCAACATATATGGCTAATGTACTGTTCTTTAACAAATTAAAGAGGCAAATCAACAATATCCGCCTTCAAGTGATTTTTCAAGGTTCCGGCCCTGTTACGGGACTCCCGCTATTAAAACGTACAAAGATATGAATTAGTATGATTAAAACGAGATTTAACATCTGCGCAGTATGTTAAAAACGCGGTTGCCTTGGGCTGGCAATCAAATTATCGCCCCTGTCTTGGAAGATTTGACTTTTGCGGCAAGGGTCCTCACCATGTCTTTAATCTCTGCCATCAAGACTGAAACATCATACGTCCCCTTCTCTATGTCCCGCATCTTCTTTTCCCATATTCCGGTAAGTTCCGCCGACTTCAACAGCTCGTCATCTATGGTGTCAATCAGTTTTTTGCCCGTTTCGGTAGGCACGATACGCTTTTTTTCCCGAGTAACGTAACCGCGTTTGAACAAGGTTTCTATTATGCCCGCCCTCGTCGACGGTCTGCCTATTCCATTCTCTTTCAAAGCCTCCCGCAAAGTTTCGTCTTCGACAGTCTTGCCTGCCGTCTCCATCGCCCTCAACAACGTGGCCTCAGTATAATACTTGGGAGGCTGGGTGCTTTTTTCTGCCACGGAGGGGGTGTGCGGGCCGCTTTCCCCTTCCTCGAAATCAGGCAACACTTGTTCCTGTGCGTTTTTGGCATCACCGGAAAGTACGGTTTTTTCGTTTTGGTATAATTCCCGCCACCCGGGACTCAATATTTGCTTGCCGCTTGCCTTGAACCCTGCTTTGCCCGCATCGCCCGACACGGTCGTGTTTGAAACTTGGCAATCAGGATAAAACACGGCTATGAACCTTCTCGCCACAAGGTCGTAAACCCTTTTTTCATCAGGCTGCATGTTGTTAAAGAACTTGCCCGTCGGTATTATAGCATGGTGGTCGGTTATTTTCTTGTTGTCGAAAACCTGCTTGCGTTTAAGCAGTTTCCTACCTTTCAACGGCGCGGTGAATTTGGCATACGGAACAAGTCCGTCCAATATCTCCTGGCTTTTTGCATAAATATCGTCCGGCAAATATGTGGTGTCCACCCTCGGGTAAGTTGTCAGTTTTTTCTCGTATAATGATTGGATGACAGACAAGGTATGCTCCGCCGTGAACGAATACTTTTTATTGCACTCCACCTGTAACGATGTGAGATCGAAGAGCTTGGGCGGAGTTTCCTTGCCGTTGGACTTTTTGACCGACGCAATCGTGAATGGAATATCTTTTATTTCTTCAAGCAGGGCTTCCGCCTCTTCCTTCTTGTCGAACCTGCCCTGTTTCAAGGAAAACTCCACATCCCGATATATGGTTTTCAATTCCCAATACGGCACTGGAACGAAATTGTCTATTTCCTGCTGGCGTTTCACGACCAAGGCCAAGGTCGGAGTTTGTACCCTGCCGACGGACAACACCGATTTCCCGTTACCGTATTTTATGGTATACAACCTTGTCGCATTGATGCCTAACAACCAATCGCCGATAGCCCGTGCGCAACCTGCGGCATACAAATTGTCGAAATCCTTGCCGTCGCGTAAATTATCGAATCCGTCCTTAATGGCTTCCTCCGTAAGCGACGATATCCACAAACGCTTTACCGGCTTACCGGCTTTGCTGTACTGCATCACCCACCGCTGGATCAATTCCCCTTCCTGTCCGGCATCGCCGCAATTGATGATTTCCTCGGCTTGGGCGAACAATTTTCTTATCACTTCCAGTTGCCGCACCGCTCCTTCATTGTCCAATGCCTTTATGCCGAAGCGTTCCGGAATCATCGGAAGCGTGCCCATATTCCAATACTTCCAGCGTGCATCGTAGTCGGCAGGTTCTTTGAGACTGCACAAGTGTCCGTATGTCCAAGTTACGGCATACCCGTTTCCCTCGAAATAGCCGTCTTTGCGCTTTGTCGCGCCAATTACGCTGGCTATGTCGCGGGCGACTCCCGGTTTTTCGGCAATGCAGACTTTCATTATTAGTGATTGGTGTATAGTGGTTAGTGAGCGGTGCTTCGTACCGCAGGTTTGGCTTCGCCCAAATTCGGCTGCGCAGCCGTTTGATTAAATGATAATGACCTGCGAAGCAGGTTTCAAGGGTATCCTCTAATGTATAATATAATTCTGATTACCAAGCCGCAAAGCGGCATACCGACAAAGAACCTGCATTGGCAAATGCAGGTTCTCTAATGCTTAACCGCATGTAAAGCAGATGTCCGAAGGACAACTGCGCACTTGCGGTGGATATGAAATCTTACATGAAAATGGTTTGTTCGCGGTCCGGTCCGAGAGACACCAACCATACGGGAACTCCCAATTGCTGTTCTATGAACTGTATGTATGCGGTGAATTCTTCGGGAAATTCATCGGCAGATGTCATTTTCGACATGTCGCGTTTCCATCCCTTGAATTCCTTGTAGACAGGTGTTATCTTTTTGTCGCAAACCTCGAACGGGAAATAATCTATCTCGCGGCCGTCCATCTCGTAAGCGACACAAGCCTTTACGGTGTCGAAACTGTCAAGGACATCGCTTTTCATCATGATCAAGCGGGTTACCCCGTTTATCATGACGGCATATTTCAATGCGACCAAATCAATCCAACCGCAGCGGCGGCGGCGGCCGGTAACGGAACCGAACTCATGCCCGCGCTCGCACATCTCGTTGCCCGTCTCGTCGAAAAGTTCGGTAGGGAACGGACCGGCACCCACTCTGGTACAATACGCTTTGAAAATACCGTATACGTCCCCGATCGAGCGTGGAGAAATACCCAAACCGCTGCAAGCTCCCGCACAGATGGTGTTGGATGAAGTAACAAACGGGTACGAACCGAAATCCACATCCAACATCGTGCCTTGCGCACCTTCGCAAAGTATGTTCTTTCCTTCGGCTATGTACTGGTTTACAAGGTGTTCGCTGTCCACGAAACGGAATTTTTTCATAAATTCCACACCTTCGAACCATTGCTTCTCGGCTTCTTCTATATCGCAGGGGAAACCGAGATCCAAAATCATTTTCTCATGACGCTCTTTGGCTTTCTCGTATTTCTCCATGAAATTGTCTCCTATGTCGCCGACACGCAAGCCGTTACGGCTGACCTTGTCGGTATACGCCGGACCTATTCCCTTGCCGGTGGTTCCGACTTTTGAAGCGCCCTTGGCAGCTTCGTACGCAGCGTCCAATACGCAGTGCGTAGGCATTATGAGATGCGCTTTTTTGGAAATAAACAATCTTTTGGTGAGGTCATACCCTGCCGATGCCAAAGATTCGGCTTCGGCTTTGAACAATGCAGGGTTCAACACCACCCCGTTACCTATTATATTGATATTGTCCCCGTTGAAAATACCGGACGGAATGGAACGCAGAACATATTTCTGTCCGTCAAACTCCAAAGTATGCCCCGCGTTGGGACCGCCTTGGAAACGTGTAACAATGTCATAATGAGGCGTAAGCACATCTATTACCTTGCCTTTGCCTTCATCTCCCCACTGCAAACCGAGCAGGACATCTACTTTTGCCATAAATATGCTGTTTGAATGAATTTTTCGAAGCGTAAAGGTAGGCAATTTTGGACAAAGTCCAAAATTGCCTATTCATTTTATAATTAGTGGTTAGTGGTTAGTGTTTCGCACCGCAGGTCGTCCACCGTGCCCGCCCCCTCTGGGGGCAGTACAAAACGCCGAGCGTTTTGTACGGGGGATAAGACAATGGAAAGCGTTAGCCTGCGAAGCGGGCTAACGCTTAACTGTAAGTTGAGCGGACGGACGAAGTCCGGCAGCGCACTTACAGTGGGTATAGTGCAAGTACAACGTTCAGGGAATGCCCGCCCCCTCTGGGGGCTGTGAAAATTGCATTAGCAATTTTCACAGGGGATAAGACAATGGCAAGCCTGCGCAGCCGGCCTACTTTCTCGTAAACCGATACCAAAAAAATGGGATTTTTTTGTATCGGTTTACGAGAAAGTCGTATATTTGCGGGGTATTAAACAAAAACATCAAACTATCATGGCTCACGTAATTTCTGACGATTGCATTGCTTGCGGCACCTGTATCAGCGAATGCCCCGTAGAAGCAATATCCGAGGGCGACATCTATTCAATCAACCCTGATATTTGCACCGACTGCGGCACTTGCGCAGAAGTATGCCCCACAGGAGCAATTCACGAGGGATAATACATACATTCCCTTGAAAGGCAAAAAAACACACCCCGATGGGAAATCCATCGGGGTTTTGTTTTGAATCAAATCGCTATCTTCGCAATATACAAACAAACGGCATGATTGAAAGAATCCGCACATTCATACAAGCGAACAATATTCCTCAACCGCCATTCACAGCCATTGCCGGTCTCAGCGGCGGTGCCGACTCCGTAGTAATGACACACGTACTCACGCGCTTGGGGTACGACGTGGTACCTGTACACTGCAATTTCCACTTGCGCGGCGCGGAATCCGACAGGGACGAACAATTCGTCTCAGACTTATGCGACAAATGGGGACTTCAGCCCCGCATAATCGGGTTTGACACGTTAAGCCATGCCAAAAACAAAGGAATTTCAGTGGAAATGGCCGCCCGTGAATTACGTTACGCCTATTTTGAAGAAATCCGCTCACAATACGGCAATGCCGCGATTTTCGTTGCCCACCATTCCGATGATTCAATTGAAACGATGCTGCTGAACCTCATCAGGGGGACAGGCTTGGCGGGATTATGCGGCATCAAGGCAGTAAACGGGCACATAATGCGTCCCCTGCTGTGCATTAGCCGCGACGACATAGAGAATTACGCCAAAGAAAACGGATTGCCTTATGTAACGGATTCCACGAACATGCAAAACGATTACATGCGTAACAAAATCCGCAACAAATTGATTCCCCTGCTAAAAGAGATAAACCCTGATGTCATAAAGGTTTTGCTGACGGACATTGAAAACTTCTCCGGCGCATACGACATATACAAGGCTTCTACCGAAAAACAGCTGCGTGAAATCCTGCAATCCGACGGCAAGGTTTCGCGCTTGGACGTTTCAAAGCTGTCCGAAGTCCCCGACAAAGAAACCTTGTTGCATGAATGGCTGAAAAAACACGGCTTCAACCCATCTCAAACCAAGCAAATAGCATCGTGCAAAAACGCGGAAAACGGCACTGCATTCCAATCGCGCTCGCATGTGCTGAGAAAAGAAGGCGGATTTTGGACTTTGTACGAAAAAGAACCCGGCAGTGAACCCGGAAGCATCAGTATCAACGACATTTTGAAGATTGAGGAAACGAACGACACCACTATAATAAAATCCAAGGACACGGCAGTTTTCGATGCCTCCAAGTTGCAATTCCCGTTAAGCGTAAGGAAATGGCAGGAAGGCGACAGGTTCCACCCCATAGGCATGGGCGGCAAAACAAAAAAGGTAAGCGACCTGCTTTGCGATTTGAAAATGCCCGTGCGCGAAAAGGACAAAGTGCTGGTATTGCTGTCTCGCGGTCAAATAGCATGGGTAATAGGCATACGCCCGGATGAACGATTCAAGGTAACACCATCCACGAAAAGAGTTATCAAGGCCACCATCAAACCGCCTCGGGACAGCTGACAGCATAATTGGCAAACGGCAGGCAAACGCGCATTTTTCAACTTGGCAGTAAGAATGGCGACATAAAAAAGAGGAAGGCGGCCGATGGCCGCCTTCCTCTGCTATTGCGAAAAAAATATCGATTACTCCTCGTCCTTGAACTCCCAAGCAAGCGCGCTTGCTCCGAGCACTGCAGCATCCGCGTCTTTAAGTTCAGAAAGCAAAATCTTCACTTTTCCACGGAATATAGGCATAAGGTTGCGTTCCATCGCCTCTTTGGTGGGCTTGAACAGCAAATCGCCCGCCTTGGCCAATCCTCCGAAAAGGATTATCGCCTCCGGGCTGGTGATTTTTATGAAGTCCGCGAAAGCTTCGCCGAGAATCTCACCCGTGAACGCAAACACGTCCTGTGCAATTTTGTCGCCTGCCATTGCTGCATCGTACACGTCCTTGGATGTGATTTCCTCCAACGGGATGTTGCGCAAGAGGCTCTCTTCGTCCTTGCGGCTTTCGAGAAACTCGCGTGCGGAGCGTGCCACACCTGTTGCGGACGCGAAAGTTTCCAAGCACCCTGTAAGACCGCAACCGCAAACACGGCTGTTGCCCCTGCGAATCGTAATATGGCCCAACTCGCCGGCATTGCCGTCGTGTCCGTAAATGAGATTGCCGTTGCAAACCACGCCGCCGCCGACACCCGTTCCCAAAGTAACCATGATGAAGTCGCGCATACCACGGGCGGCACCGTATGTCATTTCTCCTATGGCAGCGGCATTGGCATCGTTGGTTATTGAAACCGGCACTCCGAATTTGTCGCTCACCATTTCCGCAAAGGGTATGATGCCCTTCCAAGGCAAGTTGGGGGCATGTTCTATCGTACCCGTATAATAATTCGCATTCGGGGCACCTATTCCTATGCCTTTTATCTTATCTGTCGCGTCATTGTCGTCGATGAGTTTGCTCAAACCTTCGTACAACTCCTGGATATAATCTTCTATAAGAGGGTGTTTCTGCGTTTTTATGGAATTGGTTGCCAACACATTGCCACGTGCATCCACAATTCCGAAAACAGTATTGGTACCGCCTATGTCGATACCTACCACGTATGGTTTTTTCATAATATGAAAAGTTTTAAAAGGTTATTATTTATGAGATAAAATGCGAATTTCGAATCGTGGGTTTAAAGATAGCATATTTTTATAAAAAGGGATAAGCCAAATGCCGATTTTTTGCTTACCCCTTTTGATTATTGCTATTTCCCGGATAGGAATCCCTAATCTACCGGTATGTTCTTGTTCACATTCTTGCACCCGGAAAGTGCGTACCATAAGATATAAAGCAGGCACAACACGACAATCCAATAACTTTGCACCGCGCCGAAGTGGTCGGCCAAATAGTTTTGCAGTACGGGAATCACGCCGCCGCCGCAAACCAAAGCCATGTAAATTCCCGATGCAACGGGAGTATATTTGCCCAAGCCTTCGGTGGACAGGTTGAATATGCCGCCGAACATCACGGATGTCGCCAAACCGCATAGCGGAATAAACAACATGGACAACGGCAACTCCGCTCGGAAAAGATTAATTTGCGCCGTATCAGGAACCAACAACGCGCAAAGCACAAGAATTATACCGAGAGTGGCGACTCCTGCCAACATGTTTTTGGACGATATGAACGAGCCGACCGCAGCTCCTATAAAACGCCCGCACATCATCAGGAACCAATAAACACCTATCACGCTGCCTGCCACGGCAGGATTGACTACTTCGGAGATATAAAGGTTGGCAGTGTTTGGAATGCCGTTTTCGATGCCAACGTAAAAGAAAATGGCAATGGCTCCTAAAACGAAATGCCTGAACGAAAGAGGACTGTATTTGTCCTTGGGCTGCTTCTTCTCGTCCTCCCTTTCCTTTGCACTTTGCAAATGCGGCTCAGGAATCTTATTCAGCGCGATAACAACGAATGCCAGGGCGAACACACCCATTGCTATGTACATTGCGGGATACGCATCCGCTATCTGCGCGGTCGCGAAATCGCCTACTAAATATCCTACAAGAATAGGGGTAATCGTACCGCCCACGGAGTTGAACGTATTTCCGAATTGAATGAAGCTGTTGCCCTTGTTCCCGCCGCCGCCAAGAGTATTGAGCATGGGCATGGCCACGACGTTGAGCATACACATCGAAAAACCTGCGACAAACGCGCCGGCCACATAAACCGCGAACGAGCCGGCCACACCGGACAGACATTGGATGCCGACCCCGGCTATTCCGACTGCTATTGCCAAAAGAGACGTGAACTTGTACCCTTTGCGTTTCAAGATTATACCCGCAGGCACACCCATGAAAGCGTATGCCAAAAAATTTGCAAAAGTACCAAGCTGCGAAACGGCATTGGATGTTTCAAACTGGTTTTTGAGAATCACGCCCATGCTGCCGGCAAGGTTCGTAACGAATGCTATCAAAAACAGCAACGCGAACATCATGGCGATGGGCAAAGCGTAAGACTTGCGTGAAATCGTCTGGTTGTTTTGCATAGTATGATAAGGTTATTATGTTTTTCGGAACATACCGTGCAAATTTAACCAATTTGGCGCAAACGTTTTAAATTATGTGCGTTTTTAACAATGGCAAGTAGCACGAAAGTAGTTGCAGAAGATAAAAAAACGCTGTCCCCGATTACAGGGACAGCGTTTTTTTCGTATGTATGGCAAACCTTATTTTTGAAGACGTGCCTTGATAGCTTCGCTCTCGGCTTCGTAACCGGGTTTGTCGAGTAGCGCGAACATGTTCTTCTTGTACGCTTCCACTCCCGGCTGGTCGAACGGGTTCACTCCGAGCAAGTAGCCGCTTATGCCGCAAGCTTTCTCGAAAAAGTAAATGAGCTGGCCGATGTAATAAGCATCCAAACGCGGCACGGACACTTTCAAATTAGGGACTCCGCCGTCCACGTGCGCCAACATCGTTCCCAATTCCGCCATTTTGTTCAC
>JADIMR010000037.1 GCA_017694565.1 Candidatus Enterocola intestinipullorum | reverse complement strand
CCTGTTACCTGTAACCTCAAATAACATGTACAAATACAAGACTAATACGAAAACATTGCTTGGAGACTTGCAAACTCCTGTTGGGCTGTACCTGAAATTACGGGATTTGCATGTCGAATCCGTATTGCTTGAAAGTTCGGACTACCATGCTTCCGAAAACAGCCTGTCATTCATTGCGATACGACCATTGGCAAAATTTTCAGTAAACCGGGACAAAGCGGAAATGCGGTTTCCCGACGGAAAAAAGATAGAACGCCGATTAAACGGCGACTGCACCGTATCAGAAAGCCTTGACCTTTTCATATCCCGATTTTCGGTGGAAGGGAATTTCAAGGAAGTTTGCGGATTATACGGATACACTGCCTTTGACGCGGTCCGTTATTTCGAACCCGTGCCTGTAAAAGAATACCACCACGAAGAAAACGATGCCGACGACATCTGCTACATGCTCTTCAAATACGTGTTGGTAATGAACCATTTCAAAAACGAACTGACCATAGTCGAATTGGCATCAGAGAACGAAAAAAGCGGCATAAACGAAATCGAATCGCTGATAAACAACCGCAACCACCCTGCATATAATTTCAAGACAACGGGAGAAATAACCTCGCCCATGACCGATGCCGAATACAAGGAAATGGTGAAAAAAGGCATTGCGCACTGCCTGCGCGGGGACGTTTTCCAAATAGTCCTGAGCCGCAGGTACAGCCAGCCCTTCCAAGGAGACGATTTCAAAGTATACCGCGCATTGCGCAGCATAAATCCATCGCCCTACCTGTTCTACTTTGATTTCGGCGGATTCAGGATTTTCGGTTCGTCACCGGAAACCCATTGCAAGATAAACGGGGAAACCATAGGCATCGACCCGATAGCGGGAACGGCTTTCAGGACGGGGGATGCCGACGAAGACAAAAGACGCACCGAAGCTTTGAAAAACGACCCGAAAGAGAATGCCGAACACGTGATGCTTGTGGATCTTGCACGCAACGACCTGAGCCGCAACGCGCACGATGTAGGATTGGACTTTTACAAGCAAGTGCAATATTACAGCCACGTAATACATTTGGTTTCGCGGGTGAAAGGCACGCTTGACAAAAACTGCTCGCACACGCAGGCCTTTATCGACACTTTCCCGGCCGGCACGTTGAGCGGAGCACCGAAAGTCAGGGCAATGCAGCTCATTTCGGAACTCGAACCGCACGACAGGGGGGCGTACGGCGGGTGCATAGGAATAATCGGATTGGACGGGAATCTTAACCAAGCCATCACCATACGAAGTTTCGTAAGCCGTGGCAACGTACTGCATTTCCAAGCGGGCGCGGGTATCGTGGCGAAAAGCGACCCCGGACGGGAGTTACAGGAAGTAAAGAACAAATTAGGAGCATTGGCAAAGGCCATAAAGGAAGCCGAAAAACTATTAAACTGACAAAGACATGAAAAAAATCCTTCTTTTCGACAATTACGATTCGTTCACCTATAATCTTAAACACCTGCTCGCGGAATGCGGGGCCGATGCGGACGTAAGGCGCAACGACAAGATAGGTTTGGACGAAATCGAAGCATACGACAAAATATTGCTCTCTCCCGGACCGGGCATACCTTCGGAGGCAGGGATACTGCTGCCGTTGATAAAGAGGTACGCGCCATACAAAAGCATATTGGGCGTATGCCTCGGCCATCAGGCCATTGCGGAAGCATTCGGGGGGACACTTGAAAACCTGCCGGAAGTCTATCACGGAATACAATCCACGATACGAATAACCGACAAAGACGAAATACTGTTCTCAGGGCTTCCGAAAACGTTGAAAGTGGGACGCTATCATTCATGGGCGGTGTCGGCGAAAGGGCTGCCTGCTTGCTTGCGCATAACCGCAACGGACGATGACGGCATGATAATGGCATTGAGGCACGAACAGTTCGATGTACGCGGAGTGCAATTCCATCCCGAATCCGTCCTGACCGAAAACGGGCAGCAAATAATAGCGAACTGGTTGGCGGAATGAAATTCGACGATATTTCAAACTGATAATCAACCGACATTAAACGTTTTTATATGAAAAACATATTATACCGGCTTTTCGAAAACGAATATTTGGACAAGGCCGAAGCCAAAAACATACTTACGGATATTGCCGACGGCAAATACGAGGAAGCACAAGTCGCAGCCTTGATAACCGTATTTTTGATGCGCAACATATCAGTAGACGAGCTGTGCGGATTCCGCGACGCATTGATGCAAATGCGCCTGCCGGTCGATTTGTCGGAATACGAAGCCATCGACATAGTGGGTACGGGCGGCGACGGAAAAAACACATTCAACATAAGCACGGCTGCATGTTTCGTGGTTGCCGGCGCGGGTTACAAAACCGTAAAACACGGTAATTACGGTGCGACTTCGGTAAGCGGGGCGAGCAACGTGATGGAAAGCCACGGCGTAAAATTCACCGCCGATGCCGGCAAGCTGCGCAGAAGCATGGAAGAATGCGGAATCGCTTACCTGCACGCCCCGCTTTTCAACCCCGCACTAAAAGCGGTAGCCCCGGTGCGCAAACATTTGGCCGTCCGCAGTTTCTTCAACTTGTTGGGACCATTGGTAAACCCGGCATGTCCGGCCTACCAACTGTTGGGAGTATACAACCTGCCCCTTTTGCGACTATATAATTATACATACGAGCAAACCGGCATCCGCTATGGCATTGTGAACAGTTTGGACGGTTACGATGAGATTTCGCTTACAGGAGAATTCAAATTCAGCATGGACGGATTTGAAAAAATCTACACGCCTGAATCCATAGGGTTAGGTCGCACTACCGAAAGCGGACTTTCAGGCGGCGCAAGCGTGAAAGAAGCCGCGAGGATTTTCGACAATGTGCTTACAGGGAACGCGACCGAAGCGCAATCGGACTGCGTAATAGCAAATGCCGGATTCGCAATCCGCGTAATCTGCCCGGAGAAAAGCATTGCCGATTGTTTGGAAGAAGCAAGGGAAGGTTTAAAAAGCGGCAAAGCCCTTGCAATTTTCAAACATTTTTTAGAACTTAACAGCTGAATATATAAAATATGGCTAAATGGACATTCTCGAAGAAATAATAAGTCTCAAAAAGCAGGCGGTAAACGCTCAAAAGAGGTGCGACGACATTAAAAGCATCATGTCCCAAGCGGCGGATTCCGCTCCTTGTAAAGGATTCCGCCATGCTTTGGAAACGTCCCGGTCCGGCATCATTGCGGAGTTCAAAAGGCATTCGCCGTCGAAAGGTGCGATTTTCGAGGACGCGGATCCTGCGGAAGTCGTGAATGCTTACGCCAAGGCAGGCGCGGCAGCCTGCTCGGTTTTAACCGAGCGCGCCTTTTTCAAGGCGCAGGCGGACGACTTCAAAGTCGCCCGCCGGGCTGCCGCGCTGCCGCTGTTGCGCAAGGACTTCATCTTAGACGAGTACCAAGTGTATGAAACCAAAGCCATGGGAGCCGATGCCATCCTGCTTATCCTGTCTCTTATACACATCTCCGAGCCCACGAGACTA
>JADIMR010000036.1 GCA_017694565.1 Candidatus Enterocola intestinipullorum | reverse complement strand
AATGGTATATCATAGTAGAGAAATCATCAAGATACACCACCTGATCGCTACAAATCCATTCTCCGTTATTATTGCGTACTAAATGCCACTTTTGTTTTTCTTTTTGTTCCATCACGCATATTCAAATTTACAGATAATTTTCAATGGAAAATGTAAATCCTAATTTTATATGATATGCGTGCAACGGAAACGTTTCTGCCAGTATCTTAATGTGTCAGTCATGTAAATGTTAAAAAGGCTGCCCCGTTGTTAATTAATTTACGAAAACGTTTGTTTAAAACGTTTGATATTTATATCTTAGCGGCGTAAATATTATTGGCACCTTATATCAAATCATTTATACTATTTGTTAACCCAAAACAATCAAACTATGAACAAATCTGAACTCGTAAGCGCCATCGCTGCAAATTCAGGGTTGAGCAAGGAAAACTCACGCAAGGCCTTGGACGGATTCGTGAAAGCCGTATCAGATGCCCTCAAACAAGGAGACAAGGTAGCTTTGTTGGGGTTCGGTACATTTGAGACCGCAAAGCGCGAAGCCCGCACCGGGATTAATCCTGCCACAAAGGAAAAAATCGAAATTCCTGCAAAGACCGTAGCAAAATTCAAGGCAGGCGCTGATTTGGCAGATCTTGTTAACGGATAGTCGGTTCACTTTTCTATCGGAGGGAATAAAAAAAGAGGTTCTTGAAAAATCAAGAACCTCTTTTTTATTCTTTGTCTTTTCTGTGTTGATATTAATTGCCGCGTTACTTTTTCCGAAAGAACAATTGCAACGGTACTCCGTGAAAATTCCAGTTGTCACGAATGGTATTTTCCAAAAAACGTTTGTATGGATCCCTTATGTATTGTGGCAAATTTGCAAAGAATACGAATGTCGGGACGTATGTGTCTTGTAACTGCGTTATGTATTTTATTTTTACGTATTTGCCTTTCCATGCGGGCGGGGGCGTATTTTCTATTATCGGCAACAAATATTCATTCAGTTGATTGGTGGTGATACGGAAATATTTGTTTTTATATACTTGCAAAGCAGTTTCCACCGCCTTGAAAATTCTTTGTTTGTTCAATGCCGACGTGAATATTATCGGGAAATCGGTAAACGGCGCGAAACGTTCGCGTATGGCTTTTTCAAACGTGGTTACCGCTGCCTGTTCCTTGTTTTCTACCAAGTCCCACTTGTTGACACATACCACAAGCCCCTTTTTATTCTTCTGGATAATGGAAAAGATATTCTGGTCCTGTCCTTCGATGCCCCGTGTCGCGTCAATCATTAGAATACATACGTCGGAGTTTTCTATGCTGCGGATAGCACGCATAACCGAATAGAATTCAAGGTCTTCCGTTACTTTCGATTTTTTCCTTATGCCTGCCGTGTCCACCAATTGGAACTGCATTCCGAACTTGTCGTATTTAGTATATATCGAATCCCGCGTGGTTCCCGCAATGTCCGTTACTATGTTGCGTTCTTCACCGACCAAGGCGTTCAACAAAGAGGATTTGCCTGCATTCGGCCTTCCGACTATGGCTATGCGCGGAAGATCCTCTTCGCTTTCGTCTTTTGAATCTTCAGGCAATATGGATATGATTTGGTCCATCAAATCGCCGGAGCCGAAACCGGACAAGGCGGATATGCAATGTACGTCGCCGAGTCCTAAGCGGTAAAATTCGCTTGCTTCATACTGCAAGTCGCCGTTGTCGGTTTTGTTTGCCACAAGCAATACCGGTTTTTTCGTACTTCTCAAAATTTTTGCAACTGCATCGTCCAAATCTGATATACCCGAGGTTACGTCAACCACGAACAGGATGACATCGGCTTCTTTTATTGCCAATTCCACTTGTTTGCGTATCTCGTCTTCGAATATATCATCGGAATTTGTTACCAATCCGCCGGTATCGACTATTGAGAATTCACGATCGCCCCACTCCGCTTTTCCGTATTGACGGTCCCGGGTCGTTCCCGATATTTCGCTTACTATTGCCCTGCGTGTTTCGGTCAGCCTGTTGAACAATGTGGATTTACCCACATTCGGACGGCCGACAATTGCTACTAATGACATTGTTATATATATAATGGACCGCAGTTGCAGTCGGTTAAACAAATAAAGGGTTACTTATATATTATAAGGTGTACCCGAATGATTTTAATTTCTTGTCCTTGTTCCGCCAGTCTTTTTCAACCTTGACGAACAACTCCAAAAATACTTTTTTACCAAGGAATGTTTCTATCTCTATGCGGGCAAGCGATCCCACTTTTTTTATTTTTTCTCCGCCCTTGCCTATGATTATCGCTTTTTGTGATTCCCTTTCAACGATGATTGTCGCGTTAATCCTTATAAGATTCTTTTCTTCTTTGAATTGCTCCACAACGACTTCTACCGAATACGGGATTTCCTTGTCGTATGTGGTCAGGATTTTTTCGCGTATGATTTCGGTGACAAAAAAACGTTCGGGGCGGTCTGTCAAAGCATCCTTGTCGAAATATGGAGGATTTTCCGGCAAGCTGTCCACGATTCCTTGCAACAAATTGTCCAAATTGAATTTTTCTATTGCACAAACAGGATAAATTTTCGCTTGCGGAAGTATTTCTTTCCATCTTGCCACAAGATTTTCCAAATCTTCCTGTGAGGATAGCAAATCAATCTTGTTGATTATGAGAAATATGGGTACTCCGGTTTTTTTCGTCTGTTCAATGAAATCCGCATTCTTGCCCATGCTTTCCACGGTATCGGTAACATACAGGATCAAATCGGCATCGGTAAGTGCCGATTGCGATGCTCCCAACATGGATTCTTGTAAGCGGTAATGGGGTTTAATGACTCCCGGAGTGTCCGAATACACTATCTGGAAATCATCACCGTTGACTATGCCCATTATCCTGTGGCGCGTGGTCTGGGATTTGGAGGTTATTATGGAAATGCGCTCGCCGACCAAGGCGTTCATCAAGGTGGACTTTCCCACATTCGGATTACCGACTATGTTTACAAAACCGGCTTTGAACATCTTACTACTATTACCTATTTAATTGCGAGTGCAAAGATAATGCAAATTTGAAGTATTTCAACGCCTTGACCCTTTGTCAAGTCGTATTGCAGCCATTCATAATCCGACAGCAGACGTAAGTAGTAGGATTTCGACGTTATGCCGGATTTGCCGGATTTTGTTATTTTTGCAGTTAACAAATATATTTAATGCACATAATAATTCCGCGCTATGGATAAACGAGTAGTGGTAACCGGTATGGGAATATGGTCGTGTTTGGGAACGGATGTGGATACTGTAAAGCAATCCCTTTTTAAGGGCGTTTCGGGCATCGGAGTGGATGAAGAGCGGATAAAGTACGGTTATCGTTCCGGTTTGACCGGAATAGTCGAAAAACCTGCCATAGGAAGAAAAGACATCGAACGTCATATCCGTGCCGGCATGTCGGAAGAAGCCGAATATGCTTATATGGCAGCCAAACAAGCATTTGCCATGGCAGGAATTGACCATGATTATCTGGTTAAAAATGAAACCGGCTGTATTTTCGGCAATGATTCCTCGGCCAGGCCGGTAATAGAAACCTTTGGGCATCGCCTATATGCTGATAAAACAAGGAATGCAGGACATAATCCTGTGTGGAGGAGCTCAGGAAACCAATTATTACAGCATGGCTTCTTTTGATGCGTTAAGGGCTTTTTCCATGAGGATGGATGATCCTGCCAAGGCCAGCCGCCCGTTCGACAAGGACAGGGACGGTTTGGTTCCGAGCGGTGGAGCGGCTGCTCTCGTATTGGAAGAATATGGACATGCCAAGGCTCGTGGGGCAAAAATCTTGTGCGAAATCATCGGTTACGGATTTTCGAGCAACGGAAACGGCATTTCGCAACCAAGCGATGAAGGTTGCCATGCCGCAATGTCGAGAGCCATCGCCAGTGCCGGTTTGACGGCAAAGGAAATAGATTACGTCAATGCGCATGCTACTTCGACTCCGCAAGGCGACATGTACGAAGCCAAGGCATTATCACGTTTGTTCGCTGGCAAGCGGACAATAATAAGCTCCACAAAATCCATGACCGGCCATGAATGTTGGATGGCAGGGGCGAGCGAAACGGTATATTCAATAATAATGATGCAAAACGATTTTGTCGCGCCGAACATCAATCTGGAAAATCCGGATGAGTGCGCAAAAGGTTTGAATATCCCTTCTAAAACCATGAATGGAATTAAAATCAACACCATATTGAATAACAGTTTCGGTTTTGGAGGGACAAACAGTGCCTTGATAATTTCAAAAATATAAATTATGGAACTTTCCGGTGTATTAAGAGAATCGTTTATAGAGGACCGCTTGTCCGCACGTGAGGCAAAAATGAGGGCGGGATTCATTACATGGGGTCCGGCAATATTCCAAACAACAAGAATAATGCTTAAATACGGCATATTCGAAATGTTGCGTGATAATAGCCAAGGGCTTACACGTGAAGAAATATGCCGGAAAACCGGATTGGGCGATTATGCCGTCAAATGTCTTTTGGAAGCGTCGTTGTGCATAGGTACGGTGTTGATAGATGTGGAAAAAGACCGTTACAAATTATCCAAAACGGGATGGTTCATCACAATAGACCCGGCTGCGAAAGTGGATATCGACTTCAACCATGATGTGAACTACGAGGGTTGGTTCTATTTGGAGGAATCTTTGCTAAAAGGCAAACCCGAAGGCTTGCGCCATTTCGGGGATTGGTCCACTATCTATGAAGGCTTGTCGTCCCTGCCCGGCAATGTGCAAAAATCGTGGTTCGGCTTCGATCATTTTTACAGCGATTGTTCTTTCGATGAAGCCTTGAAAATCGTTTTCGAGGACAGGAAGCCGGAACATATCATGGACGTGGGCGGCAATACGGGACGTTGGGCCTTGCGTTGCGTGGATTATGACAAAGATGTACATGTTACCGTTCTCGATTTGCCTCAACAACTTGAAATGATGCGGAAGCAAACAGCCGGCAAAGCCGGCGCAGACAGGATATCCGGGTATGAGATTGATTTGCTGGACAGGCAACAAACTTTTCCACAAGACAAACCGGTCGATGCAATATGGATGAGCCAGTTCCTTGATTGTTTCAGCATGGAAGAAATAACGAGTATTTTGCAACGTGCAGGTATGGTGATGGGAGACAATTCCAGGCTTTACATAATGGAGACATTATGGGATAGGCAAAAATACGAACCGGCGGCGTTGTCCCTTACAATGACATCCATGTATTTTGCGGCAATGGCGAACGGCAACAGCAAAATGTACAATACCGAAGACATGAGGCACTGTGTGGAAAGCGCAGGCTTGGAAATAGAAACCGTGTATGACGGGTTGGGAATGGGACATTCCATAATAGTATGTAAAAAACAATGCAAGACAAAAAAATAATATACAATAAGTTATGACAAGACAAGATATTGAAGAAAAAGTAAAGTTTTTTTTGATTGAGGATTTGGAAATCGACGAAGATAAAATAACTCCTGACGCGAAATTGAAAGACGACATAGGGATAGATTCGTTGGATTACGTTGATATTGTGGTAATTGTGAACAAGTTATTCGGTTTTAAAATAAAACCGGAAGAAATGCAGGATGTTGAAACTTTCAGCCAGTTTTGCGATTACATAGAGAAAAACATGACAGGGAAGGATGTTACGGAATCGAATGACTGACATATATATTACCGGAGCAGGTATCATTTCGGCAATCGGCAACAATGCGGAAGAAGTATGCGAATCGTTGATTAACCGCCGTTCAGGAATAGGCAAGGTGGAAATACTGCCTACCATGCACCGCGAGCTTCCGTGCGGCGAAGTGAAAATGACAAACGCGCAATTGCGCCGTGCCATAGGAATGCCTGACGAATCGAAATGCAACCGCACCGCCCTGCTGGGAATATCGGCTATAAAACAAGCCGTGCAGCAAGCAGGAATAGATACCTCAGATGCGTGGTTGTTGTCCGGAATCACAGTCGGAGGCATGGACGCTACAGAAGCCCGTTACAAGGACATGTTGCAAAACAACGACTTTCTCGATTTGTTGACCATTCACGACGCCCACACGACCACCTGGCTAATGGCCGGTTATTTCAAAATCCCGAAAGAAAAGACAGTAACGGTTTCCACTGCCTGCTCTTCGGCCGCGAATGCCATAATCGCAGGTGCCGACATGATAAAGGACGGTGTTACGGACATGGTCATAGCGGGAGGAAGCGAAGCCCTCAGCTTATTCCATCTGAACGGGTTCAATTCCCTGATGATTCTGGACAAGGAACAATGCCGGCCATTCGATGCCGGACGGCAAGGCCTGAATTTGGGAGAAGGTGCCGGATTCGTGATTTTGGAAAGCGGAGATTCGGTAAGACGCAGGAATGCGCACCCATTGGCCGTGCTTTCCGGATATGGAAACAAATGCGACGCCTTTCACCAGACTGCTTCTTCCAAAAACGGCGATGGCGCGTATTTGGCCATGCGGGAAGCATTGGAAACCGCCGGCATTACGCCAGCGGAAATTTCATACGTCAACGCCCACGGCACTGGAACTCCGAACAACGACGCAAGCGAAAGCAACGCGCTCAAACGTGTATTCGGGAACGACATGCCTCCCGTATCAAGCACGAAATCGTTTACGGGGCATACTACTTCCGCTTCCGGCGGCATAGAAACGGTAATCTGCCTTTTGGCAATGCAGCATGGATTCATACCGCCCAATATAGGTTGGCGCGACCCGATGCCCGACGGAATAATACCTGCTGATGGAAAAACCGGAATCGTGCTGGAACATGTCATGTGCAACAGTTTCGGATTCGGAGGGAACGATTCGAGCCTGATAATTTCGCGTTGCGGCAATTCGAAGGAAGCGGACACACCGGATTGCGGCCAACGCAGGAACGTCAATTGCCATGTAATAGCGGCAGCAAGTTCGACTCCTGCCCTGCCTGTCGGAAATTTCCGTGATTTCATCACTCCGATGGAATCCCGGCGTTTATGTGCATTGTTGAAAACTGCGATAACTGTTTCCTTGACTGCGTTGCGCGATGCCGGAATCAAATGTCCTGATGCCATCATTATCGGAACGACACACGGGATGATGGAAAACAGCGAGAAATTCCTATTGCAAATGTGCGATTCTGGCGAACAAGGTTTAAGTCCATCGCTTTTCATAAACAGTACTCATAACACGATAGCAGGAACATTGGCGGTGAAAACCGGCTGCCACGGTTATAATATGACATACACCGGCGACAATGCATGCGAAGTACTGGAACTGTGCCGAAAGGATGCCTTAATGCTCATGCGGCAAGGAAAAATCAACAACGCGCTGATAGGTTACCATGACGAAACCACTGCCGCGTGGCACGATATGATGTCGCGCTTGACAGGAATAGACCTGCCCGTAGGTGTAACTTCGATGGCCGAAGTATTAATCAGACAGGAACAATGAGTAAAAAAGTCGTAATTATAGGAAGCGGGATGGGCGGATTGTCTTGCGCCATTGTCCTTGCCAAAAACGGTTACGATGTTACAGTATTGGAACAAGGGGTACAGAGCGGCGGATGCCTGCAATGTTTCAAGGCAAAAGGAGCCAAATTCGAAACAGGCATGCACTTTGTCGGAAGTGCGGACAGAGGTCAGATCCTCGATAAGATGATGCGGTACTTGGAAATCCGCGACAAGCATGTTTGTCGATGGCAGCCAGCAAATGGCGAATGCATTGATGGAATCTATAATCAATGCAGGAGGCAAAGTATGCGCAGGGGAAACTGTAAAAGAAATAAATGTGGAAAACAAAGAAATCAGTTCCGTTGTCACTGATAATGGGAACAGATTCAAAGCCGACATGTATATATCGGCAATCCATCCTTGTTCCCTGTTGGACTTGCTACCTCCAGGTACATTCCAAAAAGCATATTGCAAGCGCTTGCAATCAATTCCCAATTCTTATTCGGCTTTTTCCGTATATATAGGATTGAAGGACGGCACTGCGATTCCTTTTGTAAATCATACAAGGTATTTCATGCAAAGTGCCGATGTCATGTGGAAGTTGTATGATTACAACGAAGAAGAATTTCCTTCCGGTTTCTTGTGCATTACGCCGCCTTCTTCGAAAATCGGAAAATATGCTGACCGCATTACCGTAACATGTCCCATGCCCTTTTCAGCTGTCGCCAAGTGGGCAGATTCGCGTACAGGACACAGACCTGTTGAATATAAGGAATGGAAAGCAAGGATGCTTTCGCAAGTCCTCGACAAACTGGAATTGATGATTCCCGGTGTCCGGAATGACGCTGAATTCATTATAGCTTCGTCCCCGCTGACAATAAGGGACTACTATGCGGTAAAAGAAGGATCGATGTACGGATACATGTACGATTGCACAGATATGGCTTTATCATATATCCCCATGGCCACGAAACTGCGCAACCTGTTGTTGACCGGACAGAATGTTTTCCTTCATGGCATGTGCGGTGTCTCGCTCACGGCAATCAAAACTGCGGAATGCCTTACCGGGCGAGGTTCTATTGTAAGCAAGATACCGTAGTAAACAACTATTTTGATATTTTCGGTTGAGCTGCCCGGATATTTTTGCTTAACTTTGCGCTGTGAAAGAAGTCTTGTCATTATTCAAACGGTTTGTCGGGCCTTATAAAGGCTCGGCCGTCGCTGTTTTGCTGTTCAGCATATTGACTACGGTGTTGGGATTGTTCTCATTCGCCGTAATAGTTCCTATTCTCGAAATCCTTTTTGGTATCAACAGCCAAGTATACGAATTGCAAAGTTTGGATGTCCCCGTTTCCGGCATTTTTGATGCGGTCAAGAACAACCTTTATTATTATATGACCGTGTTCATCAATGAGAATGGCGGTACGTATGTCCTTATGATTCTCGCATTCGCATTAGTCGTCATGACTTTCCTAAAAGTCATAACCTACTATGCAAGCTCGATGTTCATGTGCAATATACAAACGCATGTGCTCAGGGATTTGCGCAATACACTCTTCAACAAGATACTCGGTTTGCCGATCGGTTTTTATAGCGAAGAACGCAAAGGCGACATAATGGCCCGTATGAGCGTGGACGTGGCCGACGTGGAGACTTCCATAATCAGTTCCATCGACATGCTCATAAAGAATCCACTCATGGTGCTTATCAATCTCGCTGTCATGATTGCCGTAAGTTGGGAACTGACCTTGTTTGTCCTGATAATGCTGCCACTGAGCGGCTTCATAATAGGCCAAGTGGGCAAGAACCTGAAAAGGGATTCATTGGAAAGTGCCGAACAGGTAGGCCGGCTGAATTCGCAACTTGAAGAAACTTTGGGAGGATTGCGCATCGTAAAGGCTTTCAATGCCGAAAAGAAAATGATGTCGCGCTATGCCGCACTGACTGAACAAATACGCAAAACGATTATGAAAGTGCAAGGCCGCCAGCAACTTGCACACCCGATGAGCGAATTTTTAGGAACGGCAATCATTGCCATTGTGTTATGTTACGGCGGCAATCTCATATTGAGCCATTCGTCATCGGGGCTTACCGCTCCCGTGTTCATATACTACTTGTTGTTGTTTTATAGCATAATCAACCCGATCAAGGAGCTTTCGCGCGCATCCTACAACGTGCGCAAGGGAACTGCCTCGCTTGTACGTATCGACAAAATCCTATCTGCCACGAATCCTCTCGTGCATGTTGAATCGCCGGTGCACATAAAAGAATTCCGGTCGTCAATCGAATACCGTAACGTAAGTTTCAAGTACAGCAACGATTATGTATTGCGGAACATCGATTTGAAAATAGGAAAAGGCAAAACCGTAGCATTGGTAGGACAATCAGGGTCTGGAAAGTCCACACTTGTGGATTTGTTGCCACGGTTCTGGGACGTTTCAGAAGGTGAGATATTGATAGACGGCATAAATGTCAAAAACATCGAGTTGCATGAATTGCGCGCACTTATGGGGAACGTAAACCAGGAAGCGATTCTGTTCAACGACACGTTTTTCAACAATATCGCTTTCGGTGTGGAAAATGCCACAATGGAAGATGTTGTGCGAGCCGCCAAGATTGCAAATGCCCACGACTTCATTACCGCGACTGAACAAGGATACGACACCAATATCGGAGACCGTGGAAGCAAACTGTCAGGAGGACAAAGACAGCGCATAAGTATCGCACGTGCCATATTGAAAAATCCCCCTATCCTGATTTTGGATGAAGCGACATCCGCCCTGGACACGGAATCGGAAAAACTGGTACAGGAAGCCTTGGAAAATCTGATGAAGAACAGGACGACGATAGTCATCGCACACAGGCTTTCGACAATAAAGAATGCCGATGAGATATGCGTAGTGGATCATGGCAGGATAGTGGAAAGGGGAACACACGCCGAACTTATAGCTTTGGACGGAGTATATAAAAAACTACAACAGAGCCAAAGCCTGTAAGAGGTCGGGAAGGATTTCAGGAGTCTGCTCCAAAACGTTACCCACCACTACGACATCCGCCCCTGCCCTTGCGACTGCCGCCACATCCTCGGCAGTGCGTAGGCCTCCGCCTGTTATAAGAGGCAAATCCACATTTTGTTTGACTGCTCCTATCATTTCATCAGGAACACGCATCGATGCCCCGCTGCCTGCTTCGAGATAAATAGCCTGCATACCCAAGAACTTGCCAGCCATGGCCGTCGCCACAGCTATCGACGGCTTTAAACGAGGTATCGGTTTCGTCCCGCTTATGTATTCCACACTTGTAGTGCATCCGCTTTCCACCAAGATATATCCGGTGGGGACGACCTTTATTCCGGATGCTTTTATTTGCATGGACGATTGGACATGCTGACCTATCAGGTAATCCGGATTCCGTCCCGATATTAATGACAAATACAATAAAGCGTCGGCTTTTGGAGAAAATTGGCTTGCATTGCCAGGGAATAAAACCACCGGGCATGGGCAATGTCGTTTTATATCCTCGATAGCCGAATCGATTGATGCCGAAGTGATGCTTCCGCCTACAAAAACGAAGTCCGGAGCATGATTGGACATGGACTCCAAAAGAAAGCGGTACTTGTCGGTCCCATGGTTCTCGGGATCGATAAGCACCGCCAATTGTTTTTTGCCAGTAGAAAACACTATTTCTTGTTTGGAACAATCCTGCGCAGCACGAATGCGGAACGCGAAGGAATGTATAGTTTTATCCACTCCTTGTCAGGTACCTCGTCGGCATGCATGGTAAAGTGATGGACATGGATATCATTGAGTCCGAATCCTCCGTATTTGGGATCGTCCGTATTCAATACCATCTCATATTCCCCCGGACGGACAAGCATTCCATAATCGGTATACGATTTATAAGGATGGAAGTTGAACACGAAAAGCAAGTCTTCCCTGCCGTATGCCAAAACCTGGTCTCCAGAATTGTCCCAATATTTGTACATGGGCAATTCCTGGAATTTGTCATATCCCGTTATGAGTTTTACCATGTCCTCGTCGAACAGGGCCAAGGATTGGTACAAGTAATTAGGATTATCCACCAGGTCCCATTGACGGCGGGCGTATTTATAGGACCATCCGTTGCCTTCGCGCGGAAAGTCTATCCATTCCGGATGCCCGAATTCATTGCCCATAAAGTTAAGATAACCGCCGTTTATGGTAGAGGCCGTTATCAGCCTGATCATCTTGTGCAAGGCTATACCACGGTCCACCACGTATGTGGTATCGCCCTTTTGCATGTGCCAATACATGTCGGCATCTATTAACCGGAAGATAATCGTCTTGTCCCCTACCAGAGCCTGGTCGTGGCTCTCCGCGTAACTTATGGTCTTCTCATCGTAACGTCGGTTCGTAAGCTCCCAGAAAAGATGTCCGGGCTTCCAGTTTTCGTCGGTATACTCTTTTATGTATTTTATCCACAAATCGGGAATGCCCATCGCCATCCGGTAATCGAAACCGATACCACCGTCCTCGAAAGTGTTTGCCAAACCGGGCATGCCGCTCATCTCTTCGGCTATGGTAATCGCCGAAGGTTTTACTTGATGTATGAGCTTGTTGGCGAGGGTCAGGTAACAAATCGCATCGCCGTCTTCGTTACCGTTGTAATAATCGGCATAACCGCTGAACGATTCTCCCAATCCGTGGCTGAGATACAACATGGAAGTTACTCCGTCGAAACGGAAGCCGTCGAAGTTGTATTCTTCAAGCCAGAATTTGCAATTCGACAGCAAGAAGTGCATGACCTCGTTTTTGCCGTAGTTGAAACAAAGCGAATCCCATGCAGGATGTTCGCGGCGCGGTCCGTCATGGAAATACTGGTAAGGCGTGCCGTCCAAGCGTCCGAGACCTTCCACTTCGTTTTTCACGGCGTGGGAATGCACTATGTCCATGATGACGGCGATTCCCATGGAATGTGCCGTATCGATAAGTTCCTTCAATTCCTCGGGAGTGCCGAAACGTGAGGATGCTGCAAAAAAGTTGGACACATGGTATCCGAACGAACCGTAGTACGGATGTTCTTGTATGGCCATGATTTGCAAGCAATTGTATCCGGCTTTCTTTACCCTTGGCAAAACGTTCTTACGGAATTCCGAGTATGTCCCCACCTTCTCCTCGTTAGTCGCCATGCCGATATGGCATTCGTATATCATCAAAGGATCAGTATTGGGCTTGAAATTCTTGACTTTGAATTCGAACGGCTTGGACGGGGTCCATACTTGCGCACTGAATACTTTGGTAACATCGTCCTGGACAACCCTGCGGCACCATGCCGGGATGCGCTCCCCGCATCCGCCGTTCCAACATACCAGCATTTTGTACAACTGTCCGTGCTGTATGCTTTTTAACGGGAAAACTCCTTCGAAAATGCCGTTTTCCAAACGTTTCAGTTTGAATTCTTCTTTCCTTTGCCAATTATTGAAATCGCCGATGAGGAAAATTTCAGTGGCATTGGGGGCCCATTCCCTGAGAACCCAACCATCGGGCGTTTTGTGCAAGCCGAAATAAAGGTAACCGGATGCAAAATCGGACAAGGTTATCTTGTTCCCCTGTGTCAATTCCGATTCTTTACGGATTGCATACTGGTATCTTCCTTCTATTGCGGACCTGTAAGGTTCCAACCATGTGTCTCGTTGGATAATCTTCAATGTTTCCATTAGATCAAGCCTGTATTGTTAATTATTCGTTTTGTTTTTCCGTATAAAGGCTTATTTGTCAAGATTCCGGATCAAGGTATTATTTTTGATGCTCGTAACGAAGCAAGTCGTTTATCGATTTTACGGGATTGAATGTTTTTATGGGAACATCCACAAACAATGTATTCCAATCATTCATGCCCCCGTTCCATAATCCCGGTTGCTCCACGAATTTTATATCGTGCCCGTCAATGTTTTTGGCATATACTATATAAGCGTTCTCGTCGGCATGTTTTTTAAGGTCGAATTTCTTGCCTTTGTAATCGCTTATGTAGCAAACTAAATCCACCGGGTTGAAATGCGTGGACATTTTGAACATCTTTACTATGTCGGGATTGTTGTTTATCTGGTAATATTCCACGATCTGCAATGAAGTCGTGCCGTCGTTGTTTTTTACCCAGCATGGCATACCGCCCTGCTCGTATTCGTTGCGCACCATGCCGCAAACACGTATGGGACGGTTAAGTTTCCCGTGCAGGTACTTGACGAGTTCTTCCTTTTGCAAGGAGAGCACATTGTCATTCTTTACGTTCAACGTATTTTCTACGAAATTTATAATCTCGATCAGTTTGTCGTTGGGAATCTCGTCCGTGCATTTGTCCAAAAGCCGCAAATATCTTGCTATGGTTTTTTGCGTGGCAAGCAAATAACCGGCAAGTACCTTTTTATAATGGGCGCACAACTTCTTTTCAGAATCGAGCTCCACATTGTCTATGTTCTTTATGAAAACGATATCCGTTCCGACTGATGAAAATTCATTCAACAATGTACCGTGTCCTCCGGGTTGGAAAACGGGATTGCCGTCAGGGTCCTTGTAAAGGCTGCCGTCGGCGTTGAACACTACCGCGTCCGAAGAATGCTCCTGGCAGGGAAGCGATACAGGCATTGAAATCTTGAATTTCTTTTCCACTGGGTATCGGAACTCATGTATGAAATCACGGATGATTTTTTGGCTTTCTTCGCTGACAGTGAAAAAGACCTTGACACTCCCGTTCTTGATTCCCGATACCATGGCACATTCTATCATGCACTCCTGTATAGGAGTCCGGGCTTCGTCGAAAGTCGAGTAATAATTAATCAATTTCTTGGGCAAATACCGTTTTACTGAAAAAATGCTGCCCGGTTTGTCAGTATGGAACTTGAACATGGAACTCGGCAGTGCACCGTAGTTCAGACCTTTCGGAGTAAGTAAAAGCTCGACTATGAGTTTGAATTTCCCTTTCAATATAAGTGATTGGACGTTGTCGCCGGTTTTTTCCATGCAACAGTTGTCCAAATCTTCAAAGAATGCGAAATTGGCAAGATGGCGAAAAAAGTTCTTTTCAAAATTGGTCTGCGGCTTCGGGTTGTCCGAATTCAAAAAAGCGTACAAGTCACGGAAAAAACGGTTCGCCTTACCTGATGCCGGAATAAAATGCGAAACCGTATTGCCTTTTTCAAGGTAGGTGTCCCATATCTTGACATAATTATCCTGTGCAGCCTTGTCAAGGCCTGTTATACCGTCTTCCAAGGCCGCAGTACGCAACACATCGGGTTCTTCAACACCATTGATGGCAATCTGTTGTTGTTTCTGTGCTTGCTGCTTGTCTATGCCGTGTGCTGCAATACATTGTAAATCAGTATCCGACAATGTTTTCATCGTATGATTCGATTATACCTAACGCAAAGTTATAAAAAATAGCCCAAAAAGCAAATATATTCAGTTGTCAGGTTTGACTGCGCCGAACGTAATAACAAATCAAGTTTACTTGATTTGTTATTACGTTCGGCTTGCACTATCTTTGCACCTTAAATTATAGTAATAGTATAGGAAAAGGAAAAAACAAGAAAATGCCCGAACCATCAAAACGCGGCAAAAACATGCCGCAATCACCGATACGCAAATTAGTTCCACTTGCCGACAAGGCAAAGGAGAGGGGAATCAAAGTATATCATCTCAATATAGGGCAACCCGACCTGCCTACCCCGCAGGTAGCATTGGATGCGATACGCAACATAGACCGCAAAGTACTGGAATATAGTCCAAGCGACGGAATCAAACCCCTGCGGGAAAAACTTGCCGAATACTACCGCCGTTTCAACATAGATGTCGAGCCGTCGGATATCATTGTAACTTCCGGGGGGTCGGAAGCTGTCAATTTCGCATTCATGTCATGTTTGGATCCCGGCGACGAAATCATTGTCCCCGAACCGGCATACGCCAATTACACGGCATTCGCAATCAGTGCAGGCGCGATAATCAAACCGGTGGTTTCAACCATCGATGAAGGCTTCGTGTTGCCGGGCATTGAAAAATTCGAGGAACTGATAAGCCCGCGTACCAAGGGCATACTTATTTGCAATCCCAACAACCCGACCGGGTATCTTTATACCCGTCAGGAGATGGATCAGCTGCGTGATCTCGTGAAAAAATACGACCTGTTCTTGTTTTCGGATGAAGTTTACAGGGAATTCTGCTATACTGGAGCACCTTACATATCGGCATTCCACTTGAAAGGCATTGAAGAAAATGTAATCCTGGTGGATTCCGTTTCCAAAAGGTACAGCGAATGCGGCATCCGTGTCGGTGCATTGGTGAGCAAGAACAAGCAAGTAAAGGAAAATGTCATGAAGTTCTGCCAGGCCCGCCTAAGTCCTCCGCTTATAGGACAGATTGCAGCCGCAGCCTCCGTCGACACGCCCAAGGAATACATGCTGGAAGTGTACAACGAGTACGTTGAACGCAGGAAATTCCTGATAGACAATTTAAACCGCATCCCAGGTGTTTATTCCCCGATTCCGATGGGCGCGTTCTACACCGTAGCCCGCCTTCCGATCGACGATGCCGACAAATTCTGCGCATGGCTGCTTTCAGACTTCGATTACGAAGGCCAGACGGTCATGTTGTCTCCTGCGTCAGGATTCTACACGATGAACACGCTTGGACGCAACGAGGTCCGCGTGGCATACACCATAAAAAAAGAAGATCTGGCAAAAGCGATAATCGTGCTCAAAAAGGCATTGGAAGTGTATCCCGGCCGCACATTGGCATAAAAAAGTCGCGATTATGGGTTTGGAATCGTTCATAGCGCGCCGCATACATTTTGACAAGGATGTCAAAAGCGGCGTAAACGTTTCCAAACCTGCGGTACGCATCGCGGTAGCCGGGGTATCGCTCGGTTTGGCCGTGATGATTGTCGCAATGGCGGTCATAACCGGGTTCAAACATGAAATCCGTTCAAAGCTTGTCGGTTTCGGCTCCCATATCCAGATTACCGATTTCAACAATAACGATACTTACGAAACGGAGCCGGTGGTTTTTCCGCAAGGACTGCAAGACAGCATAGCTGCGATACCCGGAGTCTCACATTGCGAAAAGTTTTGCACGAAACCTGCGATTCTCAAAACGGACAACGACTTCTACGGTGCCATCTTGAAAGGAGTTGACAACGATTACGATTGGAGTTTCTTTGCCGGTAATCTCGTGGATGGCTCCCTGCCCTTGTTCGATGACGAATTGTCCAACGACATACTAGTTTCAAAAACCACTGCCTCCAAACTGAACCTCAAAACAGGCGACAAGGTACTCGCATACTTTATCAAGGACGACATACGCCTAAGGCGTTTTACGATTTGCGGTATATATGAAACCGGATTGCAACAATTCGACGAATATTTCATAATAGGTGATTTGCGACACGTGCAAAGACTTAACGCATGGGACAGTTCCCAATACAGCGGGATGGAGATACTCGTTGACGATTACGACCGTTTGGACGACATCGCATACGACGTTTTCCTTCTGACTGCCAACCGCTTGGACGATGAAGGAGGAAGTTATTATACTCGTACCATAAAACAATTGCAGCCCCAGATTTTCGCATGGCTCGACTTGTTGGATTTGAATGTCGTGGTAATCCTGGTACTTATGATAATAGTAGCCGGATTCAACATGGTTTCAGCCTTGCTGATCCTTATTCTGGAAAAGACAAACATGATAGGATTGCTCAAAGCATTGGGTTCACGGGACACGTCGGTCAGCAGGATTTTCCTTATCCAGGCATCTTTCTTGATAGGCAAAGGTTTGCTATACGGGAACTTGATAGGCATCGGTTTATGCCTGATACAGTATTTTTTCCATATCATGCCTTTGGACGCTGAGTTGTATTTCGTCGATTACGTGCCTGTGAGAATATTGCCATCTCACCTGCTGCTCTTGAATCTGCTTTCGGCGGCCAGCGCGCTTGCCGTATTGCTCGTGCCGTCGCGCATCGTATCAAAGATGAACCCTGCCGGAGTAATGCGTTTCGAATGATTTTTTTCGCAGTTGCGGGACGTATATTTAAAAAATATCAATTATCTTTGTAGTGATAATTCAATACCTCGTGCGGGAATAATGCTCCGTTTCCCCGCAACAAATTTCATAAAAGGCGGAATTTCGCCAAAAACCACAAAAAAATTTTATGGCTGAAGAAGAAGTAAAGAAAAAGCGTGCGCGTATCAAGCGCGAGCCGGAGATTGTAGCATCGTCCAACGGCAAAACATCACGTGCCGCAAAAACAGGAACGAGAAAAAAAGTATTAAAGGATGCGGAAGAAAATCCTGCCCCATTACCTGAAAATTTTGATACAGAGGCTATTATGCCGGATGTTTTCGATAACACCGATATTGACGAAACTACGGATTTCGATGAAGGATTCGTCAACAATGACAATTGGAATGATGACACTTCCAGCGACGGAACTGACGAAGAACAGGATTTTTATGACGCGCCGGTTGTAAGGAAAAAGCCTCAAACCATCTTCGTAAAGGAAATGGAACTTCCGGATAAGCAATACTCCCGCGAACAGCATGATACATATCACGACAATAATTACCGCGACAATTACAAACGAAGGGACGATGCCGGCCATTACCAACCGCAACATAAGGAAAAAGAAGAAAAGCCATACGAATTCGATGATTTGCTTAAAGGAAGCGGTGTCTTGGAAATAGTACAAGACGGATATGGTTTCCTGCGCTCCCCTGAATACAATTATTTTTCTTCACCCGACGATGTTTACGTTTCCCAATCGCAAATCCGGCTTTTCGGCTTGCAGACAGGCGACACGGTCGAAGGACCGATACGTCCTCCGAAAGAAGGAGAGAAGTATTTCCCGCTCGTAAGGGTGGACAAGATAAACGGGCGTGATCCGGCATACGTCCGGGACAGGGTTCCGTTCGAACACCTGACCCCGCTTTTCCCCGACGAAAAATTCGAGTTGAATGCCGGTAAGAACCATTCGATTTCCACACGTATCGTGGATTTGTTCTGTCCCATAGGCAAAGGCCAGCGCGGATTGATCGTCGCTCCGCCTAAAACCGGTAAAACCGTTTTGCTCAAAGAACTGGCTAATTCGATATTGGAGAACCATCCGGAAGTATACATGATTATCCTGCTCATCGACGAACGTCCCGAGGAGGTTACGGACATGGCGCGCAGCGTTCGTGCGGAAGTCATTTCTTCCACTTTCGACGAACCGGCAGAAAAGCACGTGAAAGTGGCTTCAATCGTACATGAAAAAGCCAAACGCCTTGTGGAATGCGGTCATGACGTAGTCATTCTTTTGGACTCCATAACCCGTCTGGCAAGAGCTTACAATACCACCGCCCCGGCTTCGGGAAAAGTGCTGTCCGGCGGTGTGGATGCCAACGCGCTTCACAAACCCAAACGTTTTTTCGGCGCGGCACGCAATATCGAAAACGGAGGCAGTCTTACCATCATAGCCACCGCCTTGATAGAAACAGGTTCCAAAATGGACGACGTGATTTACGAAGAATTCAAGGGTACAGGCAATATGGAACTGCAATTGGACAGGAAATTGTCCAACCGCCGCATATTCCCCGCCATCGACATTCTGTCATCGGGTACACGCCGCGACGATTTGTTGCTTGACGCCAAGACATTGCAACGAATGTGGATTTTACGCCGCTCATTGTCGGACATGAATTCAGTGGAAGCGATGGAACTGTTGAAAGACAGGATGGAGAAAACTTTGAACAACGAAGATTTCTTGTTGGACATGAACAGCTGACATTGCCGGCCGGCAACAATAAAGCCCGCGAGAACAGATGTTTTCGCGGGCCTTTGATTTTCCGGTCAGGGCAAAATGTCATTCCTCTGCGACGAATTCGTCTTTACCTACTCCGCAGAGAGGGCAAACCCAATCTTCTGGAAGATCCTCAAACGCTGTTCCCGGCTCTATTCCGGCTTCGGGATCACCTACGGCCGGATCATAAATCCAGTCGCAAACAGTGCAACGATACTTTTTCATCTGAAATCTGAATTTAAATTGTTATCGTCCGTAAAAATAACGAATATAACGTCCGGTACGTACAATTTTTTAGAAAAGATTTTACGGGACATGCTTTGCACATAGAAAAAATAACCTTACCTTTGCAGCGCTTTTCAAACAAGAGACCAATATACGGAGAGATGGTAGAGTGGTCGATTACAGCGGTCTTGAAAACCGCCGTGCTGAAAGGCACCGGGGGTTCGAATCCCTCTCTCTCCGCAGAGAATGGGTTGTAAATCACAATTTACAGCCCATTCTTCATTTTCACTGACAAACTAGTTTTTCAACAGTTTTTCCGCCATATCCGACAGATTATAAAATACGCATGGCGAATACGGAGGACGATGAAAACATCATCCGGTACGTACATCTTCATTCTTTTGCCATAAGTTTGCCGTATAAAAGTTTCAAACATTTTGTTAACTTTGCGGTCGAATAGGTCAAAGGACCGGTTTTGTAATCCGTAGAAAATCATTTAAACAATATTTTATGGCAACTACAGCTGATATAAAAAACGGAATGTGTATCAAGTTCAACAACGGCTTGTACACTGTTGTTGAATTCTTGCACGTGAAACCCGGCAAAGGTCCTGCTTTCGTGAGGACGAAACTCCGCAACGTGCAAACGGGACGTGTCATTGACAACACTTTCAGCGTCGGTGTGAAATTGGAAGAAGTACGTATCGAAAAACGCCAATTCCAATATCTTTACAAGGATGACATGGGTTATAATTTCATGAACAACGAAACATACGAACAGGTATCAATACCCAAGGAGATTATAAACGGTGTCGATTTCCTTAAAGACGGTGAAACCTGCGATGTTACCATACATGCGGATACGGACACTATTTTGTTCGCCGATGTTCCCACAAAGGTGGTATTGGAGGTTACCTACACCGAACCCGGATTGAAGGGCGACACTGCGACCAACACCTTGAAACCTGCCACCGTTGAAACCGGTGCGACTGTCCGCGTACCATTGTTCATCAATACAGGAGACAAGATCAAGGTAAACACCACCGACGGCTCGTATGTCGAACGTGCTTGATGCCAATTTGAAAATAACATCACAAATAAATGAAAAAGACCTGTTGGAAACCCAACAGGTCTTTTTCATACAACCCTGTTTATTTGATGTTTACTTTTTCCAACTTATATCCTAATCTTTTCAGTTCCATTGAAGCTCCGATTTTGTATAAGACTGAGCATGTGGCGGCAAAAACGTGGAATGCCGTTTCGCTTTGCGGAGGTATCTGTTCATGTCTGATGGCCGATACTGCGGCTGTGGCAAGTGTACGTACATGGTTTTCCAATCGGGAACAATCCGTACCGCCGACATCGAAACCCAATATTTCCCCGGTTATTCTTTCATCCATGTCATCGAAGCCGCAGCGTCCATAATAAAATGAATACGGTAATTTGGATGTTATATCCCAATCAGTGTCCCAACCGTGCGCAACCGCCATACCGAGATAACATGCCCATGCGACAGACACAGTTGGATATTGCGCCACTTGCGGGACAGCGTCTGCCATATATTCCGGAGCTATCGAATGCCAATAATCTTCAATATCCTGCGATGCCAGCAATTGCCCATCGTAAGTAGCATTTTCCCCTATCGCTTCAAGAAGGATATTTGCCAATTTCTGCTCGAAAGCATGTAAATAAGCCGTGTCTTTCATATCAATTCTTTTATAAAAAGACAGGGTAAGCCAACTCTTGACTTGCCCCGCCTTAAAATGGGTTCCATTTAAAAATCCGCTACAATTTTATCAACTTCGTGCTATTCTTGCCTGTTTTGACTATATACGTTCCCGGTGTCAATGCGGAAATATCCAATGTTTCGATTGTGCCGTCCATGTACTGCTCAATCACGGGACGGCCTGCAAGGTCGTAGACTACTACAGTTTCCTTTGGAGCGAAAGGCGAAGTTACCGTGATGCTGTTTTCAGCCGGATTCGGATATATGCTTATCGTTACGGCTTCGCATTCGTCAACCGAAGTCGGGTATTCTTCGAAATTTATTACCACATTGTCCAAACTGCCTGCCGTAATATTTCCGTCCCCTACGATGAATGCGGTTGTGCCGTCGCATTCCGCCTTCCCTTGGATGTTCAGGGTTCCGTTTACGGTAATGTCGGGATTGTCGCTGCTACCGCCGCCGTTTTCCACTTTCAAGGATGCGATGGTTACGTTGCCGCTGACCGACGGACGGAAGTCGCCGTTGTCGGGAATTACCACATGCGATGAAGAAGAAGGCACTTTTCCTTGTTCCCAATTCTTGCAATCATTCCAATTCGAATTGCCTGCATTGCCAGTCCAAATGCTGGCGCGCGTGTCCGCCTTGTCGCCCATCGTGTCCGCAATCTTTTTGGGTGCCTGGTAGCTTGCTTTCACCCATGCCCTTTGCGATGGATTGTTTTTTGAAACGTTCCATATTTTCATTGCGACCCATCCGGTATAAGTCGCATTCCAAGTCAGTTCCACATCTTTCGTGCCGCTTGCCGAGGATAACAAATTACCGTCAAGGTCATACAAGGCAAGCTTTATCTCGTGACCTTCTTCGGAAGGGTGCATTACCACGGTAACTTCAGTACCTTCTTCCGGATAGATTTTGCCGACAAGCCTTTGGTTTGTGGAGTTCGCCGGCAATGCGCCACCCTGCCCCAAAGACTGGCAATTGCTGTCGCCGAGGTCGTCGGCCATTTCCCATTCCTGAGTGGTTACCGCGTTGCGGTATGGTTGGTATGTGAACGAAGCATCGTCCCGGACCGGAGCCCATACGGCATATCCTAATCCGCCGTTCCCGGCTTTCGGTGCGGAGGCAAGGAAGCGTTGGTCGTCGTAAGCAGTATGAGTGCCGGAAATACCGCCGGCGTAATCTTTCAGCTCCTGGTTTCTGAAATCCGTATCTATCCACACTTCCTGGTCGGAAGCCCCGTTGTCAGTAATGGCTATGATAGCCCTGCCAGACCGCTCTATGACAAGCAGGTCTTCGGACTGGTGGCGTACCTTGTAATCGCCGTATTTGAAATCCAAATTCTGGTGGCACCATATCATGTTCACGATGGCATCACGTGCGGGGAGTTCTTCCTCATTCGCAGGATGGTGCGTCCAACGGTTCGAATTGCTCAAATTAAACAGGTCTTCAATATACACGCACAGGTTGCCGTCCAATGAGGCCGCAATCGCATATGCCATTGGCAAACGTTCATTGAACGGATCTATATGTCCGCCTGTTTCATTGCCACTGTCCCAACCGTTGTAATTGCCTTGGTCGTCGAATGTGGGGCGGAATGTATCATGGCTGTTCACATAATTCACCGAGCGATGGACCCTTTGTTCCGCATATTCGGCAAAGCGGCTGTCCAACTGTGCGGTAACGACTCCGCTTACATTGCTATAACCTCCGCCATCGACAATGTTTTTTATGGATTCACGCAGCGGGCAATCAAAGCCTCCCATTAAGAACTCGTTACCGCCATTGGAAGTCGTAACAGTCGAAGTATAACCGTCCACCTCTGATTTGCTGCCTAAGAATTCTCCGACATTGAACATGGCCTCGCCGCCGGCGCACCAATCGCCCGGCATTGCGTATTTCACGTTCCATGACAAATCCTGCTGCACGTATTCAGGAAAATGTTTGACCGCGTCCCAACGGAAACCGTCGACGGCAGTCTGTTTCTTGAACCACACTATCCAGTCGCGGGCTTGGTCGCGCATGTAATTCGGTCCTTGTTCCGGATTATAAGTCGCATTCGAACTTTGCCCGTATGCTCCTTCATAATAGCAAATGTCCGGTCCCCACCATCCGGCGCACCAGTTACCTTCTTCCGTATCATGGCTGTCGTTTGGATGGAAATTCTGCCAATTCTTAGGCCAACGGCCTTCACGGGCAAGGTAATCCGTCCCGTCCGGTGTCTTATAACAAGCATAACGGAAAGTCTTCCATTTGTTGCTGCGGCCCATCGGATCTTCCGCGTCCGCACCGTTCACATGGTTAAGTACCACGTCCGCAATCACCTCTATGCCGTTCGCGTGCATTACGGCTATCATACGCAACACGTCGTCCTTGGTCCCGAAACGGGTAGTAACGGAACCTTTCTGGTATTTGTCGCCGAGGTCGTAATGGTCGAAAGGCGCGTACCCTACCGAGTTCGTACCGGTATTTTTATAAAAAGGAGGCACCCACACGGCGTTTATATCCATTTCGTGCAAACGCGGGGCAAGTTCCGCAAGATAATTCGCGTATGAATTAGGAAAATTACCATTCCAAAAATCCCACCAGTAAGCCTGTAACACGACTTTCTTTTGGGCGTCCCATGCCATAGCAGGCACGGACATCAGCAAAGCCAAAAATAGAAGGATGCCTTTGGCGTGATAAAGTGAAAATTTTCTCATACATTATAAGTTTTAAGGTCCAGGTCGGTGATTGTTGTCAAAATATGCGGCAACTAACGCCATAATTGTCTACATTTGGCATCAGACAAATATAGTGAAAATGGCGGATAGTCTTTTCACTAATTCATAATTAATTAGTGGTCAGTGGATAGTACTGTAACCTGTAATTCTTAATTATACCTATGAGGAAAATATTCTTTGCGATTTTATGTGCTTGCATGTCATGCAATGTTTATGCACAAAAATTCCTGATTACCAAAACTTTGTCCGACTCCATCAAACCGGGTACATTCCACGGGTCGGGCGATTTGGCTTTGGAATTCAAGCAATCCGATTCCCAAACATTGAGTTTGAATGCGGGAGTTACCATGTTTGTCCCGACCGACAGGCACCAATTCAGACTGGCCGGTAATTTCGTGTACAACATTCTCGACGATTATAGTAACGACAACAAAGGATTTGCCTGCTTCCATGCCATGTTGTTCCAATTCGAAAAAGCAGCGAGTAAAAAGAACGACCTGCAAAAATCATTCATGTACTACGATTTGCACGTATCATTCAACTATGACTATGTACGTGATTTGAATTCCCGGGTAATGGCAGGAATGAATGTCGTATTCCAACCGTTGAGAAACCATCCGCACATAGCGGTCGAACCGGCAATCGGGCTGTTGTTCAGTTATCAGAATTGGCAGGTCCTGAATCCCGGCGACGGCCCGAATACGAACGATTATTATTTGGCCGACTACGATGCCATCCGCGACAAGCCTCTTTCCGACGGCAGCACGGTAAACGACTACCTTGGCATATCAGCAAATGGGCGCAAGGAACAAATAGACCCTCGAATATCCGCTTCGGTCAATGTGTTCGGAGTGTGGCCGCGCATGGAATTCGACTCGTACCTGATTATACAACAGCCGTTGATGAAGCCATTCAGAAACGATCCCCAAAAGGATGCGGAAGTACGGGATTACGCAGTTGCATACGATTTGCAACAAGGTCTGGACGGGGAGGACCACAGTGCGGCGTTAAACAATAAAGCTGCTCCCGAAATATTGTTCGGGGGCTGCTTTTCGGTGAAAATATGGAAAAAACTCGCCCTTGTAACGACAATCGAATTTTTCTACGATGCCGGACAGCTCGGACTCAATTCCCGTAACCTTACTTACAGCATACGCGAAGGATTAAGCATAAGTTGGTAAAATCAGGGAATTTTTTCGCTATATTCGCCTTATATTAGTGGTTAGAGGCGCTTCGCCGCAGTGGATAGAGAGGTTACAGGTGTCAGTGATTTGTTGATAGTTAAATCGTGCAGCTTGCTGCACACCTGCTAAGAACCTGCATTGATACAATGCAGGTTCATTTATGCTTAACTGCATTAAAGC
>JADIMR010000035.1 GCA_017694565.1 Candidatus Enterocola intestinipullorum | reverse complement strand
CCTTATCCACCATACGGCATAGGAAATGAATTTGAAACCCCTGGTTTCATCGAATTTTTCAGCAGCCTTGATAAGGCCGAGGTTGCCTTCGTTTATAAGGTCGGGAAGGCTCAGACCCTGATTCTGGTATTGTTTCGCCACGGAAACAACAAAGCGCAGGTTTGCGCGTGTAAGTTTTTCCAACGCTGCCCGGTCTCCCTGCTTGATTCTTTGAGCAAGTTCGACTTCTTCTTCTACCGAGATAAGTTCTTCCTTACCGATTTCTTGAAGGTATTTGTCCAAGGAAGCACTTTCACGGTTTGTAATCGATTTTACGATTTTAAGCTGTCTCATAATTATAAAATGGGTGGGCAAAAATTGTGCGCGAAGATACAAAAAATTTCTTATTGTTCAAACAGCTTTTTATTTATTTTGCGACAATCTCGTTTCCACTGCGTTCGCGATAAGTTCCACCGCATTTTCTATGCCGAAAGTTTCGGTACTGAGACACAAATCGTAGGTTTTGGCTTCGCCCCATGTGCTGTTGGTATAAAAATTATAATAAGAGGCCCTCATTTTGTCGGCTTTCAATATGGCTTCCCGGATATTTTCCTCATCGGTGTCATAATCCTTGTTTTCGCCTACACGTTTGATTCTCCAGTCCAATCCTGCCGATATGAATACGGAAAACAGAGCCTTGTCGTCCCTGAGCACATAGTTGGCACAGCGTCCTATGATCACGCATGATTCTTTTGCGAGACAGCGTATGGTGTCGGATTGTATTTTGAAGAGGGAATTTCCGGACAGGCTGTTGCTCGAACGGAATATGGGCGTGAATATGGAACCTATGGGGTATTCCAGATTATAGCAGCCTATGACGCTGTTAGTTTCTTTTTCGTCGGCGCGTTTGAAGAATTCCTTGCGTATGCCGCTTTCTTTCGAGGCAAGAGACAGGATTTCCTTGTCATAATAACCTATGTTGAACCGTTCGGCCAAACGCTTCCCTATCATGCGGCCGCCGCTGCCGAACTGCCGGCCGATTGAGATGATGATTTTTTCCATGGTGATTCGATTATGTTTGTCAGGATTGTTCCGGTTGGGCGGCTTCCGCTTTCTTGAACTTGCGGAACTGCAACATTATCATTACGAAAGACACGCATACTGCTACCACGTCGGCCGAGGGTATGCTCCACCAGACGCCCTCGGCCCCGTAATAATTCGGGAGTATGAGCAAGAACGGGATCAGGAATAGCAACTGCCTGTTCGTGGACAGGAATATGGCTTTTTTTGCATATCCCATCGATTGGAAAAAGCTGGTGGACACCATCTGGAATGCGATTAGGGGCAAGGTTGAAGACACGATCCTGATGGCATGCCGGCTGATTCCGATGAGTTCCTCGTAATCTGTGAACATACGTATTACGAGGTCGGGGAAAAATTGGCAAATGACAAATCCTATTGAATTTATCGAAATCGCGCAAATCAATGTGTATTTGTATGTCTGCTTTACCCTGTCTATTTTGTGGGCTCCGAAATTATACCCTACGATAGGTTGCATTCCTTGGTTGAAGCCCATTACAATCATCGTGAAAAACACGATAGTGCGGTTCAGTATGCCGTACGCGCTTATGTACAGGTCGCCGCCGTGGTTTTTAAGTCCTGTGTTTATGAGCATGACTATCAGGCAGGCGAAACTGTTTATCAGGAACGGCCCGAGACCGATTGAAATTATGTTCTTCGCGATTTTGGAATCGAACTTGAACATTCCGCGTTTAAAATGCAGCAGGCTGGATTTGCGCATGAAATGCACCATCACGTATATCAAGGAAACCACTTGCCCTATTACGGTGGCCCATGCCGCACCGGCTATGCCCCAGTTGAAAACAAGGACGAAAAGGTAGCCGAGAACCGCGTTTATGCCGACGGACAACAATGTCAGGTACATGGATTTCTGTGGATACCCGGAAGCCCTCATCATGTCGCTGAGCCCGCGGAACGTGTGGTTTATCACGTTGGCCACCAATATGATCCGCATGTATTCCCTCGCGTAGGGCAGGGTTGCTTCGCTTGCTCCGAAGAAGTAAAGTATGGGGTCGAGGAAAACAAGGCATACTACCGTCAGGGACAAGCTTATCATTATGTCCAGCAACACCACGTTGCCGAGCACGGATTCCGCACCTTTGTAATCCTGTTGCCCCATTTTCAGGGAAGCGACCGTAGTCGCACCTACTCCCACCATCGCTCCGAATGCGGCGGTGAGGTTCATGAACGGGAAACAAATGGCAAGGGCGGCGATGCCCAAATGTCCGACGCCGTGTCCTATGAATACGCTGTCAAGAATGTTGTACAGCGATGCGGCCGTCATTGCCACGATTGATGGCAACGAGTACCGCCACAAAAGTTTTATAATGCTCTCTGTGCCGAGAGATAATTTTTCATCTTGCATCTGTTACCGGTTACAGTAACTATCCACTAATAACTAACCACTAATCACTAACAATCACACGGCCTTGAAGCTCATGTCCAGACTTTTTACGGAATGGGTAAGGGCTCCAACCGAGATATAGTCCACGCCGCATTCGGCATATTGCCTTAACGTGTCGATCGTGATGCCCCCGGAAGATTCCGTTTCGTAGCGTCCTCCAATGATTTCGACTGCTTTTTTTGTGTCCTCGACTGAAAAGTTGTCGAGCATGATGCGGTCCACGCCGCCGTTTTCAAGCACACGGCCGAGTTCGTCGAAATTGCGTACTTCTATTTCTATTTTGAGGTCCTTGCCCTTGTCCTTGCAATACTTGCGCGCCGAATTTATCGCGTTTTCGATGCCTCCTGCGAAATCCACATGGTTGTCTTTGAGCAATATCATGTCGAACAAGCCGAAACGGTGGTTCTCGCCGCCGCCTATTTTTACAGCCTGCTTTTCCAACATGCGCAATCCGGGAGTCGTCTTGCGCGTGTCCAAGATTTTGGTGTGCAATCCTTCGACTATTTTCACGTACTTGCGGGTAGTGGTGGCGACTCCGCTCATACGTTGCATGATGTTCAGCATAAGCCTTTCGGTTTGCAACAACGACAATACCTTTCCCTCGACCTTGAATGCGATGTCCCCGGGTTTCACCTCTGCCCCGTCATTGATAAAAACCGTAACTTTCAGTTCAGGGTCGAATGCCCGGAATATTTTTTTTGCCACTTCGACACCGGCCAGAACACCGGTATCTTTTATGATGAGTTGCGAACAACCGGTTTCACTTGCCGGTATGCAGGACAATGACGTGTGGTCGCCATCGCCTATGTCTTCGGCGAACCAAAGTTTGATGAGTTCGTCCAATTCTTGTGCGTCAGTCATGATCTATTCTTAATTGATGTATTTTCATTTCCCCGTTCCCGTCTTTACGGTAAAAGGAGTATAACCTGTATGTCCCGCCGTCAGCCGACCGTAATGAAAGTATGCAAAAACCGGAAGTTTCGCGGTCCCCGTTGTGGGTTATGCTGCAAGACAAAGTGCCTTTGCCGGTTACGAAGTCGTATATTTTCATTTTGGCTTCGGTGGCGTTCAGCAAATTACCGTCTCCCAAAATGGAGATTTCCATTTCGGGGGCGAAATTTTCGGCTAACCTGTTGATGTCTTGCGCCTCGAAACAATTGACCATTGTCCTGGCCATGTCGCCTTGTGCGGCTGCGACTTGCGGCAGTGCGAGGCAAAACATTACAAGCAGATGTTTGAACGCCTTGTACATGTACTTGGTTTTAAGGAGACGGCACTGACGGATTCCGATTTGTTCCGCATTTTATGCCAACTACAAAGATAGGGTGTTCGGTTTATAATTGGAAATTTATATTGAAAAAATTAGTGGTTGGTTAGCCGCTTCGCGGCAGTGGTTAGTGGTTAGTGATTAGTGATTAGTGGATAGTTATAGGTTATGCCTGTTAGTGCAAGCTATCGCGGGAGTTGGGCACCTCGCAACGATAGCAACTGAGTGAATGGCGGGAGCCTCCCTTTTTGCTTTTCTTGTTTTGCTCGATTTATGCCCTCATGCCGGGCGGGCACATACTT
>JADIMR010000034.1 GCA_017694565.1 Candidatus Enterocola intestinipullorum | reverse complement strand
GTTCCGCATTGTCTCATCCCCCGGTTTTAGCCTCTGGCTAAAACCAGCCCCCAGAGGGGGCATTGCTGCTTCGCAGCGATATTTCCATTTAATTTACGGCAGAGCCGCCGGGCTTCGCCCGTTGCCTACGGCGGTGCTAAACTTACGCGATAGCTTGCACTAACCTGCTCCGCAGGTTCCGCATTGTCTCATCCCCCGGTTTTAGCCTCTGGCTAAAACCAGCCCCCAGAGGGGGCGGGCTTCCTTGAACATTGTGCTTTCACTAAAACCCACTTTCAACATAGTGCTTACATTACGAGGTGCATACCGTAACTTATCACTATTCACTATTCACTATTCACTATCCACTGCCGCGAAGCGGCTAACTAACCACTAATCACTAACCACTATTTTATCGAACGCGATAGGCGCATGGCGCAGAAATTAGGGCCGCACATGGTGCAGTATTCCCCGTCCACGTGGTTGGCGGCGCGGAAATAACCCTGTGCCCTTTCTGAATCGAGGCTGAGGTCGAACTGGTCTTTCCAACGGAATTCGTAGCGTGCCTTGCTTAGCGCGTTGTCGCGTATTTGCGCCCCCGGGTGCCCTTTGGCAAGGTCGGCGGCGTGTGCCGCGATTTTGTAAGACACTACTCCTACTCTTACGTCTTCCTTGTCGGGCAGGGCGAGATGTTCCTTGGGCGTTACGTAGCACAGCATGGCTGTTCCGAGCCATCCGATTTGTGCCGCGCCTATTGCCGATGTTATGTGGTCGTAACCGGGAGCGATGTCCGTTACTATCGGGCCGAGCGTGTAGAACGGCGCGTTGTGGCATTTCTCTATCTGGCGTTCCATGTTTTCCCTGATCTTGTGCATGGGAACGTGTCCCGGACCTTCTATGAATGCCTGTACGTTCTTGTCCCAACAACGGGTTACCAATTCTCCCATCGTGTCGAGTTCGGCGAACTGCGCTTCGTCGTTGGCATCGGCTATGCACCCCGGACGCAAGCCGTCTCCCAATGAAACAGCCGTGTCGTATTGTGCAAGTATGTCGCAAATGTCGTCGAAATGTTCGTACAGGAAAGATTCCTTATCGTGGATAATGCACCATTTGCTCATTATGCTTCCGCCACGTGAGACTATGCCGCATAAGCGTTTGTCCGCCAAGTGTACGTTATGGCGGCGTATGCCCGCGTGTATGGTGAAATAATCCACGCCTTGTTCGCATTGTTCTATAAGCGTGTCGCGGTAAAGTTCCCAGCTTAAATCTTCCACTTTGCCGTCCACTTTTTCCAATGCTTGGTAAATGGGTACGGTGCCTACGGGTACGGGGCAGTTGCGTATTATCCATTCCCTCGTTTCGTGTATGTTCGCCCCGGTGGACAAATCCATTAGCGTGTCTCCGCCCCATTTGCAGCTCCAAAGGGCTTTTTCAACTTCTTCGGCAATGCCGGAAGTCGTTGCCGAATTGCCTATGTTGGTGTTGATTTTTACCAAAAAGCCACGTCCGATTATCATGGGCTCGGCTTCCGGGTGGTTGATGTTGGCAGGCAGCAAAGCCCGGCCTGCTGCAATCTCGTCGCGGACGAATTCCGGTGTTATGTATGTCTCTATGCCGAGTTCGGCGCAATTCATGTTTTCCCGTATCGCCACGTATTCCATCTCGGGAGTGATTATGCCTTGTTTGGCATAATACATTTGCGTGCAGCATTTCCCATGTTTCGCCCGGTAAGGCAGTTCTATATGCTCGAAACGCAAATGGTCGAGGGTCTTGTCGGCTGCGCGTTTTCTGCCGTATTCCGAACTCAACTGCGATAGTCTTTCAACATCGTTGCGGCTTGTAATCCATGGTTCGCGCAGGCGCGGAAGCCCTTTTTTAAGGTCGATGTTTTGAGCGGGATCGCTGAACGGTCCGCCGGTATCGTAAATATAAACATCGGCGTTCGGAGTTATGATTTTTTCCCCGTTGTCGTTGAACGACACGCTCGGGACTTGTTCCACTTTGCGCATTCCCACACGCAGGAAAGGATATATCTTCCCCGGCATGTAGACTTTTTGCGAACGGGAAAATCGTATTTTGTTGTCCATCGGTATTGCTTTTGAAATTTGTCAATCGTTCAGGAATGCCGTAAGCGGGGAGCTGGCTTCGGCTGTGAAAGAGTCGGAAACCGCGCCAAGCCCGGCTTCGTATGCCCGGCGGCCGGCTATCACGGCTTCTTTGAATGCCACGGACATGGCAACAGGGTCTCCCGCCACTGCGATCGCGGTGTTTACCAAGCAGGCGGAAGCACCCATCTCCATCGCTTCGGCGGCATGGCTCGGCGCACCTATTCCCGCGTCCACAACCACCGGTACGTTGCTTTGTTCGATGATGATACGGAGAAAGTCGCGGGTTTGCAGCCCTTTGTTCGTGCCGATAGGCGCGCCCAACGGCATCACGGCGGCAGCCCCGGCTTCTTCAAGATGCTTGCACAATGTCGGGTCGGCTTGGCAGTAGGGCAGTACTATGAAACCTTCTTTTACAAGCATTTGCGTGGCTTTCAAGGTTTCGGTACTATCAGGCAAAAGATAGCGGGGGTCAGGATGGATTTCCAATTTCAACCAATTGGTGCCGAATGCTTCCCTTGCCATTTGCGCGGCGAACACGGCTTCTTCCGCATCGCGTACCCCGCTGGTATTCGGTAGCAACTGTATTCCGGGTAGCAGGGTATGCAGCAACATGTCGTCCTGCTTGTCATCGAGCTCCACACGCTTCATGGCCAACGTTACCATTTCCGTCCCCGAAGCTTCTATTGCCTTTTGCATTAATTCGTTGGAACTGAATTTGCCAGTTCCTAAAAACAAGCGGGATTCGAATTCCCGTCCTGCTATTATCAATTTTTCCACGTTATTTAATTATTAATGTAATATCGTAAAATACATATATCGTACTTGCTGCGCAAGTCCTTTCATTTATGAACCGGTTGCTGTCGTTAAGTCCTGTTTTCAACGTCGTACATGCCGAGGCATACTATTGTTTCATGTTTTTTGCAACCTGCTCCACGAACAATGCCGTTGCCGCGTCGGGGACGGGAGCGTCCAGTACCGCTCCTGAAACGGCAATGCCGTTTACGCCTGTTCCCATTATGTGCCGGACATCTTCCAAGGTAATGCCGCCTATCGCAACCAATGGGATATCCAATTGACAGTTACGCATTCGGCGCGTTATTTCGCGGTACCCGTCCAATCCCAATACCGGGCTGAGTTTTTCCTTGGTGGTCGTGAAGCGGAAAGGACCGCAACCTATGTAGTCCGCTCCTGCGGCATATAAATCCCTGACATCGTCGAAGGTATTCGCCGTACCGCCGATTATGAAGCCGTTGCCGAGCATGGAACGGGCTTCGCCTACCGGCATGTCGTTTTTGCCCAAATGGACACCGTCGGCCTTGACTTTCATTGCAATCTCCACGTAATCGTCGATTATCAGCACGGCTGAATGCTCGTCGCACAGTTCTTTTGCCCGTAAAGCGTTTTCCATTATTTCCGCTTCCGGGGAATTTTTCATCCTCAACTGGATCCATCGGCAACCGCCTTGTAATGCAAGCCGTATGCCGTCCAAATATCCTAATCGTCCGTTCCTGTGGCTGATGAATTGGAATTGCCCCGGCCATTTTCCGCCAGGGACATATTTTCCGGATGGTGTACGCATGGCTTTATCCGCCGCAGGCAGCTTTTATTATCAGTACTTTGGCGTTTTCTTCAAGCGTGGTGTTTTCCCATTCGCTCCGTTTCACCATTTTATTGTCCACGGCTATTGCGATTCCGTCGGACGGAAGTTCCAATTCTACCGCGAGGTCGGCGATATTCCGAGCTTCGGTTACTGTTTCTTTGTTATTTACGGATATTTTCATCTGTCCGGATTTTTGTCGTCGCGAAAGGAAGGGCTTATGCAAGGAGAGATTCGTACGATGCAATCCCTACGGCAGCATTGTCTGCGTCAGGTTCGAGGGTATGATCTCAGCCCGCCGGGCACCCCTTTGCGTTGGTTGTTTGTTGCAAAGATAGGTTTATCAATTAATAATTTAAAATTAATAATTAAAAATGATGATTACTTGGGAAAGGTTTTGATGATGTCGGTGTGAGGAAGTGATACCGGCTTCTATCCACTAAATTAATTACTACCTTTGTGTCCGCTAATTTGATAATTACACGTTTCATGCGTAAGATATTTTCCGTATTCGCATTTGTATTGCTCGCGCTGCCGATTGCTGCAAAACCCAAAGTCGTAGTAGGTATCACCATAGAGGACCTGCGTTATGATTGCCTGCAACTTTTTTGGGACGGGTTTTCCTCAGGCGGTTTCAAAAAACTTGCTGCCGGAGGAACGCAGTTCATGTCGGTCCGCTATCCTTTTTCCGCTACCGACAAGGCGGCAGACCTCGCGGCGTTATCGACTTCCGCCATGCCTTTTGTCAACGGGGTCGTGTCGGGTGAATATTATGACAGGAGTACGAGAAAATACGTTTCGGCAGTGGAAGACCGGCAGGTTTCGCCAGTAGGTGAAAGCCGCAGTTTTTCAGGTCGTTGCTTGCAAACGCCAACATTCGCCGACCGGCTTTTTGAACGGAATTATGGTTTGTCAAAGATCTTTTCAGCAGCCGTTTCGCCCGAAACAGCGGTTTTGCAGTCGGGACATTGCGGCGATTGTTACTGGATTAACAACCTGACCGGAAAATGGGCGACTTCGTCGTACTATGCCGGGAATTTGCCTGAATGGGTGGCGGCTTTTGACGATTTGGGGACTTCGTGTTCCAAAAAATGGATGCCCATTTATCCGGCAAGTTATTATACTACATATAAGAAAGGAGAATTTCCTTTTGCCTACGAGCTGAAAGCCGCGTGCAACGGTTTGGATTTTTACGATAACATGGCCACGACACCCTACGCCAACGACTTCGTATGCGATTTCGTGCTGAAAGCCATAGAAGAAGAGAAAATCGGGGCGGACCTTATAACGGATGCCTTGTTCGTGGGATTGTCCGCAAAGCCGTTCTTCATGCAGGAAGGCAAGAATCTAAGCATGGAATTGGAAGACGCATATATCCGCCTCGACAAGTGCATTGAAAGACTTCTGATGAAACTTGAAATAAAATTCGGCAAAGACGGCTTTTTGTTATATGTGGCAGGTACCCGCAGCGCGATGGGAGAAATGCCTCCCGCCCTGGTTTCAAAAAACCTGCAATGGCAGGAGTTTGGCACGGACCGTTATGCGGCACTGCTCAATTCGTATTTGAAAGGAATTTACGGCATTGACGGCATGGTTGCGAAATTCGCGAGAGGCAACGTATTCCTCAACCGCAAGATAATAGAAGACAACAATTTGCGGCTTGCCGACGTGCAAGGGACAGTGACGGAATTCCTTTTCATGACGCGCGGAGTGCTTTCTGCAGCGACCGCAGTTGAATTGAGCGAAGCCTCGTGCCGAGGCGGGAAGATCGGAGTCGCATTCAACCGGCATGTGTCGGGAGATGTCTTATATACGTTGCTGCCGATGTATTATGAGGTAGACATAAATCGCAAGACGACAGGCTTTTGCGCACATAAGGATATGCCAGTGCCATTGTTCCTGTACGGAGAAGGAATCGATGCTGAGAAAAACCGGACTTTGCAGGATATGACGAAACTCGGAGTCCTGCTGGAATGGATATCGGGAATATATTGATTCAGTAACCGATTACGATACCTTTGCCTTTGCGTTTCACTTCGGGTTCGTCTCCCGTGCAATCGATTATCGTGGATCCCTCGATGCCGCCTTCCCCTCCGTCTACGACGCAATCGACGATGTAACGGTAAGTTTCTTCCAGAAGTTCCGGATTCGTGGTGAATGACGGCTCTTCTTCGTTTATGAATACGGATGATGACAGCAGCGGGTTTCCAAGGGCTTCGACTATCGCAAGGCTAATCTTGTTGTCGGGAATGCGGACTCCGACTTCTTTTTTCTTCTTGAACATTTTTGGCAAACTGCTGTTCCCTTTCAACAGGAAAGTGAAGGGACCGGGCAGGCATGTTTTCAACAGTTTGAATGTGGCGTTGTTCAGATTGGAGTATTGGCTGATATGGCTGATGTCGCTGCATACGAACGACAGCGGCATTTTTTCAGGATCGATGTTTTTCAGACGGCATATTTTTTCTACCGACTTGGAATTGTGTATGTCGCAGCCGAAGGCATACAACGTGTCTGTCGGGTATATTATTATGCCGCCGTCGCGAAGAATGTCGACTATTTTGGCGATTTCTTTCGGGTTGGGATTATTTTCGTACAGTTTTATAAGCATTGTCCGTTATTTGCGAAAACTGTTGCTTGTAACGTCGCTGTTCCCGTCAGGGATGCTGTCTGTGGACAAATCCACGTACACGGGCCTGACGTAATCTTCTTCCATTACGAAAATCTCACCCGCGATTTTAGGCTGGTCCTTGGCGAGCTTGCGTGAAAACGCGAGGGCTTCGTAATAGGTCGTGAAATCGCCGACGCGGACTTTCCAAAAAGGGGCGGAGTAGCTCACGTAGACGTTAATATCGGGATATGCCTCCTTAAAGGCTTTTTCTGCCGCAAAAGCTTCGTTTTTTGCTTTTTTGGGGTTGTTGTTGGAATATATCTGGACGCGGTAACCGGGCATTTCCACATAGATGCTGTCCCCCTTGACGGGTGTCTTGTCTTCGCTTTGCAGCAACTGCTCCAAACGCGGGTCCTGGTTTATGGTAAGGTTGCCGCTTGTTTGCGCGAAGGCAAAGCAGCCGATGGCTATTGGCAACAAAAGGATCAACTTGCGCATATCTGTCATGATTTTGCGCGAATATAATGAAAAAGTGGTTAGTGATTAGTGTTTAGTGGTTAGTTTTTTTCAGGTTACAGGTTACAGTAGCGGCTAACGCCGCAGTGGTTAGTGGATAGTTAGCCGCTTCGCGGCAGTGGATAGTGAATAGTGAATAGTGGATAGTTTACGGGTCTGGACGTTTAGTGCTGGCTACCGCGGAAGTTTAGCACCTTGCAACGATAGCAACTGAGTTGAGGGTGGTTGCTCCCTTTTTGCTTTTCTTGTTTTGCTCGATTTATGCCCTCATGCCGGGCGGGCATTTACTTTTTTC
>JADIMR010000033.1 GCA_017694565.1 Candidatus Enterocola intestinipullorum | reverse complement strand
AAGGAATGAACTCGTTTGAACTTGTTCGGAATCGGGTAGGTACGAGAATCGGGACAATGATCCTGTTTTGGCTCAGCAAATGAAAGTTTTTCAGGTCAAGGGCATAATCCAGGACCTGCTCTATATTGGATTGAAGCATCTCCTGCTCTCCGACCTTGAACTCGAAGCAGAAGATCAATCCACGGAGCAGAAGAACGACATCGATCCGTTTCCCAAGTCGCGGAATATCGTACTCGAATATCACTTGTCCATCTTCATCCATCCACGGTTGTAGAACCTCCTGCATGATGTGGATCTCGTTGGCCCATGCTTCATTGGTTGTGGTAAGTGCCGCTCCGTGGTAATTGTTCACAAAATGTCCTAACAGTGCCTCGGGGGACAACTGCAGAAATTTGCGGATTGTGGAATTATATAGACAACGTGCCATATCTGTGTATTAATAATCAAAGCGCTGATGATGTCGCAACGCAATATAATGGGCTGCATTCAGCATATTGATTTGAAATATACAAAGTTAAGACAATTACAACAAATATGTCTTATATTTGCTGTGGAATATACGATCGATATGTGAAAAAGATGCAAAATAGGAAGTGGCACTTTATAAATTTGCCAGATTTATAAAGTAATTTCTCCCATATCCGGCAATCCTGGCGGACTATTAGCGGTCGCACGAGGCGGCCGCTTTTTGTATGCTTGTTTCATGACTTTATCGTCTTAATCCTGTTCTCGGTTTCTTGCCCAATAGGAGGGTAGCAGCACGTGCACAGCGGCGGGCCCATTGCAGGTCGTCATCGTCCTTGTCTCGCCAGGGAAGATCGCTTTGCGAACCTCCGCCACCACCTCCGTCAGATACGGCGGGCGTATCAAGCATTCCGACAAAGAGTGCTACGGCAATGTCGGTCAGCTCGCTGCTGTTGGCAACCTCCCGATAGTCAAACTCATCGTTGAAATAGTCAAGTACCCGCTCCGGGATATAGAAACGCTGTCCCGTTCCGCTATGGGAAGAAAGCGTGTATGACACCGAGCCGGAACGATAGTGAGTATAGTCCATATCGGCTACCGGTCTTTGAACAGGTTCCGGTCGATGGATTTGAGAGATGTTGACCTGAGCGGCAAGTCTCTCCCGGTAGTGTAGCTTTTGCCAGGTTCGGGGAAGTTTGGAAATCATCAGGTTACGGGCTACTCCCAGTTCGGAAGCCTTGTATTTGGTATTTACTTTGAGGAGCGCATATCCATGGAGAATATCTTTTTTCCGTTCATATACCACCGGAATAGTCTCTCGGGTAAATGTCTAGTGGTACTCGTCCTATGGCCATGAATGTATTCTCGCAAAGCATCCATGCGGTTGCGTGTTATCTGATGGGGAGGGTACTTCTTATTACTTCTCTACTGTTGTATGGATGCTCTTCCTATTCCGTATAATTCTTTGTATTAACACAATAGTACCATGAATAAAACAACAGTATATTTCATCAGAACTTTGTGATAAAAATAGATTATGGTTCATCAACTATTTGTAACCTCCAACCACTTACCCTATTTTCCGATGCAAAACCTCTCGAATATGGTGTTCAAAATTTCCTGCGAGCTGATTTCGCCGGTTACTGAGCCGATGGCGTCGAGGCAGTCGTGCAGGTCCAAGCTGAGCAGTTCTCCCGACAGCCTGTCGGAAAGCCCCGTTTTTACTTTGCGAATGGCAACGAGTGCCGAACTGAGGGCTTCGTAATGGCGGGCATTGCTAAGCAGCACGCTGTCGGTGCCTAAGTTGCGTACTCCTGCTGCATCCAAAAGCATTTGTTCGAAGGCTTCCAAGTTTTGCTTGTGTTTGGCTGAAATGTAAACGCGGGGAGCGTCTATATCGGAAAACAGGTTGTCGAGGATGTTTTTTTCCTCGTCGTCTATTTTGTCCATTTTGTTGAATGCCAGCAGCAGTTTTTTGCCTTCCGTGCGCGGGATTATCCTGCTAGCCATCCATTCTATATGTTCGTTTACAGAGGTGCAGTCTATCAGCCACACTATGACGGCGGCTTTTTCCATTGCGGCATAGCTGCGTTTTATACCGATGTTTTCAACAATGTCTTCGGTTTGGCGTATGCCTGCGGTATCTATGAAGCGGAACAGGAATCCGCCGATTTGCGCGGTATCTTCGATGAGGTCGCGTGTTGTGCCGTGTATGTCGGTTACTATGGCGCGTTCTTCTCCGACAAGCAAGTTGAGCAGGGTGGATTTTCCAGCATTCGTTTCGCCCACTATCGCCACGGGTATGCCGTTCTTGATGGCGTTCCCGGTGGAAAAAGACGAACATAGTTTATCGATTTTTTCCTCGATTTCGTCCGCGAGTGCGGAAAGTCTTTTGCGGTCGGCAAATTCCACGTCTTCTTCGCTGAAATCGAGTTCCAGTTCTATCAATGATGTGAAATCGAGCAGTTTGCCGCGCAAGGCAAGCAGTTCGTTTGATACCCCGCCGCGTAATTGGGTAAGTGCAAGGCTGTTTGCCGCAGCCGAATCGGAGGCTATGAGGTCGGCGACGGCTTCGGCTTGTGTAAGGTCCATCTTCCCATTGAGGAACGCCCGTTTGGTAAATTCTCCGGGCAGTGCGGGGTGGCAGCCACCGTCTATGAGGCATTCCACAATGTGTTTTTGTATGTAGGCCGAACCGTGGCAGCAGATTTCAACCATGTTTTCCCCGGTGAAAGAGTGCGGTGCTTTGAACGGGGTGAACAGGCATTCGTCCACTTCCTTGCCTTGCAAGTCGGTAAATATGCCGAAAGCGGCATGTCGTGCCGGAATATCAGCGAATTTCTTCTTTGCGTTGAAGAATTTGCCTGCTATGTCTATCGCATCTGTTCCGGAAATCCTTATCATTGCCACTCCTCCTGTTCCGGCAGGGGTGGAAACCGCGCAAATGGTTTTTTCGTCTGTCATGGTTTTGATTAAACTTTTACAAAGATAGTTTTTATCGGTAAAATCATTACGAATCCCCAAGAAATCGTTCACTTGCATAATGCCCGCTTCCGTTATTTTTGTTTTTAAAAAGAGTATGCAAATCATACGGATTCCATGCAATCGAAAGCAAAGATGATTGTGCAGCACGTGTGATTTGCGGCATATAAAATCAGGTATTATCATGAACAGGCGGGATTTTATAAAAAGCGGGCTTATTGCCGCAGCCGTAGGAGCGGTGGGCGGTCCGAAAGTCATCGCGCAAGAAGCGGAAAGGCAGGCGGCGAGTGTGCAGTTGTCGAAAGACATACTCAATTACAATCCGCAGATGCAATCCCGGCTCTGCTGACGAGGGTGAAGGAGACTATGGGGAAATGATGCTTGGCATGTTTCACGATTCCCACTATATTTACAAAAATAAAAATCGAGGCATGGCAATAGACATCGTGGCATTAGGAAAAGGGCAGCGCAGTCCCGAGTGCGTTGGTAAATTATTGGATGTTTGGGAAGCGTCCGTGCGTGCTACCCATCATTTTTTGACGGAAAAGGATATTGTCCGCTTGGCTCCGCAAGCCGAAGAAGCCTTGCGGCATATAGAAACCTTGTGGGTGTTGCAGGACGGACAATCCCCCGTCGGTTTCATGGGCGTGCAGGAGCGCAAAATCGAGATGTTGTTCCTTCATCCGGCATATATCCGCAAGGGATTGGTGCGGATGCTTGTGGAACGTGCATTACGCGAATTGCAAGTGGAATATGTGGATGTCAACGAGCAGAATTCCGGAGCTGCAAAGTTTTACGGACGCATGGGTTTCGAGACTTTCAATCGTAACGAATACGACAACGAAGGCAACCATTTTCCTATCTTGGAGATGAGAAAGCGGTAGGGGCTGCATTTTCTGTAAAATTGTTACAAATGCGGTGGTTTTGTTTGTTCGGCCGCTAGGCGTGCAGCCTTATCTTTGCAGAAACTCAAATGGCAAAATCAACACATTGAATGAAAAAGGCAATTTTATTATTAATGGCGACAATTACCAATATTCAAGGAATTATGGCACAGGAAAAGATTACAGAAACCGTAGCGGACGAAAAGGCTGCTTTCCAGCGCGAGATGATATTCCCCATCGGCGAACCGAACACTGCTTACGCAAAGTATTTCATCGGCAACAGCTATCTGGCTCCGATATCCAAAGAACAGATACCTTTCAATAACGTCACTTTCGAGCCGCGTTGCCGCAACAACTGGCACATCCACCATGCCACCAAAGGTGGCGGCCAGATGCTTGTATGCGTGGCGGGCAAGGGCTGGTATCAGGAAGAAGGCAAGCCTGCCGTGCGGATTCTTCCGGGCGATGTTATCCACATCCCGGCTAATGTGAAGCACTGGCACGGTGCGGCGGCTGACAGTTGGTTCGCGCACCTTGCTTTTGAGATTCCGGGAGAAAACACGTCAAACGAATGGTTGGAACCCGTAACGGACGAAGAATATGACTTATTGGAAAAATGATTATGACTCTCGAAGAATTCAAGGATTTCGTGAAGACCGGCAAGCCGCTTGACACGGAAGACATACATCTGTTCATGGACAAGATGGGCGGAGAGGCCCGGAAAATCACTTTCCGGTTGAACTCGGCCTATCATACTCCGGAAGAAACCAGGGACATTTTGTCAGAATTGTTCGGGAAAACCGTTCCTGCCACGCTCCGTGTGTTCCCGCCTTTTTATACCGACTTCGGGAAGAACATCGAAGTCGGGGAAAACGTGTTTATCAATGCCTGCTGCCATTTCCAGGATCATGGCGGCGTAACCATCGGGGACGGCTGCCAAATCGGGCACAATGTGGTGTTTGCCACGCTCAACCATTTTTTGGAGCCCCAAAAACGCAAGATGACCTATTCCGCGCCAATCGTTCTTGGGAAGAATGTCTGGGTCGGATCCAACGCCACAATCCTGCAAGGCGTAACCATAGGCGACAATGCCGTGATTGGCGCAGGGGCGGTCGTTACTGGCGACATACCTGCCGGTACGGTCGCGGTCGGAGTGCCGGCAAGGGTGGTCAAGCATATATGATCAACGCAGTCTTTGGCAATATTCCGAAGGAGGGATGCCCTCCTGTTTCTTGAACATGCGGCAGAAATGCTGCGGGTATTCGAAACCGAGGCGGTCGGATACTTGCGAGACGGTTTCCCCGGCGGCAAGCCCGTTTTTCGCCATTTGGATAACGAAGCGTCGAATATGGTTGCTCGCCGTATCTCCCGTAGTCTTTTTTATCACATCTCCGAAATAGTTGGGCGACATGCACAATTTGTCGGCGCAATATTGGACGGTAGGCATACCGAGTGTCAATTGGAGCTTGTCTTCGAAATAGTCGCGGAGCAGCCGGTCGAAGCGGACGAGTATGTCCGAGTTTTCTATCTTCCGGGTCATGAACTGGCGGTTGTAGAATCTCCGGCAGAAATTCAATACCAACTCTATGTAGCCGACGATTATGGCATTTTGAAGTTCGTCATGTTTGCCCGACAGTTCCGTTTGTATCTGCCGCATCAGGGAAACAAGTATTTCTTGTTCCTCGTATGTCATGTGCAGGGCCTCGTTGATGCGGTAATCGAAGAATGAATAATCCTTTATGTTCTTTTCCAAAGGAAAGCCGTGTAGCAAATCAGGATGGAAGAGCAATGCCCAACCTGTCAGTTCTATTTCCCTGCCATCGTCCTCTTTCCCGCCTATCTGTCCCGGAGCCACGCAGATGACCGTCCCTTGCTTGTAATCGTATTTGCCTCGGCCGTATGCCAATTCCAACTCCGCTTCGTCATGAAAAAAGATTCCGTACACGCTGTAATCATTCAGGCTGCTGCGTACCGGAGACACTGCTGCATAATCGATTACGCACACCAACGGATGCTGTTCCGCACATCCGACGTATTTGCCATAGTCATTGACATTCTTTACTTTCAGTATGTTGCCCATCCTTCATTTATTAAGCCGACATTAAAGATAAGACATTACTCGGACAATGTAAAACGAGAAATGGCAATTTCAGTGAAAATGGTTAGTTTTGCCTGCATATAAATACATGTCGTCTTTCTATTCTGCTGTTATTTTGTAATAGTCAAACGATAATTTTATAATGGAAAAAATTAATGAATTGCCGGAAGCCTTATGTACTGACGAAGCTGTGTGTTTCATTGCTGACCGCTACCACGTAACACCGCAACAGTTGCTGCGTTATTTCCTTTACGGGGAGACATCCATACCCTTGGAGGCTAACGAAGTGGAGATACTCAATGGATTGTCCGGACAGGTTAAAGAAGATACGATTACGAACATAAAATCGAGATAACATGAAGAGTATAATAGCACTAATCGCCCTCGTGCTGGCAGGAAATATGTCCGCGATGGCACAAACGACAGACAATATGGATAGAATAGAAGTTTGCAAGCAGAATTACCGCACCCTGTTCGGCGGTGAAGCCCTTACAGGGCAGGGTACGGATCCGGAAATGATGGATATCCTTCAAAAGTTCATCTTCGGCGAAGTGTTCCAGACGGGCGGCCTTACATTGAAGCAGCGCGAAATGATTACCTGTATCACCCTTGCCACGATGCAGACGCTCCCGCAACTGAAAGCACATGCCGGGGCGGCACCTAATGTGGGTGTATCTCCCGAAGAACTGCGTGAGGTGATGTATCTTACGGCTCCGTTCATCGGATTCCCAAAGATGCTGAATGCAGTGTCAGCGGTGAACGAGGTGTTCAAGGAACGAGGAATTTCCTTGCCGTTGGAAAAGCAAGGTACAGTGACTGAGAAAACACGCCACGAGACAGGCAAAGCCATTCAGGACAAACTTTATCCCGGCGGCATCGCCTCGGTGATGGAAGGTGTGCCCGGCGATATGGGCAAGGACGTGGAACAGTTCCTTACGGATTATCTTTTCGGCGAGATATACAGCCGTGGCGCACTTGACTTGCAGACACGCGAGCTGTTGGGCTATTGCGTACTGGCCACCTTGGAAGCCGAGAGCCAGCTCCATTCGCATTATCATGGCAATATCAACGCCGGCAACTCGCCCGAAATCTTGACCGCAGCAGTTATCCAATGCCTGCCTTACATCGGTTTCCCTGCCGCTATCAAAGCGTTGCGCATCATCAAGCAGGAATTTTACCGTCTGTGAAATATACACCGACAGTGTAGAATACGTAACCACTGGTAAACACTTCATTTCAAAAAAGTGATTGGACTCAATGAAACGGGCATTTATACGGAATAAGAATTTTGCATTATCTTTACAGAAGATAAGTTGCACTTGACATGGTCCATTCGAGCAAGCTCGATGGTTCCTGTCCTCGTTTGCATTATCTTTGTATAAGATGATAATTTTTTAACTATTCCGCGTACTAATATTTTTACATTCATGAAAAAGATCACTTTCGATTCCGTCCTTAAAGACGGATTGGCGATGGGAATCAAGAATTTCCCGTCATTGTTGCTGGTAGCCGTGCTTTATGTTGTTACTATCTGGATTCCGTATCTTAACGTAGGAACTACAATAGCCGTTTACAACATACCGTTGGAATTGTCGAAAGGCAATATCATCAATCCCTTGTTCATATTCGATTCGCGTTTCCGCCGCCAAATGCCGGAGTTTTTCACATTGATAGGCATTAAAGGCATAGCACAATGCTTGGCGTACTTGTTCTTGTGGATTCCCGGCGTGATATTGTCTTTGGCGTGGTCGATGGCCGTCTACCTCATGTTCGACAAAAAGATCGCCCCGACAGAAGCTTTGGTCAAAAGCAATGAAATTACCTACGGCTACAAGGTTACATTGTTCCTTGTGGGGCTTTGCATAGGATTGGCAATGGGAATCATCATGGCCGTATGCTATGCCATCAACGACACTTTCGGGAACATAATAACAATAATACTCTGCTTGTTGGCCGCTCCCGTGATGTGGGGCTGCAATGCGGTCGCCTACAAAGGCCTGACATCGGAATGTGAAACCCCCGACGAGACGGTATGTCTTGAAGAAGCAAGCGTAAAGGAAGCATAACCTTGATTAATTCAAATCAAAATATAAAGGGGTGCGCTTCAAGATGAGGCGCACCCCTTTTTGGTTATTGATAGTGCGGTTTGTCGCCGCTGTAAGACTTTACTTCTTCTCCTTCTTGTCCTTGCCGCCGAACACCGAGAAATGCACGTAGCGTTTCGGGTTTGCTTTCAGGTCGATTAGCAACTGGTTCGCACTGCGGACGGTAGAATCCAAATTCTGGTACAGTGTGCTGTCGTTGAACAAGGCTCCTAATGTGTTGTCCGGGCTTTTGAGACGGGCGGTAATGTATTGCAGGTTGTTTATCGTGGAATCCAAAGCCATCATCGTGGAGTCCAAATCGACTTTTCCCAAATCCGAGGCTATTCCCGTAAGCGAACCGCTTAGATTGTTTATGCCTTGCACGGCCGATGGAACATCTTTGGACATCAGTATTTTCAATTTGTCCGAGGAGTATTTCAAATCGGCGGTAAGTTTTTCGGTGTTGGCTACTATTTTCTTGATGTTGCCGTCTTCCAATATGGTACGCAGGGCTTGTACTGTCGAATCCAATTCGGGCATGATGTTTTGCATTGACGGCACTATCGCATCCACCAATTGCGTCAGCATACCGTTTTGCACCGCTGCTTGCAAAGTGTCGCCCGGTGTGCACATTCCGGGACCTGGACCCAAGTGCAGTTGTATGGCTTTGTCGCCAAGCAGTCCGGTTTCGTACACTTCGGCAATCGTGCCTTGCGGAACTGCCAGTTTTTTGTCCAAGGTCAATTCGAGGGTTACGGGGGCTTCCTTGCTGTAATCGAAACGAATGTCGCTTACATGTCCCACTTGGTAACCGTTGATGAGCACGTGCGTGGTCTTGACTATGCCGTCTACCCTTTCATACTGGACGTAATACCTTGAATTGGGGGTGAAAATGTTTATCCCTTTGAGATAATTCAAGCCGAAATACAGAATGGCTATCGTAAGCACTACGACTATGCCTATCTTGACTTCCGACGTTAAAAAAGTTTTCTTCTGTTTTTCCATATTGTCGTGAGTGTGTTATTTGCGTAATTTTTCCATTGCGGCTTTCGCATCGGTCTTTTTGCCGTTTTCGTATGCCACGATAAAGGCTTCTGGAAATTTTTCCTGTACTTGATTTTTTATTTTTTCGATTTCGGCAATATTGTCCGTGCCGCCGGTCATGTATTTGTATAATTTGCCTTCCTGTTTTGCGACTATGCCTTTCAAACCCTTGAAATGGCTGTCGCCTTCGGCATATTTGTTGCCCGAAGCGAGGAATTGCACGTACAATAGAATACCGCTTTGTGATGTTGTGGACGTAACCGCATTTCCCGTTTTACCGCTGTTTTGCGCCGCCGTGCCTGCCGTGGCCGGAGTGGCGGTCGTTGCCTTGCCCGTAGCGGAATCGCCGGTTTTCACACCGCCGTTCTTCTTCTCCAATTCGTGTTTGTAGTCCACGATAGCATTATAAATCGCCGTGGCTACTTTGACTTGGTTCGCGCTTTGGTTCAGGAATTTTTCTTCGGCGCGGTTCGAGATGAATCCCAATTCTATCAATATGGAAGGCATTGCGGTTGCCCTCAAAACCAGAAAACCGGCCTGCCTTACGCCCCTGTCAGTCCTGCCCGACGCTTCAATGATGTTCTTCTGCACGAGGTCGGCGCATTGTATCGAAAAATTGCTGTACTGGTCCTTCATGAATTCGAACATTATGTACGAATCGGTTGAATTCGGGTCGAATCCTTCGTATTTGCTCTCGTGGTCTTCCTCCAACAAAATAACGGAGTTTTCCAGCATCGCTACTTCCATGTTTTCCTTGCTTCGCGACGCACCGAGGGTGAATGTTTCCATCCCGTTGGCCGACTGGCTTTTGGAAGAATTCGTATGAATCGACACGAACAAGTCTGCATTTGCACGGTTGGCAATTGCCGCGCGCTCCTTCAATTCCACGAATACGTCCTTGTCGCGGGTGAAAATGACCTTTATGTCCGGATTCTTTTCTTTCAGCATGTTGCCGACAAGCAGGGCATATTTGAGGTTTATGTTTTTCTCTTTCGAATAAGACCCTATGGCACCGGCATCATGTCCGCCGTGTCCGGCATCTATCACTACCGTGAATGCTGCGGACACTGCAGCGTAAAATAATGCCGTGATGGTCAGAACAATCCTGTTTTTCATCCTTGGAAATAGTAACAAATAGGACAAGTTTCGCAAAAACGCTTTGCGTTGATTTTACAATTTGCAAAGTTAGTATTTTGGCTGATATGATAAAGATTAATAATACTCAATTTTTAACCTTAAAGCAGGGTTTTATTTCATGTTATCCCGTACTATTTTACTAATTTTGCCCGTTAATTGAACATAGTATACCCACACTTCCGGTTTGAAGCGTTTTCTATCCATATTTGCCACGGCATTCGCCTTGATGCTTGCAGCGGTTTTCCCGTCGGCGGCGGAGGTCTCCGAAGCCCCGGATATCGGCACGGTGCGCCAGGCAGCGGTGTCCGCTGACAGTGTCGCTGCATCCGGAACCGATACCGTGGCCGATGCCGGCGGACTTCCCCTTTCCGGCCCGCCCGTCCAATCGCCGGACAGCACGGCTGCTCCGCAGGAGGCTCCTGCCGGAAACGGCTCCTTGTCGCCGTCGGCAATAGAAGACGACATATTTTACGATGCGCAGGATTCCATAGTATTGATAGGCTCCACGACTGCCATCCTGTACGGCGATGCCCATGTCAAGTACCAGAACATGGATTTGCGCGCCGATTACATACGCCTGCGCTTGGACAGCAATACCGTGTATGCCACCGGTTCGATAGATTCTACCGGTGCCATGGTAGGCATTCCCGTGTTTTCGGAAGGCAGCCAGTCTTTCGAATCGAAAGCCATGCGTTATAATTTTGAAACCAAAAAAGGCTTCATATACGGTACTGTGACGGAGCAGGGCGAGGGATACGTTACGAGCGACAAGACCAAGAAAACGGACGAAGACATATATTGCTTGCAAGGCGGCAAGTACACCACGTGCGACAATCACGACCATCCGCATTTTTATTTGGCTCTCACCAAGGCAAAGATGAAGCAAGGCAAATACATAGTCTCAGGGCCGGCCTACATGGTAGTCGAGGACATACCTGTCCCGCTTGCGTTGCCTTTTGGGTATTTCCCGATGACAAAGTCATACCAGTCAGGCATAATCCTGCCCACTTTCGGCGAAGAAAGCAGCAGGGGATTTTATGCGGAGGGTTTCGGGTATTATTTCGCCATCAACGATTATATAGACATGGCGCTTACTGCCGATGTGTACACCAAAGGTTCGTGGTCGTTGATGCTGGCTTCGAGTTACAAATGGCGGTACAAGTTTTCAGGCTCTTTGAATTTGAGCTTCGTCCGGAATGTCTATGGTACTCCCAATACTCCGGATTACAGGGCTTCTACCGATTTCAGGGTGTTGTGGTCGCACACGCAGGATTCCAAGATGAGTCCCAACACGACTTTTTCAGCCAGCGTGAATTTCTCTACATCGAGTTACGACCAGAACAACGTGGACAGTTACTATAACCCTGCACAGTTGTCGCAAAATACCAAAAGCTCCACCATAACTCTTACGCAAAAGTTGGGGGACAGCCCGTTCACGTTGTCGGCCAGCATGTACCTCAACCAGCGCACTTCCGATTCCACGATAAACCTGCAACTGCCGAGCGTGGTCTTGAACATGAGCAGGGTATATCCGTTCAAGCGTAAAAAAAGGTCCGGCTCTGAAAAGTGGTATGAAAAAATCGCGCTCAATTATACATTCAACCTCGGCAACAGCATAACCACCAAGGAAAGCCAGTTCGCGGACATGAATTTCCTTAGGGATTGGAAAAACGGCATGGAACACGATTTGCCCATATCCGCTTCGTTCACATTGTTCAAGTACTTGAACTTGAACGTGAACATGAGCAACAACCTCAAATGGTATTTCCGCAGGGTGAACCAGCATTGGGAAGGCGCGTATGACGGGGCGGTGGTGGCCGATACGACATACGGCTTTTACAACATATACGATTTCAGCGGGTCGGTCAGCATGTCCACGACGCTATACGGCTTTTACACGCTGAAAAGCAAGAACAAAAACAAGAAATTGCCGGTATTCCGCCACAAGATGATGCCTTCCGTGAGCTTCTCGGCCGCCCCGGACTTCGGTACCGGCGCATGGGGCTATTGGGACAGCTACATGCGGCCCGACCAAAACGGGGTGATGCACGAAGTGTGGTACGACCATTACACCGGCGGCATATACGGTGGCAGCCCGTCCCGGGGCGCGCAGGGCATCCTGTCTTTTTCCTTGTCGAACAACTTGGAGATGAAATACTGGGCGAAGAACGACACGACCGGCAAACCGAAAAAAATCTCGATCATAGACAATTTGAGCCTAAGCAGCGGTTATAATTTCATAGCCGATTCGTTGAATTGGCAAAACATAAACATGAACGTAAGGTTCAAGATTTGGGACCAGTTCTCCATGAATGTCAATTTCGTTTTCGACCCGTATACTTACCAACTCAACGAATTCGGAAGCCCCACGAGGGTGGATGTGACGCAATGGGAGAAAAACATGGTTCCGGGAAGGCTGCAAAGCGTCTCAACCTCGTTCGGTTACACGTTCAATAACGATACCTTCAAGAAGAAAAAAGGCAAGACGACCGCATCGTCGGGACAGGATCCAAAAGCCCGGAGTTCGCAGTTGGAAGAGACATTGGACGATGTCGCGCCGCTGGAATTGATGACGGCCAAGGACAGGCGTTTGGCCCGGTACACTGCTGCGGACAAGGATTACAAGGAATTCAAGATACCGTGGTCGTTATCCCTGAATTACAGCATACGGTATGCGTATTCCGATTTCAATTACGAGCAAATGGAATATAACCGTAAACTCACGCACAATTTGAGTTTGTCGGGCAACATAAGTTTTACCGACACGTGGAATTTGAGCGTGTCGGCTTATTACGATATTACAAACAACAGTTGGAGCTATGTCAATTGCACCCTGACAAAAGATTTGCATTGCTGGCAGATGTCTTGCAGTTTTGTGCCAATCGGCCGCTATGCGACTTATAATTTCGCAATCAGCGTCAAGGCTTCCATACTTCGCGATTTGAAATACGAAAAACAATCCGAAGCCGCCGCCCGCGTCAATTGGTTCTGATAAATGATAGGGACAACTATAAAAATATATAAACGACATGGAAGAAAAATTTTACATCTCGCTTGCATACGAATTGAGGGTAGGCGATGAACAGGAACTTATGGAAAGCACTACTGCGGAGAACCCTCTCGTGTTTTACAGCGGCATAGGAATGATGCTGGACAAGTTTGAAGCAAACGTGACACAACTCAATCCCGGCGACAGTTTTGATTTTACCATTGAATGTGCGGATGCTTACGGCGAATATGATGACAACGGTGTCATAGACCTTCCCAAACACCTGTTCGAGATAAACGGCAAAATCGAAGAAAGCATATTGTTCGAGGGAAACATAGTGCCATTGAGCGATTCCGAGGGCAACAGGGTGGATGCTTCCGTTGTAAAAGTCGGGCACGACACCGTTACCGTGGACTTGAACCATCCTTTGGCTGGTGAAGATTTGCATTTCACAGGAAAGATAATCGACAAGCATCCTGCCACCGACGAAGAAATAAAAAAAGCCATGAGTGGCTGTCATTGCGGCGGTGGTTGCCATTGCGACGAGGACGATTGCGGCAGCGGTTGTAACGGCGGCGGTTGCTGCTGTTAATGAATTGCAAAGTCCCGCGCAGCGACAATGTCCTTGATAATCATACGCAGGAACCGGGAATGCTTTGCAAACCGGTAATAAGGACAATCCATATCGTCATTGGCCGTATGCAACCGGCTATGTACGAAGTCAAACCTGAAACTTCTAATCATGAATACTTTCGGCAACATATACAAACTGACTTGTTTCGGCGAGTCCCACGGTCCGGCCATCGGCGGCGTGATTGACGGCTGTCCTGCGGGTGTGGAGGTGGACATGCAGTTCATACAATCCGAGTTGGACAGGCGCAGGCCGGGCGGCACGGCTCTCGGTACTGCCCGCGACGAAGCGGACAAGGTGGAATTCCTGTCGGGCATCTTCGAGGGGCGGACTACGGGGACTCCCATAGGTTTCGCAATTTTCAATACCGACCAACGCTCCCGCGACTACTCGTCGATAAAAGACGTATTCCGTCCTTCGCACGCTGACTATACATATTTTGCAAAATATGGAACCCGCGATTACCGTGGTGGCGGACGCAGTTCCGCACGTGAAACCGCCGCACGTGTCGTGGCCGGCGCATTGGCCAAGCTGGCACTGAAAGCGGCAGGGTATCCTCTGCATATAGATGCCCGCATTGCGGAAGTGGGCGGCGTGCGTGGCACGGAGGAAGAAATGAACGGCATGATTCTCGATGCCAAGCGCGACGGGGACAGCGTGGGCGGCATAATAACATGCACGATATGCGGTGTCCCGGCCGGTTGGGGCGAACCGGTCGCCGGAAAACTCCATGCCATGCTGGCTGCGGCCATGATGTCGATCAACGCTGCCAAGGGGTTCGAATACGGCTCCGGTTTTGAAGGATGCAGGCACCGTGGATCTGAACAGAACGATGCCTTCGCGTTCAGGGACGGGAAGGTCGTAACCCTTACGAACAATTCAGGCGGCATACAAGGCGGGATTTCCAACGGCATGGATATTTATTTCAATGTCGCGTTCAAACCCATTGCCACCATATTCAAGCAGCAGCAAAGCGTGGATACTTCGATGAACCCTTGCGTGGTCGAACCCAAAGGCCGGCATGACAGCTGCGTATTGCCGAGGGCTCTCCCGATTGTGGAATCGATGGCGGCAATGGTGATGCTCGATGCATGTCTTATGTCCCGGTCATCGCGGATTGGTGGATATTGATTAGTGGTGGTTAGTTACACAAACAGATGCAAGAAGATATAGAAAGCCTTAATCCGCAGCAAAAGGAAGCTGTCTTGTACAATAACGGCCCGTCGTTGGTAATTGCAGGGGCAGGCTCGGGCAAGACGAGGGTACTTACCTACAAAGTGGCCTACTTGTTGGATTTGGGATTGCCGCCGGAAAACATCTTGGCACTCACTTTTACCAACAAGGCGGCTGCGGAGATGAAGCAACGCATAGCCCGGATGGTGGGGTACAACAAGTCGAAAGGCCTTGCAATGGGAACGTTCCACTCCATATTCGCACGCATATTGCGCAGCGAAGCCGGATACCTCTCCCTTACCCCGTCGTTCACCATATACGATACCGATGACAGCAAATCACTTGTAAAAGCTGTCATGAAAGACATGGGCATCGATACCAAGCAGGCCGAAAAACAATATACCCCGTCTTTCGTATTGTCGCGCATATCCGCTGCCAAGAATTCGGTCATGTTCCCGAAGGATTACATCGTGTCCGATTTCGCCTTGCAGGACAAACGGCGCGACATGCCGCGTGTCGGCGAGATTTACACGGAGTACATGCGCAGGCTAAGGGCGGCAAATGCGGTGGATTTCGATGATTTGCTTTTGCTCACATACGTATTGTTCCGTGACAACGAGGAAATTTTGCAAAAATACCGCGAAAGGTTCCAATTCATCCTTGTGGACGAGTACCAGGACACCAACACTTTGCAATATTACATAGTGAGGATGCTTGCGGCACAACATCACAGGGTGTGCGTGGTAGGCGACGATGCACAGAGCATTTATGCTTTCCGTGGGGCGAAAATCGGCAACATATTGAACTTCTGCAATAATTTTCCCGAAGCCAGGACTTTCAAGTTGGAAAGGAATTACCGTTCGACGAAAAACATAGTCTCGGCTGCGGGCAGCCTTATAAAGAAAAACCGCGGGCAACTTCCCAAAAACGTCTATTCTGAAAAGGAAGACGGCGAGAAAGTGAAAATCATAGAGACCCGCAGCGATGACGAGGAAGCCCGCATGATAGCCGGAAAGATAAAGGACATGGGCAATCGCGGTGCGTCTTACGATGATTTCGCCATTTTGTACCGTACCAATTCACAGTCCCGCAAATTGGAAGATGCTTTGCGGAGCTTGTCCGTTCCATACGAGATTTACGGCGGCACTTCATTTTACCAGCGCAAGGAAGTGAAGGACATATTGGCATATTTGAGATTGATTGCCAACCATGCTGACGACGAGGCGTTACGCCGCATAATAAACGTTCCGGCGCGTGGCATCGGTAATGTTACCATGACCAGGATCGCCGAATCAGCGCGCAATAACAACACAAGCCTTTTCGACACGGCATCCGCCCCGGACAAATATGGATTGGAAGTCAGTCCCGCAGCCAAAACCAAGCTTGTGGCGTTTACCGGCATGATCGGCAAATACTCCGGCATGACGGACAATATGAATGCTCTTGAAATAGCCCGGGAACTCGTCAATGAATTGGACCTGAACCTTACCGATGAAAAATACGGCATTCTTACGCCCGATGAATGCAGCCGCTTGGAAAACATATCCGAATTGCTTGGCAGCATAGGCGAGTTCTGCGAATCCCGCCAAAGCGAGGGAGAAGAAGCGTCATTGACCGGCTTTTTGAGCCTTGCGGTGCTTGCGACCGACCAGGACACAAAGAAAGAAGACGAGGACAAGCCCAAGGTCGCGCTCATGACCATACATGCTGCCAAAGGATTGGAATTCCCTAATGTTTTCGTTGCCGGCATGGAAGACGGCTTGTTTCCCGGCCCGATGTCGTTGGCAGATAATGAAAGCATTGAAGAAGAACGCAGGTTGTTGTACGTCGCCATGACGAGGGCGGGAAATCTATGCGTTTTGAGTTATGCCGATGAACGCTTCTTGTACGGACAGTTGAGGATGAACAAACCGAGCCGTTTTTTAGACGACATAAGCGACAAGTATGTGGAGAGGTCCGTATACGGTTACAGCAATTCTACATTTGTTGATTTCTCGCGCCGCGACGAAGGATTTTTCACCCGTGTCCGTTCCAAGGATTTTTCCGGTAACGGGCAGCAGCCGCGAAAAACAGGAATGCCGGTGTTCGAACCCCGGCCGGAACCACGCAATTTGCAGCGCATCAGTCCTGCTTCCAGTATCTTGTCCGACGAGGGCCTGCAAAGCGTTCCTTACGGGCGTGGAGAATTGCATTTGGGAGATATTGTCGTCCATGACAGTTTCGGCGAGGGTCAAGTAAGGTTTTTAGGCAAAACCGTGGACGGTTACACTGCCAAAATCCTTTTCGCAAACGGCAAAGAGCGCATGATGTTGCTGAAATTTGCCAAATTTTCGAGTATAAACCGAGGATAAATCGCATTTTCCATAATAAAACGGAGATTGCCGCGTTGAAACGATGATGACGACTTTGTTCATATTCCTGATTTCGTTCCTGCTTCCCAACACCAAGGGAGGCAGCGATTTCATTATCTCGGGCTATGTGAGGGACGAAAAGGGCAACCTTCTGACCCATGTCGATATCCGTGACGAAACGCAAGGAATCCATACCATAACGGACAGTACAGGTTATTACAACGTCGTGATTCCATCCGACAGCGTGGAACTTACTTTTTCATACATAGGATATGCTACCCAGAAACATTCGTATTCCAAGAATAAAAGCCGCCCTGCACGGCGGTTGGACATACTGATGTCGGAATCCGTCCATGAACTGGACGATTTCGAGGTACAGGGACACCGTTTGCAAGCCGATACTTACGAAGAATTGAGCATGACGGACTTTTCTTACCTGCCGCAGGCCACTGGCGGGGGTATCGAGGGGATACTGAAAACACTTCCCGGGGTAAGTTCCACCAACGAGCTCAGTTCGCAATATTCGGTCAGGGGCGGAAGTTATGACGAGAACAGCGTTTATGTAAACGGCATTGAGGTATACCGTCCCTATCTTGTGCGTACAGGAGAGCAGGAGGGTTTGAGTTTCGTCAATCCGTCGATGGTGGGATCCGTCAATTTTTCGGCAGGAGGGTTCGACGCCAAGCGCGGGGACAAATTATCCTCTGTGCTGGACATAGAATACAAGAAACCTGTCAAGTTCGAAGCGAGCGTTTCTGGCAGTTTCTTAGGCGCGTCCGGTTATATAGGCAGTACTACTGGCAAGTTTTCCCAAATGCACGGAATAAGGTACAAGAATTCGTCGTATCTGTTGGGTTCTTTGCAAACGAAAGCCGAATACAACCCCAATTTCATCGACTACCAGACCTACATGACCTACGACTTCGACGAGAAATGGAAACTCTCGTTTTTGGGCAACATATCGCAGAATACATATAATTTCGAGCCGGAAACCCGTTCGACTTCATTCGGTCCTATCGGTATGCAGCAGAATTTCACGGTTTATTTCGACGGCTCGGAGCAAGATGTGTTCCGTACGTTCTTCGGGGCTTTGAAGTTGGATTACAAGCCAAGCAAACGAGTCGATTTGTCGCTTGCCGTATCATCCTTCTACACCGATGAACGTGAAAGTTACGACATACAAGGCGAGTATTGGCTGAGTTCCGTAGTGTCCTCTTCGGGTAGCCGCGATGAGATAACCGGGGTAGGCAATTATTATGAACATGCCCGCAATACCATGGCGGCCACGGTCATCAAAGTCGCCCATGACGGTAAGTTCGACATAACGGAAAACAATTCGCTCTACTGGGGCGTGGACGTGGTGCGGGAAATGGTGGACGAGAATGTGAACGAATGGGAGATGCGGGATTCTTCCGGGTATTCGATTCCATACGAGCCGGACAAGGTCAATCTGTATTATAGCCTTAATTCCGTAAACACATTGGATGTTACACGTGTACATGCTTACATCCAGGATGAATACCGCCTGCATCTGGATTGGGGGCTTTTTGCCTTTGCCGGCGGAATCAGGATGAACTATTGGGATTTCAACGGCGAGGCCACGATAAGCCCGAGAGCCACGATAGCATTTTTCCCGAAATCGAAAATAGACATGCGTTTCCGTCTTGCAACCGGTCTGTATTACCAGCAGCCGAGTTTCAAGGAACTGAAAGACACGGTAACCATAGATGGCAATCTTACCAATTACCTGAACAAGGACATACGTTCGCAAAGGGCATTCCAGGTAATCGGCGGCATGGATTTGTATTATACTTTCCTGCGCCGCCAGTTCAAATTCACGATGGATGTTTATTACAAGAACTTGCAAGACATCATTACATACAACGTGGATAACGTGAGCATCAATTATCTTGGTAATAACGATGCCAGAGGTTGGGCGGCCGGAGTGGACATGAAGCTGTTCGGCGAATTCGTGCCCGGAGTGGATTCATGGATTTCGGTATCGCTGATGGGGGCGAAGGAAGATGTTTACGGCGACGGTTACGGTTATATCCCGCGACCGATGGACCAATTGTTCAATGTTTCGTTGTTTTTCCAGGATTACATACCCGGCATTCCCCAATATCGTGTACATTTGTTGTTGAACTTTGCCCAAGGCCTGCCGGTAGGTCCGCCCCGCAGCCCGCGATATATGTCGTCAACCATGCGTGCGCCCGCTTACCGCCGAGTGGACATAGGTGTTTCGAGGGTTTTTGAAGCAGGAAAGGATCCGTGGATGGGCAGGGGATTTTTCAAACCGTTCAAGAAAATAGCAATCACTTTGGAATGCCTGAATTTGTTCGGTTTTGAAAACGTGAATTCGTATTATTGGATAACAGACATTTACAACCAGCAATACGCCGTACCGAATTATTTGACAGGCAGGCAGTTCAATTTGAAGTTGCAGATAGATTTCTGACATGCCGGCCAAGTATCAGATTACAGGTTACAGTGGTTAGTACTACGTTTAGTACAGCGTACTAAGGTTATTTTAATTTTTAATTTTTAATTTTTAATTTTTAATTTGTCTGAAGTGTACAATTTTGTTTTTTTCCTGATTTTGGCGTTTATCGTGGCCGATTATGTGTTCGGTACTGTATTGGACAAATTGAATGCAAGTTGGTTTTCCAAGCCTTTGCCGCCTGTTTTGCAGGGCATTTACGATAATGAAAAGTACTCCCGCCAGCAGAAGTATTCATACGAGAATTACAAATTCGGAATCGTGAGTTCCACGTTTTCCGTAATCGTTCTCTTGGTTTGTTACGGATGCGGACTGTTCGGTTGGCTCGATTCGGTGTTGCGGACTTTCATCGGTAATGAACTCTTGGTTACGCTCGCGTTCTTCAGCATAATCATTGTCGCGAACGAATTGATAAACTTGCCATTCGAATATTACGACAATTTCGTCATAGAAGAAAAATACGGATTCAACAAAAGTACTAAGCTTTTGTTCTTTGCAGACAAATTGAAGGAGCTGCTTGTTACGATAGTTTTGGGCGGTGGCATACTTGCCCTCGTCGCATGGTTGTATTCGCTTGCCCCGCAGTGGTTTTGGCTTAGTGCATGGGCAGTCGTTGCCGCATTCTCCATTTTCATGCAGATGTTTTATTCGCAACTGATAGTGCCTCTGTTCAACAAGCAGACCCCGCTTGCAGCCGGCGGATTGCGCACGGCCATCGAGGATTTTGCGGCAAAAGCCGGGTTCGAGCTTAAAAATATTTACGTCATCGACAGTTCGAAACGCAGCACCAAGGCAAATGCGTATTTTTCGGGTTTGGGTGCTAAAAAACGCATAGTCCTCTATGATACCCTGATTGAGCAAATGACTACCGAAGAAATAGTGGCGGTTTTGGCTCATGAGATAGGGCACTATAAGAAAAAACATACTTTGTCGCATTTGGCGGTGTCTTTGGCAAGCAACCTTTTGATGTTCTTCCTGCTTGGCTTGTGTCTTGGCAGTCCGTTATTGTCGGAAGCCATGGGTGCGGAACAACCCTCCTTCCATATAGGCATATTGGCATTCGCCATGTTGTATGTCCCGGTTTCAATAATTTTGGGCATAGGCATGAATGCATTTTCCCGCAAACACGAATATGAAGCCGATGCGTATGCAAAGTCGTTCGGTCTGGCCGACAGTCTCGTTTCCGGATTGAAGAAACTTTCATCCGCGAATTTGAGCAACCTGCAACCGCATCCGGCATACGTTTTTGTACATTATTCGCATCCCACTTTGTTACAACGCATTAACGCTTTACAGAAATGAAATTCACGCTTTCCTGCGCGGAGAGTTGCACCGGCGGCAACATAGCGCATAAAATAACGCTCGTTCCAGGCAGTTCGGAATATTTTATAGGAGGAGTGGTCTCGTATTCCAACGGGATGAAGCACAAAGTGTTGGGTGTGCCAGAGGATATTCTGGACACGTATGGTGCGGTCAGCCGTCCAGTAGTGGAAGCAATGGCTACCGGAGTATGCAACCTTACGGGTAGCGACTATGCCATCGCCACATCCGGCATAGCCGGTCCGGGAGGCGCAGTGCCAGGAAAGTCGGTCGGCAGCGTATGGATTGCGGTTTGTAAGGGTAGTTCCGTGGTTTCCGGCATGTATCATTTTCCGGGCAGCCGCAGTGAAGTAATCGAATCCGCAACGCGGGCGGCGTTCGCCTTGCTCGAAGATTCTTTCGGCGTGAAGATTCCTTTGTTAGCGGATAGTGATTGAGGTTTGTAATTTGGGCCTGATATAAATGCAAACAGGATTAAATGACATATTGCTGGCTTTCGGGCTTACCTTGGTTGCCGGGCTGTCGACGGGCATCGGCAGCGTCATAGCTTTGATTGCAAAGAAAACGGATACCCGTTTTTTGTCCTTGTCCTTGGGACTGTCGGCAGGAGTAATGATATATGTCTCTTTTATGGAATTGATGCCGGAATCCGTTGCATTGTTGTCGGGCATATACGGCGGCAAACTTCCGAGTTTGTTCATGTTGCTTGCCTTTTTCGCGGGGATAGGCCTCATAGCCCTGATTGACAATCTTGTGCCGGATGATGAAAACCCCCACGAAATCCATACGGACAACGATCCTGCACCTAAGTTGAAACGGACTGCGGTAATGACGGCAATTGCCATAGGAATACACAATTTCCCGGAAGGGTTGGCGACTTTCGCGTCCGCATTGACCGATTTGGAAATCGCCCTCCCGATCATGTTCGCGATAGCCATACATAACATTCCCGAAGGAATGGCAGTTTCTGTCCCGCTTTACCATTCCACCGGCAGCAAAAAGAAAGCCTTTTGGATGTCTTTCGCATCGGGGATGGCCGAACCGGTAGGGGCTTTGGCCGGTTTCTTGTTCCTGTTGCCATTCTGGACACCTACCATCAATGCCCTATTGTTGAGTTTCGTTTCGGGAATTATGGTTTACATATCGTTTGATGAGCTTTTGCCTGGTACGGAACGTTTCGGCCACCATCATTACGGAGTGTGCGGCGTAATATTGGGAATGGCGGTCATGGCGGCAAGCCTGTTATTGTTGTAATCCCGCCGTGATACGGACTATTTCAACGATACAGCGGGTTGCTGCCTCCATGGATTCGACGGGGACGTATTCGTCGCGGCTGTGGAAATTCACGCCGCCTGCGAAGATATTGGGGCAGGGCAATCCCATAAACGACAATCTTGCCCCGTCCGTCCCGCCGCGCGTTACGGAAATTACGGGTTCGATGCCTGTGTTTTTCATTGCTTGCAACGCAATGTCGCGAACTTGCGGATATTTTGCCGTTATTTCCGCCATGTTATAGTATTGGTCGTTTATACCGCATTCAATGATGATGCCGGGAAATTCTTCCATGGTTTTTTTAGACAGTTCTTTCAAAGCCGCTTTCTTGCCTATGAACTTTTGTTTGTCGAAGTCGCGGACAAGGCAGCGCAAAAGGCATTCTTCCACTGTACCGTTTATTTGATGTATGTGTACGAAGCCTTCGCGCCCTTCCGTTTTTTCCGGCACAGGCAGCAGGGAATTGATTTTACATGCCAATGCGGAAGCTGCTTCTATTGCGTTGCGCATTATGCCTTTTGCGCTGCCGGGATGCGTGTTTTTGCCTGTTATCCTGATTTCTGCTTCGGCGGCATTGAAATTCTCGTATGAGAACTCACCGGTTTCCCCTCCGTCCATGGTGTAGGCGAAATCCGCCTTGAAAAACTCCAAATCGAAAAAGTCCGCGCCGCGTCCTATTTCCTCGTCCGGGGTGAAGGCTATGTAAACATCGCCGTGTTTGAAGTCCGCGTGATTCAGTATATAATCGACGGCGGTCATTATTTCGGCTATACCGGCCTTGTCATCAGCTCCGAGCAGTGTCGAGCCGTCGCTTTTGATTATCCGTCGGCCGCAGCCATCTTCGGCGAAAACAGGTCGCACGTCTTTGCCCGACACGTCGGGACTTGTGTCCAAGTGGGCTATGAATCCGACGGAGGGAGTCTTACGTCCGCAATTTGACGGAATAAGGGCGTACAAGTAGCATTTGTCATCCAAACGCACGTCTTGTACGCCCATGTTTTCAAGTTCCCTCTTCAACATTCCTGCCAGCACGAATTGTTTGTCCGTGCTGGGGCAGGTTTGCGATTCGGGATCCGATTGCGTGTCGGTTTTTATGTATGTCAAAAACCGGCTTACGACATCTTTATCTGTTTCCATATTGTTTTTCGTAGTACTGCATGTATGCTCCGGAAGTTACGTGGTCAAGCCATTCTTCGTTTGCCAAATACCAGTCTACGGTTTTTTCCAGACCCTCTTCGAATTGCAGCGACGGTTTCCAACCCAAATCATTGTTGAGTTTGGTCGGGTCGATAGCGTAACGCAAATCATGGCCTGCACGGTCGGTTACGAATGTAATCAGTTTTTCGGAAGTCCCTTCGGGGCGGCCGAGCTTCTTGTCCATTATTTTGCACAACAAGCGTATGAGGGCGATGTTGGTCCATTCGTTGTGTCCGCCTATGTTATAGGTCTCACCGTCTTTTCCCTTGTGGAAAATGAGGTCGATGGCGCGTGCGTGGTCTTCCACCCACAACCAGTCGCGCACGTTCTCGCCTTTGCCGTAGATGGGAATGGGACGGTTGTGCTTGATATTGTTTATGGACAACGGAATCAGTTTCTCGGGGAAATGGTTCGGCCCGTAATTGTTGGAGCAGTTGCTTATCACCACGGGCAAGCCGTATGTGTGGTGGTATGCCCTTACGAAATGGTCGGACGAAGCTTTTGATGCCGAATACGGACTGCGCGGGTCGTAAGGCGTTTTTTCAGTGAAATAACCTTCCTTGCCCAACGAACCGTAGACTTCGTCGGTGGACACATGGTAAAAACGCTTGCCTTCCATGTCGTCTTTCCACAAATTTTTCGCGGCATTCAGAAGATTGGCCGTTCCCAACACGTTTGTACGGATGAAACGCAAAGGGTCGGTTATCGAGCGGTCCACATGCGATTCTGCCGCAAGGTGTATTACACCGTCGAATTTATGTTCCTGGAACAAGTTTTCTATGAAGTCCGTATCCGTTATGTCGCCTTTGACGAATTTATAGTTAGGCTTGTCACAAATGTCTTTCAAGTTTTCAAGATTGCCCGCGTATGTAAGGGCATCCAAATTATAACAGGTATAATCTGGATAATTGTTCACGAACCTGCGTATCACGTGCGACCCTATGAAGCCGGCGGCACCTGTGATTAAGATTTTTCTTTTCATAATGGAAATTATGGGTTATAATTCAATATCCAAGCATCGTAATATTCCGGAAATTCTTTGATGAACTGAGCAATGTAGGCTTCTCCTGCCTCTTCGCTTGCAAAACTTTCCAAAGCTATGCGGAAACGTTTCTCGCTGTAAATTATGCGACTGCGATCTTTAAGTTCTCCGGGTAGCGCGGATATGAACTTTTCAGCCCTGTATTTGGTATTGAAACTTGCGATTATCATGTGGAACTGCGGGCAATCAGGATCGGATTGGATTGTCGCATGTATTGCCGTCGGCATAATGGATGCGTAGTTGGCGAAGTTGCCGTCCTGTATCCGCACGGGAAACAGCATTATCAAAAGCAGGATTGCCGCAGCCATGCCGAGAGCTTTTGAAAGTCCCCATTCGTTGCGAATCAAGTCGCCACTTTGTGTCAATTCAGCTCTTCGCAAGGGAGCGGCGGACGGGCGGATTGCCGGTGCGGCAGGCATTGCCGCGTTTGTCCGCACTTGGCCCGGCATTGCCGCAACATTTGCTCCGGCAATGGCTGGGAAATATACTTCGTCCAAACCGTACGAAGATGACAGGAATCCGCCTTTGCCCGACATGGTGAACAATATGTTCCCGTTCGAAATGCGGAAAGTCCCGAGCGTGCCAAAGATGACAGGCATGCCGCTGATGAGCTTGCGGTTCAATTCATTCACAGCTTCGGCAATCATGAGGTTGGCTTTTTCGAAACTTACACCGGCCTTTTTCACATATTCGTGCGCTAACAGGCCATCGTTGTAGGTGAGGGCGGGGTTGAATGCCAAAGCCTTACGCGGCGGATAAAGCATGTCTGCCGCCTCGCTCGCGCCTTCGGCTTCCGCTACGAACCCGCCGAACCCCGGAACCGTTACGAAGTCGTGGTTTTCGAGCAAAATTTCTATGTTTGAAACCAAATCACTCATTAACCGACAAATTTCGCAATATTTTTTATGATAAACAAAACGAAACCCCGATTGTTATCAACAATTATTCACCATGACAAAAAAGTTTTTTTCTCGTTGCTTTTGCGTATCTTCGCTATTGTTATGGATTAGAACGGGTGCTAAAACCCGTATGAAGGAAGGGGAAGCTATCGGATTATAAAGAAATATGCCGATGATATTCCCTAACGTGCAAGGGTTAAGTCGTAATTTTTTTTGATAAGGATGAAGAGGCTTTTTTTCATTGTAATCGCGTTTACGGCGTTTTGCGCCGCTAATGCCGGTGTCAAATATTTCCAGGCTCCGTCCGACACTTTGCTGTCCGGGATGGCCGATGTATATTTCGATGTGGAATTTCCCGAAGGCAGAATCCCCGACAAGCGTGATTCCCTGCGTATGGCTTTGCAACAAGCGGAAATCGACAAGGCGTTGGACTACAAGGGCCGCTATGCGGTGTGGGATATGATACCGGATTACATTTACGCTCCGGAAGCCGACAGTGTTACGTCCAAGGTCAGGATTTTCGTCAGCGACAAATCGTATGGCTTGGACCAGGACACGACTTTGCACGATGGCAAGTACACCTTGAAATATTTATTTGATTGCAGGTACGAAGTTTCTTCGCCCGATGGCAAGGTGTTGCGTGAAAAAGACCTCGGGACTGTCGCAGGCTATGCGGAATCAGCTACATTGCAGCTTTCCGAAAGTTTGCCGGCCGCAACGATCGCCGCCTTGAACAATGCCTACATATATGCAAGGAACGACGTGTATGCCAATTTCGGATTTTCGGTAATGGAAACGGTGTTCGACCTGAAAAATATTCCAACGATGCCATCCTTGAACGAACGTGCCGAAGAAATAGAAAGCATGGTTGCCAATATGCAGGGGCTCGTCCGTGACGATGCCCTGGCGGAAAAAATCCGCGAATATGTTGATTCCATAGCTTTGCATGAAGAGACCTTGCCTGTTGCCGGACAGGCGGACGCGATGTATAATGTCGCGGTTTGCAAGGCGATGGCCGGCGACTCGCGGGCGGCAGCGGACGCATTCGGCAAATATGCGGGGATGTTGTCCTCGTTTGCCGACAGCGCGGCGTATTGCGCAGTCCGGCAGTTCGTGGAACATTATCCCGTATCGACCGCGAAATATGCCCGCATAATGTCTTTTTTGGATAGCGACATTTTCCGTTTTGTTTGTTTTTATGCTTATAATGATGTGATAAGCAAGGTTTTCGGCCTGCCGTTTACTTTTCCGTTTTTGCAGTATGTCGACTACGACACCCGTGTCTCTTCTGTTTCCGGCAGCGTAAAGATACCCGGGAACGACTCGCCTATGGAATATGCCATAGCTTTCAATGAATCCGGCAGACCGGTAAAGTTCACTGCGGAACGTATGGAAGCCGATAAGACATACGGAAGGAATAAATTGAAAACAAACGATTTGTATATTACATATAATAAAAAGGACGGAAGATTCAAAGGCATTAGCACCGTTCCAATGCGTTTGGTGCGCTTGTTCATGCCGTTCCACGACACGAGCGGGATAGATTCCTTGTCATCCGTGGCTTCGTTTACCACGCAGAATGTTTTGGGAAGTTTCATGAAAATGAAGTGCGAAACAGTGGAGACCGTCTCGGCGGCTTTGGATCCGGGCGGCGACATACATTTCAAGGGTTCGAGCCTGTCTTCGCGTCCCACTCCGTTGTTCAATTATGTTGCAGCTTGCAACAATGTGGAGTTCCCATTGGCGTTCAGCGAGTTTTCCAACGAATTTGAAAAAGAAGTGTCGTTTGATGCAAACGGCATGGTGCATGGCATGACGAGCAAGGCGGAAGTATTGTACGAGAAAAACCGTGGGGATTACAACTACGGCTATATGCGTTCCGACAGCATGGCAATCTGCATGGATACGTATTTTGTCGACGGGAAGAAATACATCAGCTATAAAATGGAAGTACCGGTTTCCGTAGGCTGGAACCGCAAAACACAATGGTGCGTACCCGGGCTTTTCGGCGACGATGCGGAAGCCTCGGTGTCAGGTAAGCAATCCCACGGCGGCAAACAATCGGCTACCTATACTTTCGAAGCGGTATGGCCCGTGGAAACAGTAAGCGACCATAACGGCAATTGGATAAAAATGAATGTCGGACCATACGAATTCGAGCGGACCTTGCAGTACAAGTGATGGTTTAATTTGTTGATTTTTTTACAGCATAGCGGGCCTTTCTCAGGAATGGTACCGCTTTTTTGTTGATGTGCCATGATTTGAAACAATGCGGGAATACTTTTGCATGTAAAAGAACCATTTCTCCTGATATATTGGAGAGGAATCCTTGTATAGGGCGATACCTCCGTGAGGCTTAGACGCTGCGGTTTGAATGGTATCGCCCCTTTTGTATGACATAAATACGTTCCAATTCGTGCATGAATTGTTTATCACTATTTTCACCAACCACTGCCCGAAGCGGCGCACTAATCACGAAGAAAAAAATCCCCGCCTTATTTGCCTGATTTTTCAAAACAACTTGTTAATTTTGCAACCTACAAAACCTACTTGTAACAAATGAACGAAATATCCGTCTTGAACCGCGCTGCCGACAATATCCGTATACTTACGGCGGCGATGGTTGAAAAGGCCAAGTCAGGACATCCGGGAGGATCGATGGGCGGTGCCGATTTCATCAATGTGCTTTATTCCGAGTTTCTTGTTTATGACCCTGAAAATCCCGAATGGGAGAACCGCGACAGGTTTTTCTTGGATCCGGGACACATGTCTCCGATGTTGTATTCCGTGCTTGCCATGGCCGGAAAATACAGCATGGACGATTTGAAGAACTTCCGGCAATGGGGCAGCGTTACGCCGGGACATCCGGAATTAGACGTGAAACGCGGCATTGAAAATTCATCTGGACCGTTGGGGCAGGGACATGCAATGGCTGTCGGTGCCGCAATTGCCGAGCGTTTCATGGCTTCGCGTTTCGGGGAGTGGACAGCACACAAGACATATACCTACATTTCCGATGGCGGCATACAAGAGGAAGTATCGCAAGGCGTAGGACGTATTGCGGGTACGCTCGGACTAAGCAACTTGATAATGTTCTTCGATGCCAACAACGTCCAACTTTCCACATACGTGGACGAAGTAACCACGGAAGACACGGCGAAAAAATATGAAGCATGGGGGTGGAATGTATTGACAATCAACGGTAACGATGCAGGTGAAATACGCCAGGCACTTATGATGGCGAATGCTGAAACCGAACGCCCCACGCTTATTATTGGCAAGACGCTCATGGGCAAGGGCTCCGTTGGCAAAGATGGAGAAAGCTTCGAAAACATGGTTTCTACCCACGGACAGCCGTTGAGCAAGGCCGGGGTGGACGTGGATGCCACCATACGCAATTTGGGCGGGGATGCCGGAGATCCTTTCCAAATATTTCCCGAAGTACGGAAGATGTACGACGAACGCAAGGCAGAATTGAAAAAAATAGTTGCCAAACGCAAGGCAGAACAGGAGAAATGGGAAAAAGCCAATCCCGACCTTAAAGAGAAATACGAGCGGTTCTATTCTATGGAATTGCCTGACATCGACTATTCATCGATAGAACAGAAACCCGACCAGCCGACACGTGGAGCTTCAAGCGCGATGCTTTCGTTGTTCGCCCAAAAGATGGACAACATGATAGTGTCTTCGGCCGATTTGGCAAATTCGGACAAGACTGACGGTTTTTTGAAATACAGCAAGCCGTTCGTCCGTGGCGATTTTTCCGGCGGATTTCTCCATGCGGGCGTAAGCGAACTTTCGATGGCCTGCATAATGAACGGTCTTGCGCTTCACGGCGGCATCATCCCCGTGTGCGGTACGTTTTTCGTATTCTCAGACTACATGAAGCCTGCAATACGCATGACGGCATTGATGGGCTTGCAAGTAATATATGTTTGGTCGCACGATGCTTTCAGGGTAGGAGAGGACGGGCCTACACACCAGCCCGTGGAACAGGAATTGCAAATCCGCCTGATGGAAGCCCTTAAAAACCATGAAGGCAAAAATTCCATGCTCGTGTTGCGTCCCGCCGATGTGGACGAAACGACAGTGGCATGGCAGGCCGCATTGGAAAACCGCGACACTCCCACCGGTCTTATTCTTTCGCGTCAAAACGTGAAAAACCTCCCACGCGGGGAAAACAAATATCAAAGTTCCTTGGGATTGATGAAAGGCGCTTACATTGTGAAAGACATTGAAGCCCGTTTGGATGTTACCCTTGTGGCCAGCGGTTCGGAAGTTTCCACATTGTTCGACGCTGCCAAATTGCTCAAAGAACGTAAAGGATTCGATGTCCGCATAGTTTCGGCACCGTCAGAAGGCTTGTTCTTCAACCAACCGGAAGAATACCGCAACTCGGTAATCGATTATTCGCGCCCGGTGTTCGGCCTTACGGCAGGTTTGCCGATGACTTTGCAAAGGCTTTGCGGTTTGCGCGGCCATGTCCACGGTTTGGATCATTTCGGATATTCCGCGCCGTACCAAGTATTGGACGAGAAGTTCGGGTTCAATGCCGAGACCATCTATAATGAAGTATGCGATTACATTGAAAAATTCTAAATAACAGATGGATTATACCACCGTAATTCTTATGGCGTTCGGTCTCGCCATGGACTGTTTCGCCGTTTCAATGGCAAAATCCACATCATTGGGCAGAGTAAGTCTGCCCAATTTTTTTGCAATGGCCTTGTCGTTCGGTATTTTTCAAGGCCTCATGCCCCTGATAGGCTTCGCAGCCGGCATAAGTTTTGCAGATGCCATAGCCGCCTACGACCATTGGATAGCGTTCGGCATATTGGCGGCGATAGGCATCAAAATGATAACCGACGATGTGCGGCAGCGGCGTAATTGTGACGAGGACAAACCTGCTTGCGGGCAAGAACCCGAATGTAACAAGTCTTACGGCATGGGCCTTGTCCTGTTATTGTCCATAGCCACAAGCATAGATGCCCTTGCCACCGGTTTGGTGTTTATCACTACACCCGGATGGATATTCAGGGCAGTGTTGATAATCGGCATGGTAAGTTTCGCCATGTCGCTTACAGGGTCGCTGCTCGGATCGTATTTCGGCAAGAAAATCAAGTTCCGCTTCAATATATTGGGCGGCATCGTCCTTATAGCCATAGGCATCAAGATATTGGTGGAGCATACATTACCCATGATATGAGTTTTCAGCAGCCTTGCGCCGCGTCCGTTTATATGCCCAAATTCCGTTCTACGCCGCATATAAACGGACGCGGTTATTTATATGGCATGAAGTGCGTGGAAAAATTAAGTCTTGTCAAATTATTGCTCGTGGTAAATGTATTGTCCGTGTTCGGGTTATACCATAGGTGATGTCCCGTTCTCCAGTGTTATAGCAATTTATGAGCGCATAAATTATATCAATTCCATATAGTAGTATTAATAGATCCCACTCGGTTTGCCGCCCGTGCAATCGGTTGATTTCAATTCTATATAGTAGCATTAATAGTTACAGGAAATTCGAGAGCCTGCTGCCAGAACTGATTTCAATTCTATATAGTAGCATTAATAGGTGTTTACGTGACAGACTGCGTAAGATTTCCTTATATTTCAATTCTATATAGTAGCATTAATAGGACACGCGCACCCACCAATGACTGCACCCATTTCTATTTCAATTCTATATAGTAGCATTAATAGAGGATTATTTTACTTCTGCACTTCCCGACTTGCAGGCATTGCAATTCTATATAGTAGCATTAATAGGGTAATCTCCACAAATATTTGTAAATCAATTATTTGATTTCAATTCTATATAGTAGCATTAATAGCCGTATCCGATACGTCCTTAATTAAATACCCGTTATTTCAATTCTATATAGTAGCATTAATAGAAGTACTCATTCCAAACCAATTGATAAGCACGAAAATTTCAATTCTATATAGTAGCATTAATAGGGTCGTAGTCGGGATTTTCGCTCGCGCATAGCACAATTTCAATTCTATATAGTAGCATTAATAGGCATAATGCGCTGCCTTGTCAAGAACCTCGCGATGTTATTTCAATTCTATATAGTAGCATTAATAGTGGACCCGAAGGGACAGGCGGCGAAGGAAACGAGCTTATTTCAATTCTATATAGTAGCATTAATAGAGAACATACTGATACTATCACCCGACAGACCTTATGAATTTCAATTCTATATAGTAGCATTAATAGCGGCCTTGTCAAAATAGACAAGATGCTGGAATGGAATTTCAATTCTATATAGTAGCATTAATAGGTACAAAACGGCATGTACCTGAAAAAAGAACCGAATTTCAATTCTATATAGTAGCATTAATAGAAGATGTACACACAAACACAAATGGCTAATAACTTATTTCAATTCTATATAGTAGCATTAATAGTCTCTTGTTGACAACACGCAGAGGACGATGGATAATCATTTCAATTCTATATAGTAGCATTAATAGAATGGTTCTCGTCCTGCTGCAGTTCCCGCAAGGCCTATTTCAATTCTATATAGTAGCATTAATAGTTGACGTCCATACTGATATTCAGCATTTTTAGAAATTTCAATTCTATATAGTAGCATTAATAGTACTGCTTCGAGTTGAATTTTACGAGGCGTTAAATGATTTCAATTCTATATAGTAGCATTAATAGATTCATTTTCGCGATTCCATTGGTCAAGATTCCATATTTCAATTCTATATAGTAGCATTAATAGGTTGTCCCATTTTCGAACCAGCATCAGAATCGGACATATTTCAATTCTATATAGTAGCATTAATAGTGTCTCTGTTGTCCATGAAAAGGTTTTCCGTCAGCAATTTCAATTCTATATAGTAGCATTAATAGTCATGTTTGGAAGAAGAATATCTTCGTCTTTGAAATTTCAATTCTATATAGTAGCATTAATAGAACAACCCGCTGTATTACCCGCCGGAGAACACATACGATTTCAATTCTATATAGTAGCATTAATAGGTGCCGTGGTTCGACCCCGACCCTTCCAATTACGAGATTTCAATTCTATATAGTAGCATTAATAGGCAGCTAAGCCAGGAGAAGGCGCGCCAGGAGGCTATTTCAATTCTATATAGTAGCATTAATAGCTTCTTCGAATGCCGGGACATACAAGGCGAGCATGTATTTCAATTCTATATAGTAGCATTAATAGAATTGGTATAATTACAAGGTGCAGAGAGCCTCATATATTTCAATTCTATATAGTAGCATTAATAGTTTGTTGTCGCCTGCATAGGCATATGGGGACTAAATTTCAATTCTATATAGTAGCATTAATAGATGTGCGCCTTGCTCATAATATTGCCTCATAAGAATTTCAATTCTATATAGTAGCATTAATAGTCAATCTTCGATCTTTCGGCAATGATTTTCTGTTATTTCAATTCTATATAGTAGCATTAATAGAAAGCGAGAATAACTTGTCCCATTCGGGGTCTTCGATTTCAATTCTATATAGTAGCATTAATAGTACACGTTTATATTGTGCATAACCGGAGCTATAAGATTTCAATTCTATATAGTAGCATTAATAGCCTGCATCAATGGCGATGTTATGCCATTGATGCATAGTGCATAATTATAAGCAAAGATAATGAAAAACACCTATAAAAGTTGTCGGTGAAAGATAATAAAGAAACCTTTGTAATTCGACAATCCCATAACTTGTTGTGTATCAATATGTCAAAGATCGTTTTCGGGATTTATTGAAACTTTTCAACGATTTTTCTGCTTGATAGACAACATGGCTTGTTCTTTTTTATATGAAAAAGTCAATCGGAGAACGTTCTTTTCCAATAATTTGTTTTTCTAAATAAGACTGTGACGGACCTCGGAATATTATTATGCTATCTTCGTCCTTTTTCATGAATTTTTCGCTAAGCAACAACATTTCTCTTAGTCTTGCTTCGGAAATTTCGCCTTCAAATACCGAGTTCTGAATCCAATTCAGATATTTTCTACATAGCTTCAACATCTTGTTGACTCGTTTCTCTCCAAAATCATAAACTAGAATTACATACATCACCAATACATTTTAAAAGGTTTGTATTCTTCCATTGACAACAAATGTTTGGCTAATTTATAACATTCGAGTTTTATAAGGTGTCGATAGCTTACGGAACGTTTTAATGAACGATGTTGTATTGTTTCGCTCAAACGTTCCTCAATTGCTTTTACAAATATCTTTTTTCCGGAAGTATTTAACAAACATCCGTTCAGACTTTTTTCAAAATGTTTTTCTTGGATTTCTTTTTTATTCAAAACACGAAAAATAACCCTGTCCACTATGATAGGTTTGAATATTTCTGCTATGTCAAGAGCCAATGAGTATCTTCTTTCCCCGGGATTATGCAGATAACTAATAGTCGGATTCAGTTGAGTTTGGTGAATGGCACGCAAACATATTGTATAACATATCATATTACCGAACGAAATTAGTGCATTTATTTCATTCTTTGGCGGTTGCTTTGTCCGGGATTCCATCTCGAAGTCATTAATCACTATATCAAAAGCATTATAATAATGTTGTCTTATCAAACCTTCGATGCCCATCAATTCTTCGGTTGTTCCGGTATTTGGAATCAATGCGGCCAAATCATCCATTTTTATTATGATACCGTCAAGGTCTTTTCCTCTACGGTTGTAGTATTGAATGTTTTTCACCATGTTGAATTCGGCTCCTTCTATGAATTTGCGCGCAATTATCATTCTCTTTTTCTTGTTTTGGTAGTTCGATGTTTGCGCAAGCAGCATTTTTCCGGATAATAGGTAATCACGAGGCATAAAAGAACCGGTATAATTTTCATAATAGTCAAAAAAATGTACGGCTATGTCTTTTTGCCCTAAGAAATTGAACAAGGAGCTATTGGCTCTTAGGGAGCCGAAAACGTAAAAATCGCCTATGTCTTCAACGGGTAAATAGCGCGACTGGGTGTTGTCTGGTGGGGCATCGTCATTGTCCGTGCATGGAGTAAATCGCAAAGTGTTGTCTTTACGTTCCAGTATGCCAGGATTGAACAAGTAGTATGTTTTTTTCATGGAAAAAAGGGCATAAATTGGGGAACTCTTGCAATAGTATTGAACAAGTAGTATGTTTTTTCATGGCTCGTATTCTTCATATGTATAACAAAAATCATAATAACTGCAATTTTTGCACATGCCTCCTTTTTTTAGAGGAGGACATGTATCATTGTTTGCCAATTGTTGAATATCTTGTTGTATTTTCTTTATTTCAAGTCTGTCAGAATCGTTTAATTCTACCGTCCGGGTCTTTTTCAATGTAGGGTATTCCAATACCCCTCTAACACCATTGATGCCGTGGCATTCAAAAACATAAATGTAGTATTTCAATTGCCACTCATGCGCTTTCTCGATTTTATTGGATTTTTTTATTTCGTGAATGACTTTCTGCCTTGTATCGTAAAAATCGATTTTTATACCGTCGATTTCAATTTCCTCGAATTTTTCCGAACGTTGAGGATAAGAACTTTCATGTATTAGTCTGCCTTCAAATACCAAATCAGAAGAATGTTCCATATTGATGCTGTTCGCGAACAACCATAGTTTTCGTTTACATACTTGATAGTAATTGAAATGTGTGCCTGTTATGTGCATAATGCCATGTCCCGTTATTATTTACATAAATAATCGAATTGATATTGCTTGTGTCATGGTTTGAAATATCGTTGTTTTTTATAAAAACAAATAAAAGAAAAATTATCTATATTAGTGGTATCATTTATGAATTATAGTTGCACAACTTTAAGTTGTTTAATTTGTTTGATGCAAAATGAGGTTACATATTAAAACGACTCCCAATAGCAACATTGTTTCCTTTGATTATCAGAAGAAAATGGTTGGACGAATCCATTCATGGCTCGGTAATAATGAGGAGCATGGTAAGTTGTCGTTGTATTCTTTTTCATGGTTGCATAAAGGTCATATAACTTCCGGCGGCTTCGATTTTCCGAGAGGTAGCCAATGGTTTATGAGTTTTTATGATGATAAATTGTTGAAAGCCGTAATGGCTGCGGTTTTAAAAGACCCGTTAATGTTTGATGGATTGGTAGTAACTGATTTGAATATAGAGCCGGTCCCTGACCTAAGCAATAGGGATTTATTTTATCTGGGAAGTCCCATATTGATAAAAAGGTACGAGGTAGGAAATCCTGTTACAAAATATTACACGTATGAGGATCTTACGGCAGATGATTTGATGAAAGAGACCCTGCTACACAAAATGGAAGCGGCTGGACTGATTCCAGATGAATCTGTTGACATTAGATTTGACAGGGAATACGCCAACAAGAAAATAAAATATGCCAGTTATAGAGGTATATGCAATACCTCGAATATGTGCCCGGTATATATATTCGCCAAGCCTGAAACAAAAGAATTTGCATGGAACGTAGGTATTGGAAATTCTACTGGAATAGGATTCGGCGCTATTTATTGATGTAAAAGATTTGAATATGTATTACGTAATAAAATTTACCGGGAATTTCGGTTTTATAAAACCTTGGACAGCTGTTAGGGACGAGACGACTTACAGTCAACAATTCCTGTCTGCTTCGACCTTGGAAGGCATAGAAAAGAAGTTGTTCCCTGAAACACTTTCGAATATCGGTGTAATAAGTAAGATAAAAAGATACCGGTTGTCTTATTCATCAATAAGCCTTCAACAAGAGCAGACGCAGACGCGCGGTTATGATGAAAATAAAGGATCAAGAAGTACTGCGGTATTAAAGCGCGGAATAATGGTAAATCCTGTTTTGTATTTGGCATTTGATAATAGGGAGGATGCGTTATATGCGTCTTCGCAACATATTTGTTTGTGCAGGAATGAAGATATCTTGTTGCCGGATAGTGTCATTTATGAAATGACCGAAGAAAACTTCAATGATTTAAAAGGATTCGAGCTACGGTTCGGTAAATCTAGCCAATCTTTTTTGGTGGGATATAGCAGGTTTGATGGAACCCCCATGTATGGATGGATAGAAGTGGACGGAAGAAAAATACTTCCCGATTGATGCAGAATGGTTTTGGACAAATATTGGCAAAACACGAAGACGATGGATTTATGCCGTTGTCCGAACATTTGTCTTTGGTCGCATTATCTGCCGAAACCATAGCACGCAATGTCGGTCTTGATGTTTCCTCGGCTCGAAAAGGAGCCATATTGCACGATATCGGCAAAGTCAGTCCTGTTTTTCAAAATACATTGAGGCACGGATATGTCCGCCCGTCCGGGTTTATATTCAGGCATGAGATAGCTTCGTTGTTTTTTCTTTCGCTTGTTGAAGAAAATGAAAGAAATAGGGTTTTGGAGATGGTAGTCGCCCACCACAAATCAGTTTATAAGGATGCCGGAGAATTGGGCTTGTTGGATTTGGATGACTTGGAAGATAGTTTTACCATACATTCAAAAGGTTTTGAGTCATGGAGCCCTATTGCATTGGGAATATTGGATACGCTTGGATTTACCGTACATGAGATTTCAATTGAGGAAGCCAAGGAAAATTATGATTATGCAGTATCTTATTGTAATAACATAGGTTATGGATATTCCAAATGGAGAGGGTTGCTTATGGAAGCTGACCACATGGCTTCGGCATTAGGAAATCTCACGGTTGGTGAATTGAAAAAATCCTTCATTGTTCCGGACTTGACTTTTTATAACAGGCGGAATGATTTGTTTCCCCTTTCCATGAAAAAGTCAGAAAGTGATTGCAAGCACACTATTGTTACGGCTCCTACCGGCGCAGGTAAAACTGATTTTTTGTTGCGTAGATGCAAAGGAAGAGTTTTTTATACCTTGCCGTTCCAAGCTTCAATTAATGCTATGTACGACCGTTTCAAAACGGATTTGAAGGGAACAAACGCTCAAATCCGGTTGTTACATGCATCGTCCGGAATGAAACTGCAATATGGGAAATGGGAAGAACGTATAATGCAACGGCATGCAGGCGCATCAATAAAGGTAATGACTCCGCACCAGTTGGCTTCCATAGCTTTTGGAATCAAGGGCTACGAGGCGATGCTGGTCGATTTGGCCGGTTGCGATGTGATTTTGGATGAGATTCACACCTATTCATGTGAAATTCAAGCCATAGTTTTGCGAATTATTGAAATATTGGTAAATGTGGGATGCAAGGTGCATGTGGGAACAGCAACAATGCCTAAGGTGTTGTATGACAGGATTCTGGCAATTTTGGGCGGTCCGTCCCAAGTTTACGAGGTCGCCTTGCCGGAAGACGAATTGTCATTGTTCGACAGGCACGAAATCCATAAAGCGGAAAATTTCGCTGCAGTAGGAAAAGATATGGATTCCGCGCTTCAAAAAGATCAAAAGATACTTGTAGTATGTAATCAGGTAAAGAGGGCTCAAGAACTTTATTCATCACTGAAAGCCGAATATCCGAACATTCCGATTATGCTGATCCATAGTCATTTCAAGAGGAAAGACCGGCAACAATTGGAAGAAATTCTAACAAACCGCTATAGTGCAGGTCACAAGGCTTGCATAGTGGTTTCGACCCAAGTTGTGGAGGTGAGTTTGGATATAAACTTTGATATGATGATAACGGAATGCGCTCCAATCGATGCTATGATACAACGTTTCGGCCGGGTAAACCGAAAACGCACAAGACAATCAATTGGCAGATATAAACCTATTTATGTACTGTATCCACATTCAGGTAAAGAGGTACTTCCATATAAAGAGGAAATATTACGAGAAAGTTATGACGTTTTACCGGACAATTCTGTTTTGGAAGAAAAAAGTATTCAAGAAATGTTGGATACGGTTTATCCAGATGACAAGTTTATGAATATAGATTATTCAGGGGTCGCTTTCAAGAATGGCAAATGGGTGATAAAAAAGCTGCGCCATAATGCCAAATCTGTATTGATGGATTTTTTAGATATGAATTCTGCTGTTTGCATAGTGGAATCGGATGTCGAAACCTACCGTAAAGGCAATGCTATGGAGAGATCGGCAATGGAAATCCCGGTCAGTTTTCAATCCATTAGGTTTAATGATTTACAAGTTATAGAGAAAGGTTCTTACCCTTTTGTAGTACCAGATTTGTCCTATTCCTATGACAAGGGTTTGGATTTGGGCCATGCAAAACCTGAATATTACAAACATTTTGAATTTTTGTAACCATGATAACATCAGTGATTGGAAGAATGTTTTTGCAAGCGTATAATAAGCGAAACAATAAGTCTTATGACGCAAAGCAATTTTTTATCGACATCTTTTATCCGTTGTTTTTTAATAGCAACAAATATCTGTATTGGGTACAAAATTCACCATTTGTACAGATGAAGAAAAAGCAGAAAGTCGACAATCTTACAGAGGAAGAAAGAAAGGAAAAACTATACAATCTAATAACTAAAATCGAAAACGGAGCTAAAGACGCGAGTGTGGCAATAGGTTACCCGGCATCCGAAGAAAAAGAATTCGCCACGACATCCGGGCAGGTTACAAACATACATATACCGGTGTCGGAAGAGGATGTTTATTGCTCGTGGTTCGGGGCTGCTTTGGGGGTAGGGGTGCAAGGCGGCGTGGCGATATATTTTTACAATGCGGACATCTTGTTGGATGTGTTTGAAGGTTGGAAATTGTACCGCGAAGCCTTGGATAGTTATGATAAGTACCCGCCTAATAAAATAATGACATGGAACGGTCAATGGTTGGGCCACCGCTATGATGATAAAGATTTTGATGCTTCCGACATGATGGCCGGGTTTACCCCGTTTACGGTAAAGAACCAAGAAGTCGAAATCAAGCCGGTTTCGTGGACGAAAATATTGATAGGTATATCAAGAAACTATAAAAATGCCAGAGTTATGGGATATGTCTGCGGATTTGGTCAAATGAATACGACGTTAGGTTTTATCCCTTTTGACCTATCTCAAATTTCACGCCCTATCGAATTGTACAAAAAAATGTTTGGTATGGATTCTGCTAAATCTGCAGAACCTTTATGGGGAACCGGGATGGGGTTTCGGGAAGCTTGCCAAAACGGGGCGATAGGATTAGACGCGATGCAACCCAAGGGATTGAGAGAATATATATATAAGGGCAAAATACCTAAAATATCAGATAAGAACGAACAGATAATAAACTTCAATGTAAATGTAATTTGGCTTATGGCAATGTTGAATAATCAGGATTTATGGGACAAGGCCCATGAATTCGCGTCGGAACTTTATAAATATGCCTCTGTCCCGGACAGGGGCAAGACTGTCAATTCCAATAAGGTAAAAGCCGTTCTGGAATCTTGTACTAAAATCGGTTTTATGAAAAGCATGATACCAATTATCGAGGATGCCGAAAATGTGGATAAAATGAAAGAAACAGTTAAAGAAATCTGCTCTATGCCATCTGAAAATGTGCCTTATTTTCTCACGTTAATCAAATTCCATTATGCAACATTGAATAATCCCAAAAAGAAATAATCATGAATCCCTACATTTATTTAAGGGCGTTGAAACACGCCGAACATACAGTGTTTTGTGTCGAAGACGGGCAGAAAACATATTTTGATGCCCAGTTCAATAGATATATGGCATATTCCAGCGGACAACAGGTAAAACGTTCGGTGTTGCAAACATTGACGGATAATCTGAATGTTCCGGTCGCACCTATTACGTTCAATTATAATATTACCAGCAAAGGCGAGATTGAGAATAAGGAACCGTGGTCTCCATGTGATCCTACCCATATCGACCAACTTTTGGGTGGATGGATGCGTGCCAAAAACACATCCGGGAAAAATATTAAAAACGAATCGGAGGAAGCGAAGGACAATAGCGTACTGAAACGTAGAAGTCCGTTATCAGTGTCGGCAATGCGCCCCCTTCATCCATTGTTGGCTGGTGTCGAAAAAGAGAACCTGACTTTTGACCGTAGCGACCGTCCCGATAACCATCCTGTAAATGTGCGTATGGCGGGATCGGACAAATTGTTATCGGAAGAAGAAATTGAAGATTTTCTAAATACGAATAATCGGACATTGCCTCGCAGAACATGGATTCCGGATAATAAAAGGACAAGCGGCTTTTTCGTCTATGACATAGCAATCGATTTGCGAACATTGTTCTGCGTGTCAACCAACCAGCATGAAGCCGAAATCAGCAAATCCATGATAGGAAAATTGAAATCAGAAGGATGGGAAGAAAGCGAGAACATCTTTGGCAAATGTTTGGTTTTGCCGAAAACTGAACGAGACAAAGTGATTCCTGCGTTGGCCGATGCCTTGATTAATTGGAGAATCACATCGAACCAGTCCCGGACTTTCAGTCTTATGGAGACATTGGCTGTTGCCATCAGCGACAATGCCAATACGATAGCATCGGCAATACGGGCCAAATTGATAGACGATGGCGAGAATCCGCAAGCCAAACCTATAATTGATGAAAATACAGGTGCAAAACTGTTTATAACACTGCCTTGCGCCGGTTATATCATGACCGAAGGAGAATCCTCTTCCGCATTGACTGATGCTGTGCAGTTGCTTGCCGGGAGAATCTCCGAGTTTTACGATAAAGGACTTTATAAGGATTTTTAATCTGGAAAATCGCAAAAGAATACGAGCCGGACATATTCCGTTCCCTATGCGGAATATGTCCGGCTTTTCATGCGTTTGATATGCAGATACAAGTTTCACCTGAGAAAATCAAACGGTTTCCATTTTTCTTCTCCCCAACTTTTAAGAACATTTTCATTACTGATTGCTTTTTTTATCTTTTTACATTAAGTTTGCAGATAACGGGATTGTCCATGTCCGGTTCTAATGTGTGGAAGACAGGTTGTCCCGCCATGTCCTTTTGTGAGCTATTTACCAATCAATCAAATATCATGAAGAAGTTTTTACTATTATTGTTTTGCATTTCCACAGCAATCGTATCGTCAGCGGCCGAGAACGGTTATTGCGGCAAGGATGGCGAAACCCTCCGTTGGGAATTGTCCGACGACGGCGTGCTGACAATCAGCGGGACCGGAGAAATGAGGACGTACATGTATAATGTATGGGGAAGCAAGGAAATAACGAGCGTGGTCGTGGAGGAAGGCGTTACCAACATCGGCCAACGGGCGTTCTACGGCATGGGCGGCATAGAGTCGGTTTCCTGCCGCCGTTTTTCATTTTATGCATTCGGAAAAATGAATTAAATTTGCATTTCCTATTGCATACGGCAATAGCCAAGCAGATATAATCCTGAATCAACCCAGTATGTTCGAGAACCTTAGTGAAAGATTGGAACGCTCTTTCAAGATTTTGAAAGGCGAGGGAAAGATTACCGAAATAAACGTCGCGGAAACGTTGAAAGACGTGCGTCGCGCCTTGTTGGACGCGGACGTGAATTATAAAACGGCCAAAACATTTACCGAGCAGGTCAAAGAGAAAGCCCTCGGAATGGACGTTTTAACAGCTATTAAGCCCAACGAGTTGATGGTCAAGGTGGTACACGACGAGCTCGCAAGGCTTATGGGCGGCACCACTGCCGATATAAACCTGAAAGCGAACCCCACCGTAATATTGATGTCCGGTTTGCAGGGTTCCGGTAAAACCACTTTCACGGGCAAGTTGGCCAACATGCTCAAAAGCAAAAAGGGCAAGCATCCCCTGATGGTCGCTTGCGACATTTACCGACCTGCCGCCATCGAACAGTTGAAAGTGGTCGGTGAGGGCATAGGTATTCCCGTATATAGCGAGGAAGGGGTAAAAGACGCGGTCAAGATTGCCAAGAACGCTGTCGCATACGCCAAGCAAAGCGGCAACGACGTGGTAATAATCGATACTGCCGGACGTTTGGCCATAGACGAACAGATGATGCAGGAGATAACCGCCATAAAGGAAGCCGTGCAGCCGCATGAAATCCTTTTCGTGGTGGATTCGATGACCGGTCAGGATGCTGTCAATACTGCCAAGGAATTCAACGACCGTTTGGATTTCACAGGTGTCGTGCTCACCAAATTGGACGGCGACACGCGGGGCGGTGCAGCCCTGTCAATAAGGTCGGTGGTCGAAAAGCCCATCAAGTTCATAGGAGTGGGCGAAAAGATGGATGCCATGGATTATTTCCATCCCACCCGTATGGCCGACCGCATTCTCGGTATGGGCGACATAGTGTCGTTGGTCGAAAGGGCACAAGAGCAATACGACGAGCAGGAAGCCCGCAAGTTGTCGAAAAAAATTGCCAAAAACCAGTTCGATTTCGAAGATTTCTTGGGCCAGATACAACAGGTCAAGAAAATGGGCAATCTCAAAGATTTGATTTCGATGATGCCCGGCATAGGAAAGGCATTGAAGGATGTCGATATAAAAGACGACGCTTTCAAACATGTGGAAGCCATTATTTATTCCATGACGCCTTACGAGCGCAAGAATCCGCAGGTGCTTAATGCAAGCCGCAAGCAACGCATAGCCAAAGGCAGCGGCAGGGACATACAGGAAGTGAACCGCTTGTTGAAACAATTCGACGACATGCGCAAGATGATGAAGATGGTGCAATCGAAGAAATTGCCCAACATGAGGAGGCGGTAGTAGTTAGCAGGTTTCAGGTTTGGCTTCGCCCAAATTCGGCTGCACTCGGCATAGTCCGAGCGAGCTCGTATTCTGCCCTCGTTTGCACGAATTTTCAGGTTACAGGTGTCAGTGATTAGTGGATAGTGGTTAGTAGCACCTCGTAGTGTTTGTACCATGTTGAAAGTAGGTCTTTTAGTGAAAGCAATACGTTCAAGGAAGACCGCCCCCTCTGGGGGCAGAAGAAAATTGCGTAGCAATTTTCTTCGGGGGATAAGACAATGGAAATGTCCATGCGAAGCAGTATATAACAGTAAGATATGACTTTAATAGACGGAAAAGCGACTGCTGCCCAAATCAAAAAGGAGATTGCGGCAGAAGTCGAAAAAATGGTGGCGGACGGCCATAAACGTCCCAATTTGGCGGCAGTTTTGGTAGGACACGACGGCGGCAGCGAAACATACGTCGCCAACAAAATAAAATCGTGTGCCGAATGCGGCTTTGAATCCACGTTGATACGCTTCGAGGACACGGTAAGCGAAAAGGAGTTGTTGGACAAGATTGCCGAGTTGAACGCCGATGACAACATAGACGGGTTCATCGTGCAGCTTCCTTTGCCGAAACATATCGACGAACAAAAAATCATAGAAGCCATAGATTACAGAAAAGACGTGGATGGCTTTCATCCCGTCAATGTCGGCAGGATGTCAATCGGCTTGCCGTGTTTCGTTTCTGCGACGCCTTCGGGCATAATGGAATTGCTTCGCCGTTATGAAATTCCGACAGCCGGCAAGAATTGCGTTGTAGTAGGGCGCAGCAACATAGTAGGCAAACCCGTTGCCACGTTGATGATGCAAAAAGGAACTGATGCCACTGTAACCGTATGCCACAGCCGCACGCAAGACATAAAGGATATTTGCAGCCGTGCGGATATTATAATCGCCGCCATGGGCAAGCCCGGATTCATAACGGCGGACATGGTCAAGGAAGGCGCGGTGGTCATAGACGTAGGCACTACACGTGTGCCGTCTTCGGAAACCAAAAGCGGTTTCCGCTTGAAAGGCGATGTCGATTTCGAGAACGTGGCTCCCAAATGCAGTTTCATTACCCCGGTTCCCGGAGGCGTGGGACCAATGACCATTTGTTCGCTGATGCGCAATACGTTGCAGGCGGCAAAACAGAGATGATTTTATTGTCTCCGACAGTTCGTTTAGATCCATCCTGTCGTTAAACAAAACTCGGCTTAAGAAATGTTTTGACTGCTTTTTCGAGCGGTAGAATAACGTTTCCCATAGCCGGGGAATGTTATTCTGCCGCTCGCGGTGTTTTTTAGTGGATAGTGATTAGTTTAATCATACAGTACTATGTTTGTAATACGTAACGAAATCCAATTCGACATGGCGCATTATTTGCAGGATTACAACGGCAAATGCGCCAATATACACGGACATCGTTACCGGTTGTTGGTATCGGTGGCAGCCGAAGACTTGCATCGTGAGGGGCACTTGCGGGGTATGGTGGACGACTTTTCCTTCATTAAGAAGTTGCTCAAATCGATAGAGGAGCAATTCGACCACAAGTTGCTGGTCGAGGATTGCGAACGAGGACGCAAAATCGCCGATAGTCTTGTAAAAGAAGGTTTCGACGTCTTGCTGCTTCCTTTCCGTCCCACTTGCGAAGAAATGTCGCGTTATATTTACCGCAAACTGAAATCGGAAGGTTTGGCAGTAAGCCGGGTAGAGTTGTACGAAACACCCGGTAACAGCTGCACATATTATGAATAAGGTTACATGTTTCAGTGAAACCTACAAATACATAATTAAAAATTGAAAATTTAAAATTTAAAATTTAAAACGCTGATTAGTGAATTAGTGGACAGTGGTTAGTGATATGTCAATCCACCGCGAATGCGCTAATCAAGCATAAAGTAACATGGTCCATGTTCAAGGTTAACGAAAAATTCGTGTCGATTGACGGCGAAGGTCCTACGGCCGGTGCCTTGTCGGTGTTCGTGCGTTTTGCCGGATGCAATTTGCGTTGTGCATGGTGCGATACCGTGTACGCACAGGGAATGGAAGATTTTTCAGAGCAGATGTCTGCTGCTGAAATAGCGGCGTATATAAAATCGACAGGAATAAACCATGTTACGCTTACGGGAGGCGAGCCATTGTTGCAAGACGGAATGATAGGTTTGTTGAGCCGGCTGCCGGATTATGACATACATATTGAAACCAACGGCTCGGTCAATATCGCACCGTTCAGGATAGGGGACAATATCCATTTCATACTCGATTACAAATTGCCTGCAAGCAGAATGGAAGACAAAATGTGCGCGGCGAATTTCACACAAGCCGGAAAATCGGATGCCGTCAAGTTCGTTGCCGCTTCGCTTTCCGATTTACAGAGGGCGGTGCAAGTCATTGAAAAATATCATCTTGATGAACGCACGCAGGTATATTTCAGCTGCGTTTTCGGAAGCCTTGAACCTGCGGATGTCGTCGATTTCATGAAAGAAAAAAAATTACAAGGGGTCAAATTGCAATTGCAAATGCACAAGTACGTAGGTGTGAAATGAATTTCACACCTACGTACTTGTGCATTATTATTTTTTATTATAATACGGCTGCGCCGCCGGCACTGTGTGCCGGTGACTGTGTCCAAAGCTGGCTGCACTTGGCTATGAACAAATGAATTTGTTCATGCTCTCGTTTGCTCAGCTTTTGCCTACGCTGGCGCTCCGGCGGTGCAAACTGAGAGAAAAGTGCAAAGTGGTTATTTCACACCTACGTACTTGTGCAGTGGATAGTGATTAGTGGATAGTTACTGTAACCTGAAACCTGAAAATTCGTGCAAACGAGGGCAGAATACGAGCTCGCTCGGACTATGCCGAGTGCAGCCGAATTTGGGCGAAGCCAAACCTGAAACCTGAATAAAATATGGATAGGGAAAAAATTGCGTTTCACATCAAGGGTCTTTTGGAGGCAATCGGCGAAGACCCTGAACGCGAAGGATTGAAAGAAACACCCGAAAGGGTGGCACGCATGTATTGCGAGATTTTCCGGGGCATAGCGTATAGCAATGCCGAAGTTGCCGAAAAATACGCCAAATGTTTTTCGGAAGATGATTTATGCGCTCCGCGTTGCGGCAATTACGTGGTGGTCAAGGATATTACCATATTCAGCCATTGCGAACACCATCTGGCTCTAATGTACAATATGAAATTGTCCGTGATTTACAAGCCAGTCGACAAGGTAATAGGTTTGAGCAAGATTGCACGTATGGCCGAAATGATATCCCATCGCTTGCAATTGCAGGAACGTATATGTTCAGACATGGCCGAAGTGCTTTCCTTGGCTACGGGTAGCCCCAATGTCGGAGTAAAGGTAGAAGGGGAACATGCGTGCATGACGGCACGTGGAATACGTAAACCCGGTGCAAAAACCATTTCCACAATCTTCAAGGGTTGTTTCGAGGCGGATCCGCAAGCAAGGGCGGAAGCCATGCAACTCCTTGGTTGAGGGGAATAAATGGTAAAAAATTATTAAATTTGCAAGATGGGCTTTTTACGCAAGCAATTTTGAAGTTTGATGGAAAACAAATATAAGTTTCTTACACAAATAGAATTTCCCGACGACCTTCGTAAAATGGAGCAGGAACAACTGCCTTCGTTGTGCGAAGAAATCAGGCATTTCATAATAGACCAATTGGCCAATAATCCCGGACACCTTGCATCCAGTCTCGGTGCCATAGAATTGACTGTCGCCTTGCATTATGTTTTCAACACTCCCACTGACCGCATTGTTTGGGATGTGGGCCACCAGGCATACAGCCATAAGATCCTGACGGGGCGCAGGGCGGTTTTCAATACCAACCGCAAGTACAAGGGTATCAGCGGTTTCCCTAATCCGCGTGAAAGCAAGTATGATTCATTTATCGCCGGCCATGCCTCCAATTCCATATCGGCCGCATTGGGTATAAGCGTGGCGGATTACATGAATGATGACGACAGGAAAGTCATTGCCGTAATCGGGGACGGGGCAATGACGGGAGGCCTTGCTTTCGAAGGTTTGAACAATGTTTGCGTCCATCCCAACAACTTGCTCATAATACTGAACGACAACAACATGTCCATAGACAAACCTGTCGGCGGTTTGAGCGATTACCTGATGCACCTTACCACATCGAAAAAATACAATACACTGCGTTTCAAAAGTTACCATGTCCTGAAACGTGCCGGTTTGATGAACGACCGCAAGAAAAACGCTTTCCTGCGTTTCGCGAATTCGGTAAAAAGCATAGCATCGGACAGTCCCGGAAATATTTTCGAGGGGTTGAACATAAGATATTTCGGTCAATTGGACGGACATGATGTCGTTCAATTGGTAAGGGTACTTCGTGATATAAAAGACCTTGAAGGTCCAAAAGTGCTGCACATCCGCACGATAAAAGGCAAAGGGTTCGCGCCTGCCGAAAAATCCGCTCCCCAATGGCATGCTCCCGGACAGTTCGATCCCGTAACGGGCAGGCGGATAATAGAAAACGCAGACAATTGTTCATTGTACCAGGACGTATTCGGCAAAACCCTATTGGAATTGGCAAGGCAGAACCCGAAAATAGTCGGAATCACACCCGCAATGCTTTCTGGATGTTCAATGAACATGATGATGGCAGAAATGCCCGACAGGGTATTCGATGTCGGCATAGCGGAAGGCCATGCCGTAACTTTCTCGGCGGGCTTGGCAAAGGAAGGAATGCTTCCGTATTGTAATATTTATTCATCGTTCCTGCAAAGGGCTTACGATAACATAATACATGATGTCGCCATTTTGAAGTTGCCGGTGGTTTTGTGCGTGGACAGGGCAGGAGTTGTCGGTGCTGACGGCGTAACCCACCAAGGCGCATTCGACATTGCATATTTGCGTTGCATCCCGAACCTCACGCTTGCGGCTCCGTTAAATGAATACGAATTGCGGAACATGTTGTATACCGCCCAGCTTCCGGGAAACTCTCCGATTGCCATACGTTATCCACGGGGTAAAGGAGCCGGGGAAAAATGGGCCGGTATGCCGATGGAAGCCGTAGAGATAGGCAAGGCGGTAAAAATGAAGGAAGGCAGCGACATAGCGGTATTAAGCATCGGGCATATAGGCAATGCGGTTAACAAAGCGATAGGAATGTTGGGCGACGATGCCGATAAAGTCGCATGGATTAATATGCGATTCGTAAAACCGATAGATACTAAGATGTTGGATGCAGTATCAAGGAAATTCAAAGCCGTGCTTACGGTCGAAGACGGTGTTTTGCAAGGCGGCTTCGGTAGTGCCGTTTTGGAACATTATGCCGACAAAGGCACACGTATTATGGTAAAACGGGTAGGTATTCCTGATACTTTCGTGGAACATGGTACGGTGAATGAATTGCACCATGCGCTCGGCATGGATGCCGAAGGTATTGCAAAAACCTTGAAAAACCTTTTGAAAACCATAAGCTGAACGTTTCTTTCACAATGTTGGCAGTCCGTATGGCTGCCCGCTGGCAATTGACCGCGATGATCCGAATATTCGACATAAAAGCCGCACGGAAGATATACAACCCCCGTAAACAGGACAGTTACAAGGGCGATTACGGGCATGTGCTAATGGTCGCGGGAAGTGCCGGAATGTGCGGGGCGGCAATATTGAGTACGCGCGCTTGTCTGCATTCCGGTGCCGGACTTGCGACTGTGTGGTCGGAAGAAATATGCCGCAATCCGTTGCAAACGTCCGTTCCCGAAGCCATGTTCATTGCCGAAGAACCATCCTTTGCACGTTTCGACGTGGCCGCTTGCGGCTGCGGGTTAGGGCGAAGTGAAGCGGCATTATTAAAAGTAAAGGCCTTGCTTTCATCCGGCATTCCTTTGGTTTTGGATGCCGACGCGCTGAATCTGATTGCATTCAACAATCTTCAAGGCAAAATTCCGCAGGATAGTATTTTGACCCCGCATGTAGGGGAGTTTGAACGTTTGGCAGGCAAATGCCAAAGTGCGGCAGAGCGTGAGGCGAAAGCCGCCTGTTTCGCGCACGAACATAAAATCGTGCTTGTATTGAAAGGACATCGGAGCAAAATTTTTGCCCCCGGCCCGGTGGTCTATGAGAATACCACTGGCAATGCGGGCATGGCCACGGCTGGCAGCGGCGACGTGCTTTGCGGTATAATAGCGTCGTTGCTTGCTCAAAAATACACTCCTTTGCAAGCTGCCGCATTCGGTGTATTCTTGCATGGGGCGGCCGGGGATTTCGCATCACGTGAATTAAGCGAAGAATATATAACGGCAATGGATATAATCAACCATTTGCCGCAAGCATTTTTAACCGTGAAAAACAAATGATATGAAAAGTTTTCTCGTTTTTTTGTCAGGATTCATTTGCGGAGTGATTTTCTTAATCATGTTCGCTTGCATATTGGTCAATATAAACTCTTCTACTACCGATACCGATGCCGATAATGGAATTACAATTGGACATCCGCTTTCTCGGCCACTTGATCATTCGGATACCGATAATGGAATTACGATGCTTGAACACGATGGAGATTGTGTTTCGTCAAACTCATTTGAAGTGAAGGAAGTGCTGGAAAACGGTAATGCCCTTGCTGTTGAAAAAGTACCCTTTTATAGCGATGATGTGTTTTCTAATGGGATAACAGTCCTGTTCCTGGCAGATGAAAACAAAAGCTTTTATGATGAACAAAAAATAAAAGTACCAAAAGGGGAATGCGCCGTGCAAATAGGCATATATAAATATTATGATGGTACTAACAAAACAGTTCCTATCGTAACAATCAAATAATAACGATATTACAGTATCAAAATGTTCGACCCGTCGGGGCGACTTAACCTGCTTCGCAGGTTAATGCTTGCCATTGTCTTATCCTCATGATTTTTGACCGGACAGGTCAATAATCCTACCCCCCGCCGGGGCGTGCTTCCTTGAACGTTGTACTGACGCTAAGATGTGTTTATTGCAACTTAGTGCATTCATGACGCAGGAACCTGCGCCTTGTGTGCGGATTCCTTTATGCTTAATTAGCGAATTAAACGAAGCGCATTCGCGGTGGAAACGAGTATACTGGACATTTTCCGAGACGCGGCGCGCCGCGTCTCTCCTGACACTTGGTTAAACATACGGATTATGTTCCTTTTCGTGCCTGATGCTTGTGGCGCGGCCGTGTCCGGTGTAGACTTTCGTTTCGTCGGGCAGGGAGAACAACTTGGTTTGTATCGATTCGACGAGTTGCTCCTGGTTGCCGCCGGGCAGGTCGGAACGTCCTATGCTTTCGTAAAACAATGTGTCGCCGGAAAACAATACGCCGCCGTCTTCAATATAGAACGCCAATCCTCCTTGTGAATGTCCGGGAACATGCAACACCTTGACATGTATGTTTCCCATTACTATAACGTCCCCGTCATAAAGGTATCCACCCAATGTCTGGGGTTCTTCGTCAAATGGCAGCCCCCACATTTTCGAATGCAGGTTCATCATCGACAACAGTTGTTCGTCGTTTTCGTGTGCTTCGGGCAAGATACCGTATTTCTCGCTTACGAACCGGTTGCCGAAACAATGATCCAAGTGCAGGTGGGTATTTATAAGCCTGTCCACGACAAAACCGTTGGTTTCAATGTATTTTGCGAGTTCCTCCTTTTCATCGGGAAAGAGACACCCGGCATCTATTATCATGCACCTTTTGGAATCTTCATCGGCCAATACGTATGTGTTTTCTTCTATGGGATTGAAAATGAAATTTTTTATCAGCATAGCGGTATATATATGGCTTTTTTTGTTGTGAAATACTCTTCTTCGAAAAAATCCTGCAATTCGTATACTTCCGCGATTTTCCTGAATGGTTTGATTTCATCTGTCAAATCACCGCCTTTCAAACATATCAGGCCGTTGGGAATGCAATTGCGTTGTTCCTTGCTGATTTTGCCTTGGCACACTTTCACCAAATCCGGAAGGCTTAATGCTGCACGGCTTACTATGAAATCGTAGCAGTTCCTTACGTCTTCCATGCGGCTGTGTTTTGTGGATACGTTCCCGATACTGAGTTTTCCTGCTATGTCGTCTACAACCTTTAATTTTTTTCCTGTCGAATCTATCAGTTCGAATTGTGAATCAGGAAACATTATCGCCAATGGTATGCCCGGAAATCCTCCGCCGGTACCTGCATCGGCAACTTTGTTGCCGGCTTTGAGCGGCAGTATCTTCGCAATGGACAACGAGTGTAGTACATGATGAAGATACAGGTTGCTTATGTCTTTTCGTGAAATGACATTGATTTTGGCATTCCAATCTTCGTACAAATCTTGCAGCGCGGCGAATTTGTCTATTTGCGCAGCTGTCAAGCGTGGAAAATATTTCAGTATTTCATCCATGTTTCATAAGTCGTCCGAACGACCCGGACCGTTTTTGGTGGAGGTAAACGACAGTTTTTTGAATATGAAATTCGGCATTGAAACGCCTACTACCAATCCGGCTATGATTAATGTGCAAGTCAGCCCGTTATAGCACATAAGGTAAAAATAGTGCAGGAACGTGCCTTGGTCATTTGCACCGAGGCACAGGACAAGACCTTGTACGGTGCGGTATGCGTACATGCCCGGAATCATGGGCAGCATGGCCGGGAAAGAAAAGCTTTCAGGCGGGCATTTTACCCATTGTGCGCACGGAATCGCCACCAATGCTATCGCGAACGCCCCAATTGTGGATGCGGGTATGATGTGCATTCCTGCGGATTCCATCAATATTGTTCTCAGACAATGGCCGATGGCCGCCGTGATTGCACAATACTTCATTGCGGAACGCGGCGTGTTGCTTATGCTGGCAAAGCCCATTGATGCCAGGGCTGAAAAAATCATGTCTTCGAGTATGGTTAAAAACATTTCCATGACAGTTCTTTCAAAAGAAGGTGATTTTCATAAGAGCCATGCCGCAACAAAGACCTGCGGAAAGGCAGATGACTATCAATGCCGCATGTACGAACCTGCTGTATGCCGAGACGTAATGGCCGGCCATCAGGTCGCTCATGCAATTTATGAACGGGATTCCGGGAATAAGGTATAGGATGCTTGTGGCGATGGCTACGTCAGGAGTCCCGCATAAACCGATGTTCCGCGACTGCGCGGCTATCAGGGTTGAAGCGAATGCCGCAAAGAACGTTACCATGCGTGCATCTATATGACGCTTGCCTAACAATATTTTTATCAAGTACCCGGCCATCGTTGCCGCGAATACTATGCCCATGGATACCGCGTCTCCATCGAAAAGCCGGCAGAACGAGGCATTGGCGACGGAAGCCATCAGCATTACGGCATACTGGTTGTATGTCGGCTCGGATGTGATCTTCTCGTAACGTTTCAGGGTTTCGTCTATCGAAAGGCCATGGTCGGCGACTTCCCAGCTCAATTTGCTTAACCTTGTGTTAAGTTCGTAGTTTATGACGCTTTTGGCCGGTTTGATCATGTTATGGTAAGAGTGCAGGTGCTTCTCGTCCCACAAAGTGACAAGGACGTGCGACGGCAGTATGGTCAGGTTTATCTGTGTTCCGAAAACGGAGGCCATGCGGCCCGCATTTTTCTCAATCCTGACGCAGGTAGCTCCGCATCCGAGCAATGTCGCCGCGTAATTGCTCAGAAAATCACATTTTTTCTTCAAATCGGCATGGGTGCCGCCATCCGGAAGTATGGCAGTTTTGTTTTCTTGCATGACGATAATCAAACAAAGGAAACCGGATTCGTCCGGTTTTCCTGAATCCGGTGCAAATTTAGCATTTAAAACTTTAAATAGCTTACTCGCAGGGTATGCTAATTGTCTTTTATGATGCGTTGGATTGCGAATTTGCCCGTAACCAATGCGTTGGGAAGCCCACCGGGAGGTTGCAGCCATTGTCCGGCAAGATATGCGTTCTTCAATCCCCGGATGTGTCCCTTGTGGGTTTTCTTTTTCGCGAACGGGGTAAGTACGAAGCTCATGTACGCTCCTTTGTATGAGCCGCACCAGCGATAGAAGCTCATCGGTGTTACGACTTCGACCACTTCCGCATCACCGATTTGCGGATATTGCGCTTTCAAATTGCGAACCACGGCTGCCGCGATTCGTGCTTTGGCTTGTTTGTAAGTCTCCCGGTCGTATTCGTACATGTTGCGCCAACATTCGAAATCGCTGACGAATTGCACGATCATGGCTTGGAGCAAAGTTTTCCCTTCGGGAGCGAATGACGGTTCTGATGCGTAACTTTTAAGCAGGAATGATTTTACAACCTTGCCGCATACTTCAAAACCTTGTCCTTCCCACCATGAAGTGTCGGGCAAGAACGCGCTTTTATCCTTATCCACGCCTATGTATACGTTTATTGAAGAATATATTGGATGTTTTATTCCTTGAATGAAACGCGACCTGAAAAAATCGTCAATGTGCGTAAGCCCGAGGATTTTGTTGAACACCACCGATACGTCACATGCAAAAACATAAAAGTCGGATTTGACTTCGCTTCCATCCGCGAATATCACTGCATCTGTGATGTTCTTATGTTTTTTTATGCCGACAGCTTCCTTGTTATAGTATATTTTCCCGCCGAGTTGCAGGAACGTGCCGAGCATGTGGTTCGTAATGCCCTCGCTGCCGCCTTTCGGCAGGCCGCCGTTCCCGCTGCAAAAAGTTCCCAAGATGTAGAACCACGACGACACGTTGTAATTTCTTGGTATGTATGCGGTAACTGCTTTGCGCAACAAAGGATGTTTGAATTTGGAAGCGTAAACTTCCAATTTGGTTTTTCCCAATTTCGCATGTACCGGACCGATTTTCGACAATTTCTTGATAAAACGGAATTTTTCGCTCAACGAAAATTGTTCGAAAGGCTTTCTTGCTGCCATTTCCATTCCTTTGTAAACACGCACGGTGTCGATGAACTCCTCGATCGCGTCCTTGTCTTCCGGCGACAGGGCAAGCATGTCTTTGCGCATACGTTCTTCGTCATACCACAAATCCAAGCTTTGGCCCCCGTATTCCAAGTGCAGGAAAGATTCGTTTTGAATCACCTCGCGGTCTTTACCGAGAACTCCCACTTCGCACCATGTCTGGTATATTTCTTTCTCCGGCGAAGTACCGGTCATCCAATGCACGCAGTTGTCTATGGTGTAACCTTTGCGTTTCCATGCCACGCATTGTCCGCCTGCATTATGGTTCTTCTCGTATATTTCACAATCGAATCCGTATTTGCGTGCATAAATGCCTGCGGAAAGTCCGGCAACGCCGCTGCCTATGATTACAATCTTTTTCATTTTGTTACTGTCGTTTTTTATAGTATTAGTTTTAAGGTATTAGCCGCAAATTTGCTTGAAATCGCAATATTTACATGCCTGTTCGTCCTTTGCGGGCCTGAAATCGCTTTCCGGATTGAAGATTTCTTCGAGGATATCGTCAAAACCTTTATCGAAAGTCCCGATTGTCGATTCATCCGTTTTTATCAATGTGCTCGTGCTGCTGTTCTCACGGTAATTTTCCGACAGTTTGCGAATCGGATAGACGTGCAGTTCGATATTGCCGTATTCGCGCACGTTGGCCGAATATAGTTTCCTGTAAAACAACAATTGACGGGCAGCCTTGAATTTTGAATCTTCCATCAACTTGCCAGTTACGTGCACGTCATCCTTGCCTGTTTTGTAATCGCAAATGCGGATTGTCCCGTCAGGCAGCCGGTCGATCCTGTCGATTACCCCGCCGATCCTGATTTTCTTTTTGCTCGCTGGGAGTCGATACGGGAAATAAAAGAATTTTTCCGTATGCAATAATGTGAACGGAGCCACTGTAATATCCTGCGCAAGGCATCTTAAAATGAAACTTTCCACAATCCTGAAAAGAAAGGCGTCGTATCCGGACATGGTATCGGAATCCGCTTTGTTGATTTTTTTGAAAGCCTCTGTCATGCAGTCCGATATCAGACCGTGGTTTTTCATTATTGATTTAATGTCCCCGGCGGTAACATCTTTCGCCATGTATGGGGCATAAAGCCGCTTCATGACCTCGTGGACAATGTCCCCGAAAACATTGGGTTGTGAAATTTCTTCCATTTCATCCGGTTTTGACAATTTCAAGACACGGTTGAAATAAAATTTTTTGCCGCAGATGATATATTCGTTGAACGCGCTGGGTGAAAACAGTTCTTTTTCACTATTGTCCCCTGCGTTGTCGATGAACTTTGAAAGTTCCGACATGATCTCCTCGTTTTTGGCAACTGGAAGATTTTCCTTTCGCAGGCTGACGGCGGAATGCGATGCCGACCGGTTTTTAATTCCAATATCATAAAGATAACGCATTTGTTTTACATAGCGGCTTTCTTCGCCGCTGTTTACGCCATCAGCCCTGCTGTTATATAACAGCCATATCTTTTTGGCCCTGTAAATCAAACGGTAAAAATGATAAGCGAAAACGGCATCTTGGTGTTCCGTGGTAGGAAGGTTGAATGCCTTGCGCAAATTGTAGGGGATAAAACTGGTTGCAAGCTCCGTTTTCGGGAAAATCCCTTCATTGAATGAACATATTATTATGTTGTCGAAATCAAGACAACGGGTCTCCAGCATTCCCATAATTTGCAATCCGGCCAACGGTTCTCCCTCGAAAGCGACCCCTTTTGAAGACAATATCGATATTATCGAGCGCATCAGAGTCAATACGGATGGTGAAATATTCCATTTTTCCATCAGCCGGGACAGCCTTCCTATGCTTGCGGAGCAATCTAGCAGCATTTCCCTTTCCATGCCGGAAATCTTGAAATTCCCGTTATCTGCCAAAAATACCATTAGATGCGCCAATCGCTCCAATGGTTTTTCGCAATGTCCGAAAATATGGACGCGAAGCCCGTCATCATCAATATCTATCTCGCTTGCGGCAATCCTTATTTTTCTCGAAGCCGTGAAATTCCTTAATAGTCCGTTTATGCTTTCCCGTAATTCCATGTTGCCGAAAATATACGGGTGTTTGAGCATGTCAAAAACGTGTTTGTGGTAGTATGTTCCATTCTCCTCCGAATTTTTCAGCAAAAGGAAATTCTCCACTAACAAGGGAATCGCTGTCTGCCTTACGGGGTAGGTCATTGTTACGTTCACCTTTCCGTGGCTCTCGGGAATGCGGTAAAGCATCGGTACGAGCAGGTTTTCATCCGATAGCACCACCGCGTTGCCGTTTTCAGATTCGGGCATTTCCTTGCTGATTATGTGTCCGGCAATGTCGCATTGTCCGACAGATGAGGATATGTTCCACAGTTCCACTTCAGGGAACGAATCAGTTCCGGTATCAGTCAAAGAATGCCGGGAGGGGAAATCGCTTAAATTACGTTTGACGAAAAAAGAAGCCTTGTTTGCCGGATCGCGGACAAGTCCGGAATCATAGTCCCAGTAAAAATCCGCTTTGTGTTTCAGCTTCATGAATAACCGCCTTTCCACTTCGCTGATCGCATTGAATCCTACGAAAACCACTTTTTCATACGGGACATCCAAAAGCTCCCTCTCGACGGTAATACGGTCGCGCATACCCGGGTAGCACAGCCCTTCGGCGGCGAGTTCTTCTTTCAGACGGCAGTACATTGGATAGAGCATTTGCCATGTTTTGAAAAAACGCGCCTGTCGTTCTTTGGTTTCCGATGAATCGTGGAATTTGAAAAATTCCGAGAGGACCCTGCGTTGCTCTTCGCTTAAATAGTCCGAATGGTCGATTTCATGCAGCTCTTTGGCATTCGTGAATAATTGCGAAGCATCGGCAAGGTAATTGTCAATGTCGTCGAAATCGGATAGCAATGTTTGCGAGAAAGGGGCAAATTCATCGAATGTTTGCGGTTCCCATCCTTCCTGCTTGGCCATGCTTGCATAGATTTTGTACAAGCGCAGGGACAAAGCCATCGGGTCGTCCTCTGTCAAATCGCTTAATGAAGCGAAAAAGTCCTTTATGGTAGTTATTTCAGGCGAGAGCATCGTCCTGACGCACGATTCCTTTAAATATTTCTTGAAAAATGTTCCGGCCCTGCGGTTCGGAAACACGAAACAGAAATAGGAAATATCATCCGGATATTCCCTGACAAAAATTTCCGCCACGTTTTTAAGAAACGGGATCATTGTCCAGGACTTGTTTTTCGTCAATAAATGAAATAGCCGGCTATGCCGCTTAATATCAGCATTATTATCGGATTCGCCTTTTTAATCGTGGTGATGCACACCACGGCAAAGATAATGAAGCTGTAAATATCAATGAAGTTCGAGGAGTTTGCCAAAACCAACGCGGCCGCCGCGATAAGCCCGACGACTGTCGGACGCAATCCCCAAAAAGCGTATTCGACATATTTGTTGTTCCGGAACTTTACCAGGAAAACGCAGATTATGGTCATGAGCACCAACGATGGAAGCACCACGGCAGCTGTCGCCACTACGGAACCCCATACGGACGATGTGGCTGCGTAGCCGACGTATGTCGCGCTGTTGATAGCCAGCGGGCCCGGTGTCATTTGCGATATGGCCACGATGTTGGTAAAGTCGCCCATACTTATCCAAGCATGTTTTTCCACCAACTCGTGTTGAATCAGGGCGACTATTGCATATCCTCCCCCGAAACCGAAAAGCCCGACTTTCAGAAAAGACAGGAAAAGTTGCCAATAAACCATCATCGCTTAAATTCCCTTTTTTCTTTTATCAAGTTCCATGCAATTCCCAAAATTATCGCTCCGATGATTATATACACCGGCGAAACTCCTGCAAGCCATACCAAAAGCGCGGCGGCAACGGGAATCCAGAATGTCTTTACCGTTATGCCGGCCGATTTGCCCATACGGATGAGCGGTGCGGCAATGAGAGCCACCACGGCCGGACGCATTCCCTTGAATACCTTTTCCACGGTAGGATTGTCTTGAATGTCCGTAAAAACCATCGCTATAAGCAGGATGATGATGAACGATGGCAGCACGGTGCCGAGAATGGCAGCCAACGCACCGATGAAACCTCCGTGCTTGTATCCCACATAGATGGACGTGTTGATGGCTATCGCTCCGGGAACACTTTGGACAATTGCCAACATGTCCACGAATTCATTCTTTTCCATCCAATGCTTCTTGTCCACGACATCGGCTTCTATCATTGGCAACATTGCATAACCGCCGCCGAAAGTGAACAATCCTATCTTGAAAAAAGTGGCAAATATGTCGAACAGACTTTTCAACATGGCAGGTGTCGTATAACCGGTTACTTGCTGCTTGCCGTCAACGTGCGTTTTCTATCCATTTGCGGGCGTTCACGAATGCCTCTATCCACGGTGAAACTTCATCGTTCCTGCCTTCGGGATAATAAGCCCATTGCCAGGGGAAGATAGCACGTTCCAAATGCGGCATCATGGCCAAATGGCGGCCGTCCGACGAACAAATGCCTGCTACATCGTAGTCCGAGCCGTTCGGATTGCCGGGATAGCCGGAGTAATGGTACTTGGCCACTATGCGGTATTCGTTTTCAGCTTTTGGCAGATGGAATTTGCCTTCGCCGTGCGCCACCCATATTCCGAGCCTGCTGCCGCCGAGCGACCCGAACATGACGGAATCGTTTTTGGGAATGTCCACGCCGACGAACGAAGATTCGAATTTGTGCGAGTCGTTGTGCAGCATCCGGGGCTTTTCATCGTGGTCAGGATTTACCAAGCCCAATTCTATCATAAGCTGGCAACCGTTGCATATACCCAAACTCAGTGTGTCTTTTCGGGCATAGAATTTTTCCAGGGCAGTCTTGGCTTTTTCGTTGTAACGGAAAACACCGGCCCAGCCTTTTGCCGAACCAAGGACATCCGAATTGGAAAATCCGCCGCAGAATACGATCATGCTGATGTCTTCCAGGGTTTCGCGTCCGCTTGCGAGGTCGGTCATGTGCACGTCTTTGACATCGAATCCTGCAAGGTAAAGGGCGTACGCCATTTCGCGTTCACCATTCGTTCCTTTTTCGCGTATGATTGCGGCTTTCACTCCGCTTGCAGGGTGGGGCGTCCTTATCCCGTAGGCTGCCATGTTTCCTCTGAAAGCCTGTTTCAGGTAAAGGTCGAGTTTCTGGTTCTTGTAATTTTCGAACCTTGCTTTCGCACAGGTTTCACCGCTTTGCTTGCAATCGAGCAAGTATGACGGGCGGTACCAGATGTCCCTGAGTCCGTCTATGTCGAAATTGAGCTCCGTACCGTCCTTGCGTATGCGCATATTGCGGTTGCCGGTTGCGGGATATGCTATTTTCGCGTATGCCACTCCCGCCTCGTTCAAGATTTTTTCTACCTTTTCCTTATGTCTTACTTGCAGGCAAACTCCCGGATTTTCAGCAAACAGGACTTTGACCATGTCAGGTTCCGCAATGCCTGAAAGGTTCACGTTCAAACCACCGGTGGTGTTTGCAAAGCACATTTCCAAAAGGCAGGTTACAAGACCGCCTGCGGATATGTCGTGTCCGGCCAATACGAACCCTTCTTTAATGAGTTTCTGTACGGCATTGAAAGCCGATACGAAATATTCGCTGTTTGCCACGTCCGGAGCTTCACTGCCTATTTTGCCCAGTGTCTGGTAGAGCACGGACCCTCCCAAGCACATTTTATGGAATGAGAAATCGATATAATAAATATCGGTTTTCGGGTCGTTGACCACGACGGGACTGACAATTTTCCTTATGTCGCTTACCTCTCCGGCAGCCGATATTATCACCGTGCCGGGAGCCATTACTTTGTTTTCCCCGTATTTCTGGGTCATGGAGAGGCTGTCCTTGCCCGTGGGGATGTTTACTCCGAGTTCAATGGCGAAATTGCTGCACGCTTCGACTGCCGAGTATAGTCGTGCGTCCTCGCCTTCGTTTTTGCATGGCCACATCCAGTTAGCGGACAGGGAAACGGATTCCAGACCTCCATCGAGAGGCGCGAACACGAGATTGGTGAGGGCTTCGGCTATGGACAGCACCGATCCTGCCGGTGCGGAAACCAACCCGGCCATGGGAGCGTGTCCTATCGAAGTCGCGATTCCTTTCGTGCCGGTATAATCCAAAGCGACCGCGCCGCAATCGCTCAAAGGAAGTTGCAATTCCCCCGCACATTGTTGGCGCGCGACTTTGCCGGTTACGGAACGGTCCACTTTATTCGTGAGCCAATCCTTGCAGGCGACAGCTTCCGTGGACAATACGTTACGGAGATACGTGTCGATGTCCTTTGGAGATGTCGGTGCATCCTCGAATCTTTGTTCCACGCTATTGTCGCGAATGACGGTACGCGGCGGTTTGCCGATCATGTATTCGAGCTTTATGTCGATTGGCTTGTTGCCGTCCTTGTCTTCGAATACGAAATTCATGTCGCCGGTGGTTTCGCCTACGACATACATGGGGGCACGTTCGCGGTCGGCTATCGCTTTTACTCTGGCTATATTCTCGTCGGTAATCAACATACCCATTCTTTCCTGGCTTTCATTGCCGATGATTTCCTTGTCGGACAAAGTCTTGTCCCCGATGGGGAGCTTTGCCATGTCTATCCGGCCACCGGTGGATTCCACTAATTCGGACAGGCAGTTGAGATGTCCTCCCGCTCCGTGGTCATGTATGGAAACAATTGGATTGTCGTCGCTTTCCTGCAAGCTGCGTATCACATTGGCAACCCTTTTCTGCATTTCTGGGTTGGCCCTTTGAACTGCATTCAGTTCGATGGCGTTTGAATATTTGCCGGTATCTACCGAGGATACCGCGCCGCCGCCCATGCCGATGCGGTAATTGTCCCCGCCCATTACCACGACCTTTTCACCGGGTACAGGGTCTTCTTTGAGGGCATCCCTGCTGTTGGTGTAGCCTACGCCCCCCGCAAGCATTATGACTTTGTCGAACCCGTATATGCGTTCTTTCTCGCCGTGTTCGAAAGTCAGCAACGACCCGCATATCATGGGTTGGCCGTATTTGTTGCCGAAATCGGAAGCCCCGTTGGAGGCCTTGACCAATATTTGTTCCGGAGTCTGATAAAGCCAGTTGCGCTCTTTGATGCTTTCTTCCCAACTGCGATGGTCGTTACGTGTGTACGATGTCATGTATACGGCGGTTCCTGCCAACGGCAGGCTGGCTTTGCCTCCGCCCAAGCGGTCGCGGATTTCGCCGCCCGTACCTGTGGCCGCCCCGTTGAAAGGCTCTACCGTGGTGGGGAAATTATGGGTTTCGGCTTTGAGCGACAACACCGATTTGATTTTTTTCAATTCGAAAAAATCGCTTGTGTCTCCGCTTTTGGGAGCGAACTGCATTATTTCCGGACCCTTGTTGAAAGCCACATTGTCCTTGTATGCCGAAACAAGACGGTTGGGATTTTCTTCGGAAGTTTTTTTGATGAGTTTGAACAACGACAATTCCTTCTCCTCGCCGTCGATTATGTATTGCCCGTTGAAGATTTTGTGGCGGCAGTGTTCGGAATTTACCTGCGAAAAGCCGAACACTTCGCTGTCGGTAAGCTTGCGTCCGAGCTTTTGCTCCACCTCTTTCAGGTATTCCACTTCACGTGGACTCAATGCCAATCCTTCACTTTGATTGTAACTTTCAATGTCATCAATGTATACTATCGGGTCCGGAGTCTTGTCCACTTTGAAAATATCCTGGTCAAGACCGTCGTATTTGCGTTGGAGCATCGGGTCGAAAGCTCCGCCGTTATCTTGTATATACTCTTCGATGCGGCTTATACCTTCCATTCCCATGTTTTGGGTTATTTCTACCGCATTTGTACTCCACGGAGTTATCATTTCCCTTCGCGGCCCGATGAACTTGCCATCGATTTTTTCGCTGCCGCAAAGCTCTGCGCCACCGAAAAGCCATTGCAATTTTTCGCAAGATTCGCTTGTAACCGGGGTAGCGGTCTCAACCGCGTAATAATTCCCATCGGATTTTTTGAAAAAAGAAATCATCGTAAGTAATTATATTGGCGTTCTGATATGCAGTTTCACAAACGAGTTCAAAGATAGGGCAATTTAGTGGAATTTCACCAATGCATAATTGAAAATGTAAAATTAAAAATGCTGATTAGTGGATAGTTAAATCGTGCAGCTCGTAGTGAAAGCACAAGGGTCAAGGCAGGTCGCCCCCTCTGGGGGCAGAAAATTCGTGCAAACGAGAGCAGAGGACAAACTTGTTTGGACTATGCCAAGTGCAGCCGAATTTGGAGAAACTCAATAAATCATCTTCGATGATTTTACGGGGGATAAGACAATGGCAAGCCTGCGCAGCAGGTTAGTGGTTAGTTAGCCGCTTCGCGGCAGGTTTGGCTTCGCCCAAATTCGGCTGCGCCTTACCATAATATGAACAAGTTCAGCTTCTGGCTTCGGCTTGCGCGAATTTTCAGGTGTCAGGTATCAGGTATCAGTGGATAGTGGTTAGTGGTTAGTTGCAGCAAGCACCTCGTAGTGTTTGTACCATGTTGAAAGTAGGTCTTTTAGTGAAAGCAATACGTTCAAGGAAGACCGCCCCCTTTGGGGGCAGAAGAAAATTGCTACGCAATTTTCTTCGGGGGATAAGACAAGGAATATACAACGTTATAAGGCGTTACGCTTATCAATAAGCGTAACGCCTTATAACGTTGTAGGCTTGGTGCAATCCGAGTTCCCCGGCTTTCGACAAATCTTCACGGCCTTTTTCCTTGTCGCCTTGGAATATGTAGATAAGCCCGCGGTTGTAATACGCTTCGGCAAATTCCGGAAATATTCCTATCGCCTTTGTGAAGCATTCCGAGGCCTTGGCGAAATTCTTTTCCAAAAGATATACGTAGCCGGCATTGTACAAGGCGTATACGAACCTGTTGTCCAAATTGAATGCCATATTAAAATCGCTGATTGCAAGACTGTATTCGGCCTGCGGCACATTTTTATCCTCGCCGGCACTTGCCATGGCTTCCGCCAAACGGGCATTGGCGCGGTTGAAATACGCGAGGACATTCGCGGGATTGTGCGGCAGTATCCTGTCGTAGTCGGCAAGGGCGTTGTCGTAATCCCCGACAATGGACAGGCAATAGGCTCTTTGCATCAGCAACATTTCATCATATCCGGTTTCGTTTATCAGTCGGGTAGTGTATTCGATGCGTTTGAAGCAGCTGTCCAATTGCGCGGCGGTGATATTGTCGCGGTAGATACAGAATTCAAGGTCTTCCCCCGTGGCGGCGTTGAACCGTTCTATGCCGGCATTGTAAAGTTTTATATTGCTGATGTGCCGTGCAGTATCGGGGCGGGACATCGTGAAGTTGCCCAATGGCTCGACATCTATGTCCTTGTATTGCACCTGGCCGCGCAAATCGCTGTCGTAGCGCGTCCCGCGCTGCTTGTCCAATGCTTGGACAAGCGCCCTGCCTTCGGCAGAGGCCGACAGCTGCCTGTCGTCGCCGCTACGTTGCTTGCGCTTGCCGCTTTTGATTTCATCTTCTATGGTAATCGCGGCGTATTCGTCCTTGTCTGCCCCGCTTTTGTCCCCGTTGAGCCTTTTGGCTTGTGCGCGGCCGTAATATGCCACTACGAAGTCGGGGTATCTGCCGATTATAGTGGAAAAGTCGTTTATGGCATGGTCGTAATCGCCGAGTTTCAGATGCAGGTATGCACGTTGCAGGTAAGCACTGTAATTGTTGGGGTCGAGTGCGAGGCAGTAGTCCAAATCCTCCACGGCCCTGTTGTCGTCTCCGACCTGCGCCCTCAGCAAGGCGCGGTTGAAATAACTCAGTACGTTGCGGTTGTCGATGGATAAGGAAGTGTCGAAATCGGACATGGCACCGCGCAGGTCGTCGAGTTGCATCTTGACAATGGCGCGATTGCCGAAGTATTCCGAACGGAACGGGTTGATCAATATCGCTTCGTCCAAATCGGACAAGCCGTCCGCATAAAGCTTCTGCTCGTATTTCATCATGCCACGCAAAGCGAACGCGATATCATTGTTGCCGTCATAGATTATGGCGGTATCCAAATCGGCGAAGGCCCGCAAAGTGTCTTTTTTTGCAAGGAACACTTGCGAACGGAGCAGGTAGGTGTCGGAATATCGCGGGTAATCTTCAAGCGAACGCCGGCAAAGCTGCAAGGCCTCGTCGAAATGCCGCATCTGTATGAGGTTTTCGATGAGCAGGTGTGAAGTGTTGATATTGTCCGGTTCCAATTCCAACGCTTTGCGGAAATCGTCCGAAGATTTTTCCAAATTGCCTATGCTTCGGTATGCAAATCCCCTGCAATAGAACACTTTTGCCAAAAACGGATTGATTTCCAAGGCTTTGTCGCAATCATCTATCGCGCCTCGGAAATCATCCAGATTCATTTTCGCGTATGCCCTCAGAAAATACGGTTCAGTGAGATATGGACGGACCTTTATTACTTGGTTGAAGTATTGTATCGCCACGACATAATCTTCAAAATATAACGCATTGCGTCCGATGTCCAACAAACGGTTGGTGTTTAATTGGGCATTCGCGATAATTGGCAGCGCCAAAAGAAAAATCAGCCGTAGTAATCTTCTCATGCCAAAGCGAGGTCGAATACTTCTTTCACGTTGCTTACATAATGGAAGGTCAAACCTTTTATATAGATTTCCTTTATGTCGTTGATATCTTTCAGATTGTCTTTACATATGATTATGTCGGTAACTCCGGCACGTTTTGCAGCAAGGATCTTTTCTTTTATCCCGCCGACCGGAAGCACTTTGCCTTTAAGGGTTATTTCCCCTGTCATGGCTATGTGTTTTTTGACTTTGCGTCCGGTTAGCGCGGAAAGAAGGCTGGTGGCCATTGTTATTCCGGCGGACGGGCCGTCCTTTGGAATGGCTCCTTCCGGCACATGTATGTGGATTGCGGTATTTTCAAACAAGTCGTCGTCTATCCCGAAATCGGCAGCATGTTCTTTTATATATGCCAACCCCAAAGTGGCAGACTCCTTCATAACGTCGCCGAGGTTGCCTGTAAGGGTGAGCTTTTCTCCTTTGTGCTTGCTTATGCTGGTCTCGATTTGCAGTATCTCGCCGCCGACGCTCGTCCATGCCAATCCCGTTACGACTCCCGTAAGTTCCTCTTCCTCCTGCTTGTCGCTCGCGTATACCGGTGTGCCCAAGTAAGATTCTATTTCCTTTTCGGTGATACTCAGTGGAATTTCCTCGTTCATCGCAAGTTTTTTTGCCAATTTGCGTGCTATTTTGGCAATTTGCTTGTCCAATGCCCGCACTCCGGACTCCCTCGTATAACTATCGATGATTTTTTCTATGCCTTTTTTGCTTATGCCGCATGTTTTCTTGTCGATGCCGTGGTTTTCCCATTCTTTGGGAATAAGGTGCTTTCTTGCTATTTCTACCTTTTCCTCTTGAATGTACCCGCTGATGTTTATGAGTTCCATGCGGTCGAGCAGAGGTTGGGAAATCCCGGACAAACTGTTTGCCGTCGCGATGAACAAGACCTTGGAAAGATCGAAATCCAAATCGACATAATTGTCGTGGAATGTCGAATTTTGTTCAGGATCAAGTACTTCGAGCAATGCGGATGAAGGGTCGCCTTTATAATCGTTGCCTACCTTGTCAATTTCGTCCAGTATGAATACCGGATTGGCAGATTGTGCTTTGATTATGTTTTGGATTATCCGTCCGGGCATCGCCCCGATGTATGTACGGCGGTGTCCGCGTATTTCCGCCTCGTCGTGCAATCCACCCAAAGAAACCCGTGCGTATTTGCGGTTCAAGGCATCCGCCACTGATTTGCCGAGGGACGTTTTACCCACTCCCGGAGGTCCGTACAAACAGATGATGGGTGATTTCATGTCGCCTTTTAGTTTCAATACCGCCAAATGTTCGATGATACGTTCCTTGACATCGTCCAATCCGAAATGGTTTTTGTCAAGGATGCGTTGTGCGCGGGCGAGATTGAAATTGTCTTTTGTGTATTCGTTCCAAGGAATGCCTACAAGGGTATGCACATAATTGATTTGCACCTGGTAGTCGGGCGAATGGCTGGTCATCGCCTCCAACTTGTCGATTTCCTTGTATACGGCTTCTTTTATCTTGTCGTCCCACTTCTTTTTTTCGGCGGCCTTCCTGATCTCGTTAACGTCCTGCTCCTGGATATTTCCTCCCAATTCGTTTTGGATGGTCTTCATCTGCTGTTGCAGGAAATATTCCCGTTGTTGCTTGTCTATGTTCTCCATAGCCTTGTTTTGTATGGAGGCTTTTATTTCAAGCATCTGGGATTCTTTGGTAAGCACCTGCAATAACAGTTGGCTGCGTTGTTCCAAGTCATGGGTTTCGAGCAGGGCCTGTTTGTCCTGCAATGGCAGGTTCAGGTTCGCGCTCACGAAATTCACGAAATAGCCGGCACTCTCGATATTGCGGATGGCAAATGCGAATTCCTGCGACATGGGGGAAGACATGCGCGCCACTCTTTGGGCAGAATCTTTCAATGCCTCGATAAGTGCCGTGAAATCCTTGCTCTTGTTCTTGTTTAATTTTTCCGCATCCTCTTCCTGCCATACATCCACGTATGCTTTCATGTACGGGCTTTCGGCGACAATCTCTTTTATGGAAAATCTCTGTTTCCCTTGCAGTATCACGGTTGTGGAATTGTCCGGCATTTCTAAAATCTTCACGATTTTAGCCAATGTGCCGACCTTGAATATGTCGTCGGCTTTCGGATTTTCCACATTCTTGTCTTTTTGGGCAACGGCGCCTATTATGCCGTCTTTGTTGTATGTGTCATGAATCAGCCGCAATGATTTCTTCCTTGCCACTGCGACGGGGAATACGACCCCCGGAAACAACACCACATTGCGCAAGTTCAGCAATGCAAGCGGTTTTTCCGTGTCGATTTCGGCTTTCATGTCGGAAAGTCCTTCCGATACCACCGGTATGAAAGCTGCATCCGGCGTGTCGTCTTCCGCAGGGCGGAGAATGATACTCGGGGTGATTTTTTTCATAAAGCCGCTTCGAATTGTTTCAAGAACCTGATATCGTTTTCCGAAAATAATCTGAGGTCGTTGATTCTGTATTTGAGATTCGCTATGCGTTCGATGCCCATGCCGAAGGCGTAGCCGGAATATACTTCCGGATCTATGCCGCACGCTTCCAACACGTTGGGATCGACCATGCCGCATCCCAATATTTCAACCCAGCCGGTATGTTTGCAGAAATTACAGCCTTTTCCGCCGCACAAGTCGCACGATATGTCCATTTCGGCACTGGGTTCGGTAAACGGGAAATATGAAGGACGGAGCCTTATGTCCGTCTGTTCCCCGAACATCTCTTTTGCGAAATAGAGCAGGGCTTGTTTCAAGTCGGCAAAGGAAACGTTTTTGTCCACATACAACCCTTCTATCTGATGGAAAAAGCAATGTGCCCTGTATGAAATGGCTTCGTTGCGGTAAACCCTGCCGGGACACAATACCCTGATCGGCGGCTTTTGCGTCGTCATGGTGCGGACCTGCACGCTCGACGTATGTGTACGCAAAAGCACGTCAGGATTCTTTTCTATGAAGAAAGTGTCCTGCATGTCGCGGGCGGGGTGTTCGGGCGGAAAGTTCAAAGCGCCGAACACGTGCCAGTCGTCTTCTATTTCGGGACCGTCGGCAATCGTGAAGCCCATGCGGGAAAAAATATCGCATATTTCCTCCTTTACCAATGAAATGGGATGGCGCGTACCGGGCTCCAAAGCGGTCGCGGAACGGGTAAGGTCGGTAT
>JADIMR010000032.1 GCA_017694565.1 Candidatus Enterocola intestinipullorum | reverse complement strand
GGACATTTACACTCAAAGCATCAGCCGCCAATTACAGTTGGACTTGGAGCGGCACAACAGCCAATACCCGCCGATCGGCATTCATACCTGCCGCCGAAGCCACGACCGCTTCCTTATTGTCGACAACTCCGTCGTATACCACATCGGGGCTTCCCTTAAAGACTTGGGAAAGAAAATGTTCGCCTTTTCGAAAATGGGAATCCCGGCCGGGGAAATTTTGGCATTAGCGGTCAGCGGCGGCTGACGCAGCAAGCTGCCCGAGACCGCGACACACCGACCTGAAAAAAATCTTGCTAATCTCAACCATAGCGACTAACTTTGCTACAAGGAGAAAAACAACCGATTATTAGAAACTATGGACATTTTTGAAACCCTGACAAGCAAAGCCAAAGCAGCACAAAAACGTATCGTGCTGCCGGAATCGCTTGAAGACCGCACAATGCAGGCAGCCGACCGGATAATTGCCGACGGTATCGCCCGCATCCAATTCATCGGAAGCCGCGATGAAATTCTGACAAAAGCGAAAGCAATGGGACTCCGCAACTTGGACAAGGCATCGTTCTTCAATCCTGCCGAAGACAAGGCAAAAGCCGAAGAATACTGCGCCCTGCTTTACAATCTCCGCAAAAGCAAAGGCATGACCGAAGAACAGGCAAAAGAGTTGGTATACGGCAACCCCCTGTACTTGGCCTCCCTCATGGTAAAAAACGGGGATGCCGACGGAGAAGTAGGCGGTGCGATAAACGCCACGAGCAATGTGCTCCGCCCCGCACTGCAAATAATAAAGATGAAACCCGGAATAAGCGTCGTTTCGGGTGCGTTTATCATGATAATACCTAAAAGAGAATATGGAGCGGACGGGCTGTTCGTGTTCGCGGATTGCGCGGTAACCCCCGACCCGACAGCCGAACAGTTGGCGCAAATTGCCGTAGTGAGCGCATCGACCGCCAAAACATTGGGCGGGTTCGAACCGAAAGTGGCAATGCTCAGCTTCTCGACCAAAGGCAGCGCGAAACACGAAAGCGTGGAAAAAGTGCAAAAAGCGACGGAACTTGCCAAGCAGATGGCTCCCGGCCTTGTTCTGGACGGGGAATTCCAAGCAGACGCGGCAATCGTTCCTTCGGTAGGCAAAAGCAAAGCCCCCGGCAGCGCAATACAAGGAGACGCGAACGTACTTGTATTCCCTAATTTGGATGCCGGCAACATAGGTTACAAATTGTCGCAACGCTTGTCGGGCGGCATGGCGATAGGTCCGATATTGCAAGGCATGGCTTCGCCCGTAAACGACCTTTCACGAGGTTGCAACGTCGACGACATAGTAAAAATGATAATCATCACCGCCAACCAAGCGATTTAGTGGTTAGTGAACAGTGGTTAGTGATTAGCACATTTAAACCTTGCAGGTCGCACCTCTTATAGGCTGCTCATTGGTCAAGGGAAGCCGCCCCCTATGGGGGCAGTTGAAATCGCACAGCGATTTCAACGGGGGATGAGACAATGCAAAGGAAATTTACGGTTGCGAAGCAAGCGGGAATTTCCTTCATGGTTTAAATGTCCACAAACGACACAGAAAATAAAACTTAACATACACATTTAAACCATGAAGGTATTAGTACTCAACTGCGGCAGCTCATCCGTAAAATACAAGCTGTTCGACATGAAAACCGGTTCCGTCTCCGCACAAGGCGGAGTGGAACGATTGGGCCTGAGAGACTCGTTCTTGAAAATAACGCAACCCGACGGGGAAAAAATAGTATTGGAGCAATATCTCCCCACCCACCACGACGCCATCGCCTTCATTCTGGATACGATGACCAAGGGCAAATACGCCACCCTTTCCTCTCTCGACCGCATCAAGGCCGTGGGACACAGGATAGTGCACGGCGGGGAAAACTTCAACAAGAGCGTGATCATAGACGAACGGGTAATCAAAGGCATCGAGGACTGCGTGGAAATGGCACCTCTGCACAACCCTGCCAACTTGGAAGGCATTGACACCATAAAGAAACTGCTGCCCAACGTGCCGCAGGTAGCTGTTTTCGATACCGCGTTCCACCAAACCATGCCCGAATACGCCTACATGTACGGCATACCTTATAATATGTATGAAAAATACAAAATCCGCCGTTACGGATTCCATGGAACAAGCCACCGCTACGTATCGCAGCAAGTATGCGAAAAATTGGGAATCAAACCCCAAGGAAAGAAAATAATCACCTGCCACCTCGGTAACGGAGGTTCGATAACTGCAATCAAAGACGGCAAATCAATCGACACGTCGATGGGGTACACCCCGTTAGAAGGCCTGATAATGGGAACCCGTTCCGGAAGCATCGACCCCGGCGTGCTTACCCACCTTATCGAAAAAGAAAATTTCAGCGCGCACGACCTTGCTGTGCTTTTGAACAAAAAGAGCGGGGTAGCCGGTGTTTCGGGAATTTCACAGGACATGAGAGACTTGGAAGCCGCAGCCAAAGAAGGCAACAAAAGGGCAAAGCTCGCCTTGGACATGTACGTATACAGCATCGTGAAACATATAGGGCAATACATGGCCGTATTGGGTGGCGCTGACATAATCGTGTTCACGGGCGGCGTAGGCGAAAACCAATCGAATATACGTAAAAACATCTGCGACTATTTCAAATATGCCGGAATTGAAATAGACGGCGAAAAGAACAAGGTGCGGGGAGAATTTGCCGTAATCAGCACGGACAAATCGAAAACCATCGTGGCGGTCGTCCCCACTGACGAAGAATACATGATAGCACTGGACACCCTCGCTTTGCTGCAAAGATGAAAGACGGGATAGCAAACATATTGAGCGGGCTGTTCCATCCTTTGCTGATACCATTGTACGGAGTGCTGGCATACTATTTTTACGACACTTCGCCGATGATGCCGTCCTTGTTCAAATTAGTGGTGGCAAGCTTGGTAACGGTATTCATGGTACTGTTGCCCGTCTTATGGTACTTCCTGCTATACAAGACAGGAGTCCTGAGCAGCGTGAAAGCATCGGAACGCAAAGACAGGTATTGGCTTTACAGTTTCTCGCTTGTTTGTTACGCCGTAACCGTAGGCGGGCTGTTTTTCATACGCAACATAGGATTTCCGGTAGACTCGTCGATAATAAAGGTCCTGTGCGGAAGCTGCGCCAGCCTCTGCGTCGTATTCGTGGTGAACTTCTTTTGGAAAATAAGCGCCCACGCTACAGCCATCGGCGGACTGACCGGCGCAGCCATGTTCATAACCCAAAGCTACGGGGACAACAGCATTGCGGCATATTGCATATTGATTTTATTGTCCGCGTGTATCATCAACGCACGGTTGCAACTCAAAGCCCATACGGGTTGGCAACTGCTTGCCGGCTACATGAACGGTGCGGCATTCTGCGGCATTTTTCCTTTTGTTTCAGGCAATCCGATTTTTTTCTGATAAAATTTGCGGAAATTTTTTGGAAGTTCGATTTTTTACCATACCTTTGCAGTCCGAAATCGTTGGCCCATTCGTCTATCGGTTAGGACGCAAGATTTTCATTCTTGAAAGAGCGGTTCGATTCCGCTATGGGCTACAAGGTAAAAAAACATCAATAAAGAAAATGGCAAATCACAAATCGGCAGCTAAAAGAGCAAGGCAGACAGAGGTCAAGAGGTTGCACAACCGTTATTTCGCTGTAACAATGCGTCATGCAGTGAGGGATCTGCGTGCCACCCACAACAAGGCGGAAGCAGAAGCCATGTTGCCCAAAGTATCTTCAATGTTGGACAAATTGGTAAAAACCAATATTATCCACAAGAACAAGGCTGCGAACTTGAAATCGTCTTTGGCTTTGCACGTAAACAAGTTGCAGTAATACATCGACATTCAACAACGAAGCTGCGACTTTGCAACAACCATAAAAAAGCCGGCTAAAAAGCAATTTTTAGCCGGCTTTTTGTTTTCCATCTTAATCTTAACCTTTTATGACCATCAAATCATGGAACGAGGACGACCGTCCCCGTGAAAAAATGCTGCAAAAGGGAGCGTCCGGATTGTCGGACGCCGAACTGCTCGCGATCCTGATAGGCAGCGGAACACGCACGCTTTCGGCCGTGGAATTGGCCCGCGAAGTATTACGCTTCGCCAACAGCAACCTGAACGAACTCGGACGCTTGGATGCCCGCGACCTTGTACGCAACATAAAAGGCATCGGCCCGGCAAAGGCCGTGAACATAGCCGCCGCCATGGAAATAGGACGGCGACGCAGCAGCCTTTGCGCGGAAAACGCGGCACCCATCAAATCGAGTTTGTCGGCGGCGGAAATATTCCGTCACGTGCTTGCCGACCTCGACCACGAGGAATTCTGGCTGCTTATGCTTAACAACGCCAACCGCGCCATCGGCAAAACGAAACTTTCCCAAGGCGGCCTCACAAGCACTGTCGCTGATGTGCGCATCGGTCTCAAACATGCCATCATGAACAACGCGACGGGAATAATGATATTCCACAACCACCCTTCCGGGCTTTGCCGTCCCAGCCGGGAGGACATGGACATAACCGCGAAATTCAAACAAGCCGCCATTACCATGGACATACGCTTCCTCGACCACATAATCATTTGTGGCAAAGAAGATTATTATAGTTTTTCCGACAACGGGTTGCTCTAAACAACAGTTTAACGCGACATGCTTACGGAGCTTTCAATTATTTGTAGTAAATTCGCACGCTTAGAATATTTTCTGATGAAACATTTTCCTCTGTTCGACAAGATTGCCGCAGTTTTCACTTTCGCGCTGGCAATGATTACTTACGGGCTTACCGTAGAACCCACGGCAAGTTTCTGGGATTGCCCGGAATTCATAACCACGGCATACCGCTTGGAAGTCGGACACCCCCCCGGAGCACCGTTTTTCATGCTCACCGGCAAATTTTTCAGCCTTTTCGCATCCGACCCCACGCAAGTGGCTTTTATGATAAACATGATGTCCGCTTTTTTAAGCGCGCTGACAATCATGTTGCTTTATCTGACCATCTCGCATTTGGCCAAACGTATCATTGCGCCCGAAACCGGGGAAATGACCCGGGGGCAGATGACCGCGATAATAGGAAGCGGCATAATCGGCGCGGCGGTCTACACATTCTCCGACACATTCTGGTTCTCGGCCGTCGAGGGGGAAGTATATGCCTACTCGTCGCTGCTGACCGCCATTGTATTCTATCTCATACTACGTTGGGAAATCCATGCCGACGAGGAACGTTCTGACCGCTACCTGATCCTCATAACCTATTTGATGGGATTGTCGATAGGCGTGCACTTGCTGAACCTGCTTACGATCCCGGCATTGGTACTGGTTTACTACTTCCGCAAGCATTCAGAATACACTTGGAAAGGCGTATGCGGAGCACTTTTGGTGTCTTGCGTGATTTTGGCCGTCATATTGTACGGCATCGTACCCGGCTGCATCACATTGGCAAGCTACGTGGAATTGTTCTTTGTAAACACTCTCGGACTGCCGTTCAATTCCGGCGCGCTTTTCTATTTCGCCCTGATGGTCGCCGTCATTATCTGGGCAATCATCGAGCTGTATCGCAAAAACTATTCCGTTACCCGCATAAAAATATCTTCGCTTGCCGCCGCCACTTTGATAGGAGTACCGTTCCTCGGAGGCAGCTGGCTCATAGGCATATTAGTGATTGCCGCAGTAGCTGCCTACTTCATCATGGTAAAGGACAAATTGAACATCCGCATGATGAGTACCATAATGCTGGCAATGGCTTCGATATTGGTAGGCTATTCGTGCTACGCGCTCATCGTCATACGCTCGGCGGCGAACCCGCCCATGGACCAGAACTCCCCTGACAATGTTTTCGCGCTAAAAACCTATCTTAACCGCGAGCAATACGGCGACAGGCCTTTGTTTTACGGCCCTTACTACAGCGCTGAACCCGAATTGGTAATCGAAGGCGACTACTGCCGCGCCAAAACCGTGGAAGAAGAGGGCAATTACGTAAAGCGCGAAAAACGCTCCGCCGATGAAAAAGACGAGTATATCGAAACTCCGCCCCGCATAAGGTTGGTTTACGGCAAGGAGTTCCAGACCATATTCCCCCGTATGCACAGCATGGCGGGAGGACACGCGCAAGCATACGAAAGCTGGGTGGACATAGAAGGCAAAAAAGTGGATTACGACCGTTGCGGCGAACAGATAAAAGTAACCGTGCCGACTTTCGGGGAAAACCTCGAATTCTTCTTCCGCTACCAGCTTAACTACATGTATTGGCGTTATTTCATGTGGAACTTCTCTGGTCGCCAAAACGATGTGCAGGGACACGGCGAAATAACCAACGGCAACTGGATAACCGGATTCGATTTCATAGACAAGTTCCTTGTAGGCCCGCAGGACGACCTGCCGCCCTATTACAAAGACAACAAAGGACATAACGCATACTTCATGTTGCCGTTCCTGCTCGGAATCCTCGGATTGGCATACCAGTTGTCGGCTGGCAAGAAAGGGCGCGAAGTGTTCGGCGTAACCCTCACGCTTTTCTTCATGACGGGAATCGCCATAGTGCTATACCTCAACCAAGGCCCGATGGAACCGCGTGAACGCGATTATGCCTACGCGGGGTCGTTCTATGCCTACTCCATTTGGGTGGGCTTCGGCGTTGCCGGACTGTGCAAACTGCTGCGCGGCTGCAAGCTGCGACCGGACATGGCCGCAGTCCTTGCGTTCTTGCTCGCTATACCCGCACCGGTTATCATGGCATCTGAAAACTGGGACGACCATGACCGCTCCGGCCGTTACCCCGTAAGGGACTTCGGCCTGAATTACTTCAATTCCTGCGCCGACAACGCTGTCATATTCACAAACGGGGACAACGACACCTTCCCCCTGTGGTACTTGCAGGAGACGGAAGGCAGCGACGTGGCTTTGGACAAGCGCGTATGCAACCTTTCCTATTTGCAGACCGACTGGTACATAGAACAAATGATACGTCCGGCGCATGAATCAGCACCCCTGCCCATAACATGGGACAGGCAAGCCTATATCGAAGGCAAGCGCGACGTGGTTTACCTTTACGATTTCATGCCGGAAGACACGCTCGATTTGAAATACATGTTGGACGAATTCTTGGCCAGCGACGATCCCGCGACAAAAACCGACCCTCGTACCGGCGACTACAAGGAGTTCCTGCCGTGCAAGCGTTTCAGCGTGCCGGTAAACGTGGACAACCTGATAAAACAAGGTGCTATAACCGAAGACCAAAGGGACATGGTCGCCGACAAGATGATAATCGACTTGTCCAATCGCAACTATCTGACCAAGAGTGATATAATGGTTTTGGAAATGATTGCCAACAGCAATTGGGAACGCCCGCTGTACTACGCCGTAACCGTAGGCTCCGACATGTACATGGGCATGAGCAAGTATTTCCAATTGGAAGGGCTCGCTTACCGGATTGTCCCGTTCAAGGACGGGACAGACGGCGGCCGCGTGGCCACGGATTTGATGTATGACAACATGATGCACAAATTCCGTTTCGGCAACATGTCCGACGAAAGCATTTACGTGGACGAAAATCTGGGCCGCATGTGCATGGCGCACAGGCAGATGTTCGACCGCCTCATAGATGCCCTCATAATGGAAAACAAAGCCGACAGCGCATTGAAGGCTTTGGATTACTGCATGGAAGTTCTGCCCGACTCGACTATTCCAATGGATTTTTCATCGGTAAGTTTCGTGGACTACTATTATATCCTCGGACAAAATGAAAAAGCAAAAGCCCTCGGAAGGACGATAGGCGACCGTGCGGCTGAAAACCTTGCATGGCTGTCCCGCTTGAACGAACGCCAACAAGCAAGCGCCATGACGGAGATAGGATTGAACCTTGCAGCCATACAGCACCTTGCCCTCATAACGCAAGAAACAGACCCTGCGGAATTCGAATACTATTTCGACATATTCCAGCAGTACGGGTATTTGTACCAATGACATAAAAAGAAATGATCATAGAACAAATGCCGCAAGCGGTACGCGGCTTTTATCCGACCGTGCTTTGGAGGGGAAAGAAAAACGAAAAGTGCATTTACCTCACTTTCGACGACGGTCCTACCGAAGAAAACACGATGTGGATTTTGCGTAAATTGGATGATTTCGGAATAAAGGCGACATTTTTCTGCATAGGCAAAAACGCCGAAGAAAAACAAGCCTTGTTTGAAGAAATAAAACGGCGCGGGCACTGCGTAGGCTCGCACGGGTACAGCCATGTGCGCGGGCTGTGGCTGCACAGCAAGGAATACTTTTCCGACATACGCAAGGCCGCTTCGATAATCAAGTCGAAGCTTTACCGCCCCCCGCACGGACGTATCCGCCCCGTACAGGCATTATACCTGTCCCGCAGATACAAAATAGTGCTGTGGGATGTCATAACCCGCGATTACGACAGGGACCTGCGGCCGGAAGACGTTTACCAAATAGCCGTCAAATACGGGCGCAACGGCTCGATTGTGGTTTTCCACGACTCGGTCAAGGCAAGGACCAACATGCGTTACGCCTTTCCGAAAGCCGTGGAATATTGGAAAGCCCAAGGCTTCGAGTTCAAAACGCTCGACGACTTGTCCCCGACGGAAGAAGAACAACAAAAATAAACTGTTTCTCAAAACGACATAATCATGAATATTCTGTTATTGGGATCGGGCGGCAGGGAACACGCCCTTGCGTGGAAAATCGCACAAAGTCCCCTTGTTGACAAGTTATACATAGCCCCGGGCAATGCGGGAACCGCTTCATGCGGCGAAAACGTAGCACTCAAAGCCGAAGATTTCGCGGCAGTCGGTGAATTTGCCCTTGCCCATGGCATTGACATGCTCGTGGTAGGGCCGGAAGCCCCGTTGGTAGCGGGTATTGCCGATTATTTCAAAAACGACGGGCGACTGTCCAAAATCCCGGTTATCGGACCTTCCAAACAAGGCGCGCAATTGGAAGGGAGCAAGGACTTCGCCAAACACTTCATGCAACGGCACGGCATCCCGACAGCCGCATATTTCAGCGTTACCAAGGAAAACAAGCAAGAGGGTTTGGATTTCCTGAAAACAATGAAAGCCCCCTACGTGTTGAAAGCCGACGGCCTTGCGGCCGGCAAGGGCGTACTTATCATAAACGACCTTCAAGAAGCCTGCGAAGAATTGGACAACATGCTTTCGGGCAAATTCGGCGCAGCAAGCGGCAAAGTGGTATTGGAAGAGTTCCTCTCCGGAATCGAATGCTCGGTTTTCGCGCTCACCGACGGCAAAGATTATGTAATACTCCCGGAAGCAAAAGACTACAAACGCATCGGCGAGGGCGATACCGGATTGAACACTGGCGGCATGGGTGCGGTTTCGCCTGTAAGTTTCTGCACACCGGAATTCATGCAAAAAGTCGAAAGCAGGATAGTCAGGCCCACGATCGGCGGGCTTAAAGCCGAAAATATCGATTACACGGGTTTTGTTTTCTTCGGTTTGATAAATGTAGGCGGAGAACCATACGTAATAGAATACAACGCCCGCATGGGAGATCCGGAAACGGAAGTCGTGATGCTGAGGCTTGGCAACGACATAGTCGATTTGTTCAAGGCCGCGGCCGATGGCACTCTTGCCTCGAAGAAGATAGAAAAAGACCCCCGCTATGCCGTTACGGTCATGTTGGTTTCCGGCGGCTACCCCGGTGAATACGAAAAAGGCAAGGTTATCAATGGATTGGACAAGGTAGAAGGAAGCGTGGCTTTCCATGCAGGCACGGCAATCAAGGACGGGAAAACCGTAACATCCGGCGGCAGGGTAATTGCTTTGAGTTCATACGGCGCATCCAAACAGGAAGCATTGTCGGCATCTTTCAGAAACGCCGCCATTGTGGATTTCGACGGCAAATATTACAGGCGCGACATAGGTTTTGACCTGCAATAAAAATCCTGCATACAAATGTATAGGTCCTGTCTCTTATACACATCTGACGCTGCCGACGATGGTTATATGTGTAGTT
>JADIMR010000031.1 GCA_017694565.1 Candidatus Enterocola intestinipullorum | reverse complement strand
AGCGATATTAAAATCAACGGCCAGCTCAATTTCCAGATAGTGAAGCTTGGTGGACCGTTGGCCTTGCAGGATGCGTTGATTAATGTGTCGTTCCTGTTGATTACAGTGATAGTCAACGGCATGGGGGTTGTGGCATCGGCTGCCTTGGGGGTCGTGGAAAAAATAATAATCTTTGCCATGTTGCCTCCGTTTGCCATATCTTCGGCGGTCGCCACGATGACTGCACAGAATTATGGTGCAGGCATCTTGCACAGAATGACGAAATGTCTTGTCTACGGCATAGCGAGTTCCCTTGCGATAGGGCTGGCCGTATGCGCATATTCGCAGTTTTGGCCGGAAACCCTTACGGGCTTGTTCACGAAAGATGCGGCGGTAATTGAAATGGCTGCCGGTTATTTGCGGGGGTACAGCATAGACTGTGTCTTGGTGGCATTTGTTTTCAATCTCAATTCGTTTTTTATCGGGCAGGGCAATTCGTGGTTTACAATGGCGCATGGTTTGGCCGCTACTTTCCTGTTCAGGATTCCGTTGTCGTATTTGGCAGGGCAGTTGCATCCGCACGACCTCGTGCTAATGGGATATGCCATTCCTTTATCCACGTTGGTTTCAGTAATCGCCTGTTTCGTATTCTTGCATTTCAACTTGAAGAAGTTGCGCGTTGACTTCGTCCATTTTCGGCTGCACTCGGCATAACAATTTCAAACAAGTTTGATTGTTCTGCCCTCATTTGCACGAATTTTCAGCCCCCAGAGGGGGCGGCCTTCACTGAACCCTGTGCTTTCACTAAGACATACTTTCAACATAGTGCTTCCACTACGCTGTACTCGCTGTAACTATCCACTAATCACTACCCACTAATCACTACCCACTCATATTAGTAATCCGAATTTTTAATTCTAAACTTTTAATTATACATTTTTTACAAACTATCTTTGACTTCGCCCAAGATAGGCTGCGGCTCGACAATAGCAAATTCAAGCAAGCTTGATTTGCTATTGCTCTCGCCTTGCACTATCTTTGCAAATCATGCAAACTTTTTCGGAAATAATTTCTTCTGTGTCCACGTGGTTGTGGGGCTGGCCGATGATAATAATGTTGTTGGGCACGCATTTGTTCCTCACAATACGCTTGAAATTTCCCCAACGAAAGATTTTCACGGCAATAAAATTGTCCGTTACGCCGGACAAGGGATCAAACGGCGACGTAAGCCAGTTCGGGGCGTTGGCAACATCGCTCGCCGCCACGATAGGTACAGGAAACATAATAGGTGTCGCCACTGCCGTTTCTTTGGGCGGACCCGGAGCGGTGTTCTGGTGTTGGATTACCGGCGTGTTAGGCATGGCAACGAAATACGGCGAAGGGCTTTTGGCTATCAAGTACAGGGTGAAAACTTCCAACGGCGAGATGCTGGGCGGTCCGATGTACGCGCTGGAACGCGGTTTGGGCATGAAATGGCTCGGGGTGTTGTTCTGCGTGTTCGCGGCATTGGCGGCATTCGGCATAGGCAATACCGTACAGGCGAATTCCATAGCGCTGTTGTTGGACGAGTCTTACGGCATTTCACCACATCTTGCGGGTATGGTCATGGCAGTATTGGTGGCATTGGTCATATTTTTCGGAGTGAAAGGTATTGCTGCCATTTGTTCCGGCTTCGTGCCGTTCATGGCGGTTTTTTACATCCTCGGTTGCATCTACATCCTAATCGTGAACCATGCTTATTTAGGAGAAACCGTGAATCTTATTTTTTCATCGGCATTTTCCCCGCAGGCAGCAGGCGGAGGATTTGCCGGAGCCACGGTCATGATGGCCATGCGTTACGGAATAGCACGCGGATTGTTCTCCAACGAATCGGGGATGGGGTCGGCACCCATAGTCGCGGCGGCCGCGCAAACCCGGAATCCCGTGCGGCAGGCATTGGTGTCGTCTACCGGTACATTTTGGGACACGGTGATAATTTGCGCCTTGACGGGACTTGTTCTTGTCAGCAGCATAATCGCATATCCCGATATCAGTTGCGCGGATGGTGCAGCATTGACGAAAGCCGCGTTCTCGAAGATTCCGTATGTGGGAGAAATAATATTGACGGTAGGCATAGTAACTTTTGCATTTTCCACCATACTTGGGTGGAGTTATTACGCGGAGAAGGCAATCGAATACCTTGGCGGGAAAAAGATAATCAAGTATTACCGTGCCGTCTGGGTAGTAGCGATATATCTTGGCTCGGTCATGAATCTCGGTTTGGTTTGGAATCTGGCGGATTTCATGAATGCACTTATGGCAATCCCCAACCTTGTTTCGCTTGTGCTGCTGTCCAATGTTTTAGTGCGGGATACCGACAAGTATCTTTGGAAAGACAATCTTGAAGCGGAGGGAGAGTAATGTATCTTGACACGATATCCATATTGAATTATAAAAACATAGCCTCTGCGGACATGGCATTTTCCCCGCGTTTGAATTGTTTCATAGGAGATAACGGGGCGGGTAAGACAAACATACTGGACGCTGTCTATTTCCTGTGTTGTTGTAAAAGCCGCACGAATCCTACGGATCGCGACAATATACGCCATGACGAAGAATTCTTCATGTTGCAAGGCAATTTCGTCCGTGGCGGTGTAAAAGAGCAGGTAAGTGCCGGATTGAAACGGGGCAGGCATAAATCTTTCAAACGGAACGGGAAGGAATATCCCAAATTGCAATTGCACATCGGCCTGCTTCCTGCCGTAATGGTATCTCCCGATGATATCGTTTTGATAAACGACGGCAGTGATGAGAGAAGGAAATTCGCCGACGGCGTGGTTTCGCAATATGACGCACGGTATTTGGACAGCCTTTTACGATATAACCGGTTGCTTGCGCAGCGCAATTCCATGCTCAAGGACGATTGCCGGGATGAAGAGCTTTTCGACGTGTGCGAGATGCAAATGGGAGATTTGGCCGAAGCCATATTCAATGGCAGGCGGCATTTCATAGAAAATCTGATTCCCGTGTTCCAGCACTATTACGAAGCGATTTGCAACGGCCGCGAGCAGGTCGGGATAAAATACCGCAGCCATATTGCCGACGGTCCTCTGGCTTCGCAATTGCAGTCTGTGCGTGAGCGGGACCGTATCATAGGCTTTACCACGAAAGGAACGCACAAGGACGAGTTGGAAATGTTCCTTGACGGTTATCCTTTGAAGAAAAACAGTTCCCAGGGACAAGGAAAAAGCTTCCTGATAGCACTTAAACTTGCCCAATACGAAATATTGAAATCCACCGCCGGGGTAAAACCTGTATTGCTTTTGGATGACATATTCGATAAATTGGATGCTTCGAGAGTGGAAAAGATCATAAAAATAGTTTCCGGCGACAATTTCGGACAGATATTCATAACCGATACCAACAGGGAACATGTGGATTTGTTGTTGAAGGATTCCGGTACCGATTATTCGCTGTTCAAGGTAAGTGAAGGAAACGTAAGTAAAATGCCATGAGACGCAGCCAGCCATTAAGCATAGGTGAAGCCATAGATGCTTTTTTCAAGAGCAACGGCATGTCCCGCAAATTGGAAGAAATCTCGTTGATGAAGCGATATGACGAAGCAGTCGGTGAAGCGGTAGCGTCCTATACGCGCAGGAAATTCCTGCGCGGGGGAATATTGTACATGGATCTCGTGTCCGGCGCGGCCCGCAACGAGGTTAATATTAACAAAGCATATTTTATAAGGCGGTTCAATGAACTTGCCGGGGAGAAAATTGTTGATGACATAATATTGATATGATAACGATAGCTGAAGAAATACAGGCGAATTTGCAGCATGTCAAGTCCGATTTGCCCGAAGGAGTAAGATTGGTCGCTGTCTCGAAATTCAATCCGGCCGAAAACATAATGGCGGCATACGAAGCCGGACAACGTTTGTTCGGTGAGAGCCATGCCCAGGAACTAGTCCCCAAGGCTGCGGCCCTGCCCAAAGACATAAAGTGGCATTTCATAGGTCATTTGCAAACCAACAAGGTAAAACAGGTAGTCCCCGTGGCAGATTGTATCGAAGCTGTGGATTCCCTTAAATTATTGCAGGAGATAAACAAGCAGGCATCCAAATGCGGCAAAAAAATGAAATGCCTGTTGCAGTTCCATGTGGCCGAAGAAGAGACGAAGTTCGGGTTCACGATTGATGAATGCCGGAATGTGTTGGAAAGTCAGGAGTTTAAAAATCTTGACAATATAATCATTGCCGGAGTCATGGGTATGGCTTCCCAGGTTACAGACGAACAGCAGATACTGTCGGAGTTCGGCGAGGTGGCCGCCATATTCGGCATCCTGAAACAAGATTATTTCAAGGATTCTCCCGATTTCAAGGAAATATCCATGGGAATGACCCATGATTACAAACTTGCAATAAAAAAAGGAGCCACCTTGGTAAGGGTAGGCTCCGGCATATTCGGCGAAAGAATGTACGCCAACATCAAATAGGAAACCGGTCAATCGGCTTTATAAAGTCATTTCTTTTTTATCCCGTTCCTTTCCAACAATGCGTCGATTGCAGGTTCTGAACCTTTGAACCGTTTGTACAGGACCATAGGGTGTTCCGTGCCTCCCTTTTTCAGCACTTCGTTACGGAAACGGGCGGCGGTTCCGGCATCTATGCCGCCGTGGGACTTGAATACGGAATAAGCATCCGCATCCAACACTTCCGCCCATTTGTAGCTGTAATATCCGGCAGCGTAACCGCCTGAAAAAATATGGTTGAAAGCTGTGCTTATGCACGTGCCGGCAACTTCCGGAAATATTGTCGTGGCGTTGCAGGCCTTGCTTTCGAATTGTTCCGTATCGCCTTCAAAAGGAGTTTCGATGCTGTGCCATGCCATGTCCAAATAGCCGAAATTCAATTGCCTTACGCAGGCGTATGCCACGTTGAAATTTTCTGCCGCCTTTATTTTTTCCACCAATTCGTCAGGGATGTTTTCTCCTGTCAGGTAATGTTTGGCGGTCATGTCCAAGAATGCCGGTTCGGTGGCGAAATTTTCCATCAGTTGCGAAGGCAATTCCACAAAATCGCGGTATACGTTGGTCCCGCTCAAACTTGCGTATTTCGTGTCTGCAAGCATTCCGTGCAGTGCGTGTCCGAACTCGTGCAGGAAAGTTTCCACTTCCGAAAAAGTAAGCAAGGATGGTTTGTCTCCAACGGGGGGAGTGAAATTCATTACTATTGAAATAAGCGGACGGATGTTTTCCCCGTTTTCCACGCGCTGCCCCCGGAATTCGGTCATCCATGCCCCGCCTTGTTTGCCGTTGCGGGGGAAAAAATCCGTGTAAAGCACTGCCATGAAACGCCCGCCGGCATCGCACACTTTGTAGGCTGTCACGTCCTTGTGATAAACATCCAACTCCGGAGCAGGTTCGAATGACAGCCCGTAAAGTTTTCCAGCCAAGGCAAAAATGCCCTGTTTTACCTTTTCTAATTCAAAATATGGTTTCAACATGCCATCGTTTAGGTTGAAACGGCTCTCTTTCAGTTTTTCACTGTAATACGACCAGTCCCATGCTTCCAATTTGAAACCGGGCATGTTTTCTGTTTCGGCGGCGAATTTTTCCACTGTTTCGAATTCCTCGCGGGCTACTGGTTTGTAATTGGCAAGCAGTTCGTCCAACAATCCATAAACGTTCCCGGGTGTTTCCGCCATCGTGCGTTCGAGTTTGTATTCCGCGAAATTTTTATATCCCGACAGTCTTGCAATCTCCAAACGGTCGTTTACGATTTGTTTTATCAGGGCTTTGTTGTCGTTGGCATTGTTCCTGTTCCCTTTTGAGTTGTATGCGCGGTATAATTTTTCCCTCAAATCGCGTTTGGCAGAAAATTTCATGAAGTTGAAGTAGCTCGGCATGGATAAGTCGAACAGCCATTTTCCGGACAATCCGTTTTCTTCGGCTCTTGTACGGGCGGCTTCGATTATGTAATCGGGCAGTCCTTCAAGGTCGGCGGAATCTTCTATGACCATCTTGAAATCGTTCGTCTCTTTGAGCACGTTCTGACCGAAATTAAGAGTGGACGAGCTCAAGCGGCTGCTTAAAGCGGCAAAGCGTTTCTTGTCATCCTCGTTCAGATTCGCCCCGCTGCGTATGAATGCCTTGTAAGTCTGTTCCAGGAGCATCGAATCTTCGGCATCCAACCCCAATTCGTCTTTTTGCACGTATATTGTTTTTACCCGGTCAAAAAGTTTTTGGTTTTGGAATATCCTGTTGGATGCCTCGGTCAGCAGGGGAGAATATTTTTGCGCCAATGAATCGAGCGTGTCGTTTGTATCGGCTTCGGTCAGGTTGAAAAGCACGTTTGCTGTACGGGAAAGAATCTCATCGCAATGTTCCAATGCCACGATGGTATTTTCGAAAGTCGGGGAATCAGTATTGCCGCAAATGGCCTCGATGTTCCTTTCTTGCTGTTTAAGCCCTTCGTCCAATGCCTCGCCGTAATGTTCCGTCTTGATTTTGCTGAATGGCACGCTTTGATATGGCGTGTCGAATGCTTTCAGAAAAGGATTTTGTGCAATCATGTCGCTTGTTGCTGTAATAAGAATTATTATGCTTGTTATTTTAGTGAAAAATCTCATAGCCACGTTTGGAAACAGTTTGGAATTTGTCGTCTGAATGCGTCTATGATGAATTTCTGGCGGATTCGGACGGCTTGTTAATCTTCTATGCGTGAAACATTGCTTATTCCGTCCATGTTTTTTATGTCCTCGCAAATGCGGGTTATCATGTCCGAATTGAATACCCGGATGATAGTGCGCATTTCAAATATGCCGTCCAACGTGTTGTATGTCAGTTTTTGAATATTCACGTGCATCTTGCCGGTAAGTTCGAGGATTATTTTCCGGAAAGTTTCAGGGTTTTCAATTCCCTTGATTTCCAATTTCGCAGGAAAATATTGCATGGTGCGGTTTTCCCATTCGACGGCCACGATGTTCGTCCCGTTTTGTGCCATCTCCTTCATGGCATGGTCGCAGTCGGTGCGGTGGATGGTTATTTGTCCGTCCGTACCCTTGAATCCCACTATTTCGTCCCCGGGCAGCGGATTGCAGCATTTAGCTATCACGAAATCGTTCTCCGTTTCGGTGTAATGCCGGCACTCGGGATTTTTGCTTTCCGTTCCGTTCGCATTGCCGCCGTTTTCCGGCTTGTCGGTATTTTTCTTTTTGAATATGTTAGGAGTCCAGAATTGCAGCGTGAAGATGTCGTTTTTCTGTTTCAGGGCGTTTTTCAAGTCGCTTAAATCAACATTGTGCTTCTTTATGTCTTCGAGCAGGTGGTCGTATGAGTCGTAGCCGTAAAATCTCAACAGCTTGTTTTTTACCGGTTGGGGTATTTTGTCCTTGATTTTGCAACCTGTCGATTCCAATTCTTTCAAAAGCATTGTTTCGCCCTCGGCGCGGTCTTTTACAGCGTTTTCCTTCAAAGCCGCCGTAATGTGTTCTTTCGCTTTCACTGTGGAAACGAAAGCAAGATATTCCGGGAGAGGCTCTTTTTGAACCGATGTTATTATTTCCACTTGGTCCCCGCTGTGGAGTATGTGGTTTACAGGTACCAATTTGTTGTTTACTTTGGCAGCCATGCAGTGGCGTCCGTTGTCTTCGCCAGATTCGTATGCGAAATCCAAAACGGTGGAGCCGGCGGGCATGGTTTTCATTTCACCGTCGGGGGTGAAAATCATAAGTTCGGCATCGTATAATGCGAGTTTGAACGTGTCCAAAAATTCCATCGCGTCGGAATCAGGCTTTTTGAGCAATTCGTTTACGGTGTTGAGCCATTCTTCTATGCGCGATTCCGAAGCGGAATAATCCTTTTTGTAGTTCCAGTGTGCGGCCAATCCTTTTTCAGCGATGTCGTCCATGCGTTTGCTGCGGATTTGCACTTCTATCCAAAATCCGTCAGGCCCCATCACAGTAACATGAAGGGCTTCGTAGCCGTTGGTTTTAGGCGTGCTTATCCAATCGCGGGTCCTGTCGGGGTGTGGGGTGTATATTTGTGTTATGATGTTGTATATTTTCCAGCATTCTTCCCTTTCGTCCGAACCCGGTTTGGGCGTGAAAACTATCCTCGACCCCACGATGTCGTATATTTCTTCAAAAGGAATATGCTTTTTGTGCATTTTTTTCCAAATCGAGTATGCCGATTTGATGCGTTCCTTCATTACGAATTGTATGCCTACAGCATTCAGCTTGTTCATTATGGGCAAGGCGAACCGGTCGTATATTTGCATCCGGCGCGCTTTTTCAGTGTCCACACGTTGCTGTATGTAATTGTATTCCTGCGGGGAGTTGTATTTGAAAGTGAGGTTTTCCAATTCCGTTTTTATCTCGAACAAACCCAAACGGTGGGCCAGCGGGGCATATATGTATTCCGTTTCTCCGGCTATCTTGTATTGTTTTTCCGTGGGTTGGGCATCCAAAGTACGCATGTTGTGCAAGCGGTCGGCAATTTTTATCAATACCACCCGGATATCCTGGTTCATGGTGATGATGAGCTTTTTGAAATTTTCCGCTTGCAGAGAGGCATGGGTTCCGAAAACCCCGCCGGAAATTTTTGTCAGGCCGTCGACAATCAAGGCTATTTTGTCTCCGAAAATGTTGCGGATGTCTTCCACGGTGTATTCCGTGTCTTCAACCACGTCATGGAGCAGTGCGGCGCATATCGAAGTCGAGCCGAGACCGATTTCCTTACATACTATTTCGGCCACGGCTATCGGATGGAGGATGTATGGTTCGCCGGACAAACGCCTGATGCCTTCGTGGGCGTTTTTGGCAAAAGTGAAGGCTTTTTTTATTATGTCGGTTTTTTTCCCGTGCGGAGATGCCAAATAATCGTTTAAAAGCCTGTTGAACGATTGTTCAATAAATTCGTTTTCTTTTTCGGCACGTTGTTGTTTGGACACGGCGGATTTGGTTTGCAGGTAGTGTAAGGTTATCTGATGTGTGTTTGATTATATTCTCTTGCGTTGGAACAGTCTGGAAGCTATTGCATATCCGACTTTGTAGCCTAACGACCGTCCGTTTTTCAGCGGACCGAGCGCGAATATCCATGAAGCGGCGGAACGGAGAACCCCGAAAGGACGCGAAATCCTGCGCAAGTTGTTTTGCGCATTCCTGATCCGCCTGTCCAATTCGCGTTCCTTGTCGCCGACACGTGCGGCGATTACCCTTTTGGCGGCTTTAAGCTCGTCGATGTTCCGTATTTTATTTATTTCCATCATTTGCCTTTTCCTCTTTTTTGCCCGGAATACCGCCATCGTTTTCCTTGTCTTCACGGAACAATATTCCGCCGATGACACGTATCAGTGGATTAAGTACTATTTGCTTGCGGAAAGCCAACAAAACGACCAGCAGCAGCACGAAGAACCCGCCTATTGCCATAAAACCGGGAACCGCGCTGCCGCATGCTTCTTTCAACGCGAAAGCGAATACGAATGAAAAATATATCAATGCGGCCAAGCCGAGTACGACGGCCACGAACAATACCACTATCAAAGCTATTATCTTCGACAGTTTTTCCAAAACTTCCATACGCAACAAGTCGTATCTCAACGAGAGATATTCCTTTACGTCTTTTGCAAATTTCCCGTATTCGCTTTCCATGTTTTTCATGCCTTGTCGTTCAACGCTTCGTCTACGGCAGCTTCTATGTCGTCCATGCTGCTCCACGAGTAAACTTTGTCTTTTACTTTGGCGATTATTTCTTCGAAACGATCGCTCGAAACGCCTTTTTCTTTCAAGTACGATATGATTTTGGCTCTTAAATCAACACCTTTTTCAGGAGCTGTGAGAAGTGCCACTGCTGCGCCGACGAGAGCGCCACCCAAAAATCCCAAAATAACCTTTGCGTTCATGACTGTTAAATTTATGAGGTTCGTAGATAATCCTATATTTCAAATATACGCAGTATAAAAGACATAAACAATAGTTTTGCAAAATTTAAGTCCCCGGTATTTCAAATACCGGGGACTTTGCAGTATTAATGGTTCGTATTTGTTGCGGAATCACTTCTTTTCGCGTACCGTGAACCACAGTACGCCGGAAACGAAGAGGCATAGCGCGCATATCGCGAAAATTATGGACTTGTCGGGAGCGGCACTGACCACTTCGCCCATCTTGAACGATGCCACCAATTGCGGAAGCACCACCGACAGGTTGAATATGCCCATGTATAATCCCATTTTATTTTGGTCGACATATTCGCTCATTATGGCAAATGGAAGGGAAACCAACGATGCCCAGCCGATACCTACGATTGCCAAACCCACGAAGAACACGACAATGTTAGCTCCGAAGGCATATATTACCGCATAACCCAAAGCCATAAGCAATATGCAGTAGGTATGGGTATGTGTCATGCCGAGTTTTTTTGCCAAAGCGTTGAGGACCAAAACAGGAAGAATCGCCCCGACCAAGTCGCGGACGAGGAACGCCCATGAGTTGACCGCTTGCATGGACTCTTCTGTAAGCCCTGTGATGACGGTGGAAACGTAGAAGAACATGTATATGTTCATGGTTTGCACGCCCCACCATGTGAACGAATGCGAAAGCAATACTTTCTGGAACTGGTGCGTGTTGTTGTCGGCTTTGAGCACGTTGGCGAGAACCATCGCTATTGCCACTAATTCGATAATGACGCAAACCAACTCCACCGTACTCAGGCTGAAAAGACCGAAGATGCTCACGCTCGAAGTGTCTTCCAACCCGAACAGTTTGGCTATTATGACGTATACGCCGTAAACCAAAAAGCCATACAATGGCAACAAGGCATCATTGAAATCCTTTACCGACGTTTTCTTTTTGGCCGTGTTTTGACTTTCAGTTTTAGCCGCCGGTTCTTCGTTTTCCAAATAGCGCGGTTCCTCTATGAAAATCATCGGGACTATGGTGAATAGCAGGGCGATTGCCACGCCTACATATATAAGGACCTCGTTGCCCCATATTACGGCTATGAGGTAAGCAAGCACTCCGAACGTTCCCGATACGGTCTGCATCCATGTGTAGCCCTTGCTGCGCTGGCTGTGGTTGGTGCAGTCGGCAATCAGCGAACGGGTAGGGTTGAAGCTTACGTTAATAGACAGGTCCAGAGTCAAGGCCACGACGACGGCTATGGCCAAAAGTCCTTCCGAGCCGGAAGCTCCGAACACTTTTTGTATTATTCCTAAATTCGGCAGTGCCAACAGCATGAGGCCTGTAAGTAATCCGCCCAATATTATCCAAGGCCTACGGCGTCCTCCCATGAACCACAACTTGTCGCTTAACGCGCCTACTATCGGTTGCGCTATGATGCCGGCAATCGGTCCCGCTGCCCAAACTATGCCTATTTCGTGGATGTCCAACCCGTATTTGGTATTAAGAATCCAACTCAGGGCAGAAATCTGCACCGACAGGCCGAACCCCATCGCAGTGGCCGGCAAACTGAGCAAGGCATAGAAAGCCGTGCTCATCTTTTTTTGCATGTTCAACATAATATCTGTTTTTTAAGGATTTTAAAGATTGGTTTTTATCATTCTTGGTTTTCTATTGAATTGTTTATTTGTTCAATGTATGACAAGAGTTCTTCCCGCCCTTCTTTCGTTTCGGAAGATGTGGCGAATATGGGCGGCAACCATTCCCATTGCCCGGACAGCACTTCTTTATAATGCGCGATATTGGCTGCAAGTTTGCTTTTGCTTATCTTGTCCGTTTTTGTGAACACCAAACTGAAAGGGACTTCGTGCCCGCCTAAAAAATTAATGAAATCGAGGTCGTTTTTTTGGGGTTCCAACCGGCAGTCCAGCAATACGAACAGGTTTGTAAGCTGCATACGCCCCACGGTATATTCTTCAATCATCCGTTTCAAACGCGCACGTGTGTCTTTGTCCACGGATGCGAACCCGTATCCTGGCAAGTCCACCAAATACCAACTGTTGTTTATGTCGAAATAATTTATGAGCAGGGTCTTTCCGGGTTTGGAACTGGTCATGGCCAAGCCCTTTCGGGCCGAAATCATGTTGATTAAGGAGGATTTGCCGACATTTGAACGACCTATGAATGCGTATTCAGGTTTTTCGGAGCAAGGACAAGATGCCAAACCGGGGCAACTTTTTACAAATTCGGCGGTTTTTATGAGCATTGTTTTCGGCTTTTTAAGGTTAGCTGCACGTCGAATGGATTTCATGTATCCGGGGACTTCGCCAGTCATGCCATGCCCCTTCGTGCGGCTGCGCAGCAAATATAACTATTTATGGCGTTTAAACAAAGGTTTTGGCATCTCAATACTTGCCAATGCGGATATGCAAAAACATTTTTTTCTTGTGCAGGGCATGGAGATTTTTTGATTAAATTTGCGTTTTGTTGTTACACGCCGACAGACAAAATGAAAGATTCGACTTATCCGTCTTTATTGCTCGAAAATGCCGTGAACCAGTTCGCGCGTTTGCCGGGCATAGGCCGCAAAACCGCTTTCAGGTTGGCATTGTACGTTTTGGAAAGCGACAGGCAGTTTGCCGAAGATTTCGCAAACGCCGTGCTTACTTTGAAAAACGAAGTGAAGCGTTGCCGTTGTTGCAAGAATATTTCGGATACGGATTTGTGCCAGATATGTTCCAATCCCAAGCGGGATTCTTCCATCGTTTGCGTGGTAGAGTCGGTAAGGGAGCTGATGCTTATCGAGAACACGGCGAGTTTCAACGGGTTGTATCACGTCTTGGGCGGAGTGATTTCTCCCATGGACGGCATCGGTCCGGGCGATTTGGAAATTTCCAGCCTTGTGCAAAGGGTCGAGGAAGGCGGTATCAAGGAGGTGGTTTTCGCTCTCAGCACTACGACGGAAGGCAATACGACTGCCTATTACATAGCCCGCAAACTTGCGCATACCGGAGTATTGCTCTCAGCCGTGGCGCAAGGCGTGGCGGTAGGGGACGAATTGCAGTACGCGGATGAACTGACATTAGGACGGTCTATTGAAAACAGAGTACCATACAGATTATAAGAAATGAACATAAACAAAGCCTGCAAAAACTTGGTTTTCCAATATTATTTGATTTACGCGCTGCTGATTTTGGAGTTGGTGGCGGCCAAGTTGGCGGATTTTCCCGTATTGTTGGAAGCGTCTGCCGGATACGTCATCCGCGTGGTAACCGTGATGTTTCTTATGGTAATGATTCCCCTTGTGTTGAAATTCTTCTCCATACGGACAAAATACAACAAAGGTCTTGAATATTATATCAGGCAATCCAAAATCGAAATGTGGCTGCTTTCCTTGCCGGCATTCTTATCCGGTCTTGCTTATTATGTCCTCAAAGACACGAATATATTGTTTTGTTACCTGATTGCGTTTGTCGCACTCATTTTCACAAAACCGTCCATTTCCAAAATCGAAGCGTATTTGCAAAGGGAAAAGGAGGATGGCGGCAAAGCGGACAAAGAAGGGGAACTGCCCCGCGAAGCGGAAGAATAAGGCTACTTTTACCATTAAATAAACAAACAAAAATGCTGACAATAGCAGTCGATTTTGACGGCACGATTGTTAAACACAAGTACCCGGAAATCGGGGAAGAAATTCCATTCGCCATCGATACGCTCAAACGCTTGCAGGCGGAAGGCGAATGCCGTTTGATTTTATGGTCGTCCCGCACGGGCGACTTGTTGCAAGAAGCGGTGGATTTTTGCAAAAGCAGAGGATTGGAGTTTTATGCTGTGAACAAGGAGAATCCGGAGGATGAAGACATGCCCCAGCACAAGGTAGTTGCCGACGTGTACATAGACGACCGCAATCTTGGCGGATTGCCCGACTGGGGAATGATATATTCGGTAATACGCGGATGGATAACCCCGGTATATGAAGATTCCAGGACGGCGGAAAATAAAAAATCGTTTTTAGGACGCTTGGCAAGCCTGTTCTCAAATAATTGAGATGAAGATATCCGTAGTAATAGTAAATTATAATTCATTGGACTACCTTTTGGTTTGTCTGGATTCCGTGTACAAGGCCCTGGCCCTTTTGGATGGAGACGGGGAAGTTTTGGTCGTGGACAACAATTCCGACGTAAAACCCCAGAAAGCATTGCAAAGCGTGTATCCGAAAGTCAAATTCTTGCAAAACCACACGAACAAGGGCTTTTCGCAAGCCAACAACCAGGCGATACGCAAGGCACAGGGAGAATACGTGCTTTTGTTGAATCCCGACACGGTGTTGCCCGAGGACTGCCTGCTGCGGGTATGCGGGTTCGCCGATGCCCACCCGGATGCCGGGGCTGTCGGTATTCGCGGCATAAGCAGCAACGGTACTGTTTTTCCTGAACATCGCCGCAACGCCCCGACATTGTCCAATATGTTATTGAAGTACACACGTTTGTGCGATTTTGAATGGGTACGCCGTCATACCAAGACATTTTACGATTACAGGGATGCCGATAAGGATTTTTACGAAGTGGAAGTTACAAGCGGCTCGTTCATGCTCCTGAACCGCCGTTTGTTAGGGGACGCGATATTGTTGCCGGAAGATTATTTCATGTATTTCGAAGACACGGATTTGTGTATGCGGTTGCGGAATAAAGGCTGCAAGATTTATTATTTGCCCGTATCGTTCCTGCATTTCAAATCGGTGTCGTCCAACCGTTACAGCACGGCATTCGTGAAGAACTTCTTCGATGCGATGAATATCTACTTGAAGAAATATTCTCCCGGCAAGTTTACATACTATACTTCCCGATTAATGAGTGTTGTCGGCAGGACCGTATTGTCCGTGGCGTATTCTTTCCCGAAAAAGTCCAAAATGCAAGGAAAAAGGAACGTGCAGCAACATTCGACTGCTACGCACAGTTACAAGGAAATCATCCAACATATCGAATCCGATAAAGGAGAGCACTTCAATGAGATTTACAATCCGGAACTGAATATCATAGTAGGGGCAAGATATTACTTTTGATATTTCCGTGATATGAAAAACGGCACGCAATATCATGCGGTGCCGTTTTTTACAGCTAAAAAACGCTGTTTGTAATTTCCATACCGATTTTAGCGGTTGCCGGAAACCCGGTATAATGCTGTCAATTCACCTTGTAATCGAATTTTACTTCCGACAGTTCGGCATTGGCTTTCGTAATCTTGTTTTTCAGGTCGCTTTTGTACTGTGCGAATTTCCTATCCAAAGACTCGTCCGACAAGGCCAATATTTGCACGGCCAGAATCGCGGCGTTCATTGCTCCGTTGATTCCCACTGTGGCAACCGGGATTCCCGGAGGCATCTGGACTATCGACAAAAGAGAATCCAATCCTTCCAGGCTTGACTTGATGGGTACGCCGATAACGGGCAGGGTGGTCATCGATGCGATGACACCGCCCAAATGCGCGGCCATACCTGCCGCTGCTATGATAACTTTTATCCCTCTGCTTTTTGCGTTTTTTGCAAAGTCGGCAACTTCGTCCGGTGTGCGGTGGGCCGACAAAGCATTGATTTCAAACGGGATTTGGAATTCGTCCAACAGCTTTGCGGCTTTTTCCATTACGGGCAGGTCGGAAGTACTGCCCATGATAATACTTACTACTGCGTTCATATTTATTTTGTTTACAGGTTACAGTGGATTTCACAAATGTATAATTGAAAATTTAAAATTAAAAACGCTGATTAGTGTGTTATAGGTTATAATATTCATCAATCAAAGCTGCGAAGCAGCTACTGATCCCTGAAACCTGAAACCTGACACCTCATTCAGGTTACAGGTTACAGTATCATACTATTCATCAATCAAGGCGGCGCAGCCGCCTACTGATCCCTGACACCTGCCGCGAAGCGGCTAACTATCCACTAATAAGGCTTTACCGTTGCCATTATCGGATAATGGTCGGATATGTCTTGTTTGTCCAAACTGAAATTCAGCAATTCCACATCCTGCGATGCGAATATGTAATCTATGCGGAAATTATAAATCCCCTCGTGGAATGTAATGCCCAAACCTCTGCGAAGAGATAGGAATGCATCATTTGTGTTGCCACGTAGCAGGTTGTATGTCTTTGAATTAGGTACATCATTGAAATCCCCGCATATTATCGTGTGTTCAGGAGATTGTCCTATGGTTCGGGAAATTATCTCCGCCTGCGCGTTGCGTTTTACACTTGCATCCGACAATTTTTTGAAAATATTTTGCAAACTGGCATCGTCGTAAAATTGTTTTTCGTCTTGTGTCAGCTTGTTCGATTCCAAATAGCAATTGAACACATGCAAGGTGTCTTCATTAACTATTATGTCCGAAACTATGGCGCGGTGGTACGGAGACATCAGGTCGATTTCTTTTTTGCCCGCCATACGGAATTTTGAGAACGTGACAATATGCTTTTGTATGCCTTTCGGAGTTCCGCTGCCCTTGCTTATGTGCATGTACGGATATTGTTTCAATTTTGATTTGATCCTGCCTAATGAGGGTTGTTTGCCGGTGTAGTAGCCGAATTCCTGCAAACACAATATGTCGGCACCGCTTGCATTAAGGTATGCAAGTGTTGTGTCGCATTCCTCTTCGCTGAATCCGAAGAATTTCACGTTACAGCTTAAAATTTTTATTCCCCCGTCGTTTTCCCGGCTTTCAAGTTCGGGGGAGAGGGACACGATATGCAAAAGTTGCGGCAATGAAAGTATCAATACCGCAGCAATGGCTAACGACATTAAAAACTTCCCGTTGAACAGCCAGTGCAGGAAGAGAAGGACGTCCATGGCAATCAATATTGGAAAAAATACCACGAAAACGCTTAGCGCGGAAAAAAAAGCCGAAGTCGGGGCGTATGCGGAAACGGTCGCAAGCAAGGTCAGTATGGCCGCGGCCGCCGTGATGATTCCGATTATTACATTGACTGCCGTTTTCATTTTTTATTGCTTAAATCGAATAATTCCCGCTTTTCCTCATCGCTGAGATTGGCATATCCCGATTTTTTTATTTTTTCAAGTATTGAGTCGATTCTGCTGTTGCGGGAGTTGTTTTGCTTGTTCCATTCTTCATCGGTTTTAGGACGCCCGGGATTGACCTTTACTTTCATTTTGGGCTTGCGCTTACGCATTTCGGAGTGCAGGTCGGAAAAGAAATTCATTATGGCCGTTACCGGTGAAGAAAGATCCACGTTTTTTTTCCTGAGCAGAAGTCCGTACAGCAAGCCGGACAATGCTCCGCCTGCATGTGCCATTGTGCCTCCCAGATCGGAAGATGAAAAACCTATCACATCCAAAAGGAAAACGGCTAATCCTACATATTTGAGCTTTATTTCCCCGATTAATGCAAGGCGTATGCTGTCGTCGGGATAGTAGGCCGCGGACGCGAAAATAATTCCCATTACCGAAGCCGATGCTCCTATAAGGTACGAGAAATCGCGCATATCGCCGAAATACGGAATGGTGTTGAGTGCCAGGACGTATGTGAGCGCACCCGCGAATCCTCCCAATACGTATACTCCGACCAATTGTTTTTGGGAGAAATACCGTAAGAAAATTTTGCCGAACCAGTATAGGGCAAGGAGGTTGAATATCGCGTGCAGGAAATCCACGTGCACGAACATGTAAGTCAGGACAGTCCAGGGAGTACGCAATAAACGGCCAAGCGAAGACGGCAATTCCAAATACGGGACCCAGTCGACAGGCAGTTCGAACAGCATACATGCCACCAAGGCCAATTTCAGGATGATGAATATGCCGCAATTTATATAAAGCAAACGCACGAGATAACCTCCCGTGCCGAATTGCCTTTTGAGTTCCTGGAAAACAGGCATGATTTGTTTTTTAACGTTTATCGTAATGTCAATAATAAGACGAACTGCCGTTGATGTTCTTTTTCTTCTTCCAATACAGAATCAGTATCAATCCGAAAATCATTCCGCCCAAATGCGCGAAATGCGCGACATTGTCGCCGTGGAAATCCTGCACTCCCATGAATAACTCGCACAAGGCGTAGAACGCGACGAAATACGGGGCCCTTATCGGAATGGGAATGAACAAAAGGAATATGCGGGCATCCGGGAACAACATGGCGAAAGCCAGCAACACGCCGAATATCGCTCCCGACGCTCCGATTGTAACGCGGGCATCATAAACCAATTCTTTGAGTTGCAACAAATCCGCCGCGCTGACATGCCCGGTGGGCATGGATTGCAGATACGGGGCCAAAGCGCGGATGTCGCCGCCGGCAAGCACTTGGTTTATCGCCGTGACCACGGGGTAAATGTCAATCGCCCACGTTATCTGCTGTATGACGCCGGCACCTATGCCGGTTACGAAATAATATATCAGGAACTTTTTACCGCCCCAAAAATTTTCAATGTCCTTGCCGAACATCCACAAACCGAACATGTTGAAAAAAATGTGCCCGAAGGATGTCGTGTCGTGCAAGAACATGTACGTGACAAATTGTACCACATTGAAATCTGCCGATTTCCAATAGTGCAGTCCCAAATACCCCACTATGTCGATGCCGTATTTTTGTAAGGCGATTGTTGCCAGCCAGCACAAGACATTTATTATCACCAGGTTTTTAATGACCGGTGGAAATATGGAGTTGGCCGGGCGGTAATATTCCATTGCTTTTCTGTGATTGGATGTTTTTGAAAATCTTTTTTTGTCAAACGACCAAGGAAGGCGCGTTTTTGAGGATGGCTTCGCATTCTTCCATCAAGTCGCGTATTATTTCTGCCGCGCTTTGCCTTTTATGTACCATTCCGGCGCTTTGTCCGGCCATGAAACAGCCTTCTTCCGCATTGCCGTCCATTACGGCTTTTCGCAATGCTCCCGTGCCGAGTTTGTTGAGTTCTTCCTCGCTTACCCCGGCTTGTTCCATTTTCGCGTATTTGCGGGTGAACGGGGTTTTGAATGCCCTTACGGGATGGCCGCCTTTCCTGCCTGTTACTATTGTTTCAATATCTCCTGCGGCAATCACCTTGTCCTTGTATACTTCGCTGGCGCGGCATTCGTCGGCTACGAGGAATCTCGTTCCGCATTGCACGGCATCCGCACCAAGCATATATGCGGCCGCCATGCCTCTGCCATCGGCTATGCCTCCTGCCGCAATTACCGGTATGTTTACGGCTTCTGCCACCTGCGGGACCAATGTCATGGTTGCAAGTTCGCCGATGTGCCCGCCTGATTCGCCGCCTTCCGCTATCACTGCCGCCGCGCCTACGCTTTCCACTTTCTTGGCCAATGCCACTGACGGGACTACGGGAATGACCTTGATGCCGGCTTCCAACCATATTTTCATGAATTTGCCCGGATTGCCCGCTCCTGTGGTGATGACGGGTACTTTCTCGTCAGCAAGGACCTGCGCAACTTCGGCCGCAAACGGGCTTAGCAACATGACATTGACACCGAATGGCTTGTCTGTCAATTGCTTGCATTTACGCACTTCGTCGCGGACGTATGCCGCGTCCGCGCTGCCTGCCGATATTATGCCGAGACCGCCGGCGTTTGAGACTGCTGCTGCCAACTTGGATTCCGAAACCCATGCCATGCCTCCTTGGAAAATCGGATATTGCAAACCGATCAACTCGCAAATTCTGCTTTTTATCATAAAATTCAAGTGTTTTATGTATTGTTTGTCTAATTATATAAATTAATGAGTAACCCGTTTTTTCTTGAAGGGCGTTTTTTCCGACTGCAAAGATAGTGCAAGGCGAGAGCAATAACAAATCGAGTTTGCTCGAATTTGGGATTGCCGAGCCGCAGCCTATCTTGGGCAAAGCCAAAGATAGTGCAAGGCGAATTTTTGTGCAAGCCGAATTTTCGTGCAAATGAGGGCAGAACAATCAAACTTGTTTGAAATTGTTATGCCGAGTGCAGCCGAAAATGGGCAAAGCCAAAGATAGTTTGTAAAAAATGTATAATTAAAAGTTTAGAATTAAAAATTCGGATTACTATATGAGTGGTTAGTGGTTAGTGGATAGTGGATAGTTGCGGGGTCTTGATGTTTAGTGCGAGCTGTCGCGGAATTTTAGCACCGCCGTAGGCAACGGGCGAAGCCCGGCGGCTTTGCCGTAAGTTAAATGGAATATCGCTGAGCGAAGCTCAGTGATTAGTGGTTAGTGGTTAGTTTCAGTGAGCACTGCCGGAACGCAGCGCAGGCTCCCGCCAACTCGTGTAATCGCTTTCTGAATCGGGGGCGGGCGAAGGGGAAAAATTAATTCGGAAAAACGTATTGCCAATTGGATATGTTTGCCTATATTTGCAGCCGTCTTTTATCAAGACATGAAAAAGTATTAATAATCAGTATATCTAACGGTTGGAGGCCGGATATTATCGTACCAAACAATACACCTAAGAATCCAAGGAGGGTCATAAAGGAAAACCCTCACCGCATTAACGGTTACATCACGGGAGTAAACGAAGTTCGCTTGGTGGGCGACAACATAGAAACTCCGGGCATATACAAATTCAAGGATGCGATGGCGTTGGCGGACAAGTTGGAACTCGATTTGGTAGAAATATCCGCTTCTGCTAATCCTCCGGTGTGCAGGATTTTGGATTATTCCAAATTTTTGTATCAACTGAAAAAGAAAGAGAAGGAGCAGAAAGCGAAAGCGGCCAAGGTAGTAGTCAAGGAAATCCGTTTCGGACCGCAAACCGACGACCACGACTACAATTTCAAATTGAAACACGCCGTCAATTTCCTGAATGAAGGTTCGAAAATCAAGGCGTATGTGTTTTTCAAAGGCCGTTCGATATTGTTCAAAGAGCAGGGAGAGGAACTTTTGTTGCGCTTCGCCAATGATTTGGAGGAATACGGCAAAGTCGAGCAGATGCCTGTTTTGGAAGGGAAACGCATGATTATCATGGTTTCGCCCAAAAAGAAAAAATAATCCTTTGTCCCCGGTCGTGATTGCGGGGGATTCCCTGACGGAAAAGAGGTTTCTTTTAATTTAATAATTTTCAAAATGCCAAAAGTTAAGACTAATTCCGGTGCCAAAAAAAGGTTTCGCCTTACCGGATCAGGAAAAATCAAACGCAAGCATGCGTACAAACGTCACATTTTGACCAAGAAGACCACTAAGCAGAAACGCAATCTTACACATTTCGGATTGGTGGACAACGCGGATACCAACAATGTAAAAATGTTGTTGAACTTGAAATAAGCGATTGTACAGCAGGCTTCAAGAAACTAAATCGTTTTTTATTTATTAACCGAATGTTCAGCTCCAAAGTTCACCCGTAAAAGGGAGGCGCTAACAATCAAAAGATTTAAGAAATGCCAAGATCAGTAAATCACGTTGCTTCAAGAGCAAGAAGAAAAAAGGTCCTCAAATTGACCCGCGGCTATTTTGGCTGCCGTAAGAATGTCTGGACCGTTGCCAAGAATACTTGGGAAAAAGGTTTGCAATACGCTTATCGCGACCGCAAGAACAAAAAACGTAATTTCCGCGCATTGTGGATACAGCGTATCAATGCCGCCGCACGTTTGGAAGGTATGTCATACTCCAAATTGATGGGTGCATTGCACAAAGCCGGAATCAATATCAACCGTAAGGCTTTGGCCGACTTGGCCATGAACGAGCCTCAGGCTTTCAAAGCCATAGTTGAAAAAGTCAAAGCAGCGTAAGTCCTGTTTTGATTCTGAAATAACCGCGACCTGCCTGCCTTGTAAAGAAAGCAGGCAGGTTTGTGGTTTATATGCAAGACTTCAACAAATAAACACAGCAGGCCGGTCTGTCGCCCGATGGAATATTCGGGAGGAAAGTCCGGGCAACGCAGGGCATTATGCTTCCTAACGGGAAGTTGCCGGCGACGGCAAGCAAAGCGTAACAGAAAACATACCGCCGGCAATGCCGGTAAGGGTGAAAAGGCAGGGTAAGAGCCTACCGCCTGTCCGGTGACGGGCAGGGCAGTACGCACCATAAGTTGCAAGACCATGTATACCGGCAAATGAGGGCTGCCCGTCCGATGCCGGGGGGTAGGTTGCTATAAGGCTTGTGGTGACACAAGTCGCAGATTAATGACAGACAGCGGATTCTTTCCGCCACAGAACCCGGCTTACAGGCTTGCTGTGTTTTTTATATGTTGTTTCAAAACATATAAAAAACATATCCTTTACCCCCCGGTGCTTCGCACCGACCCCGGCGGGGTACTGCGGCACTCCGTGCCGGCCGCCAGAGGCGGCTACTCCAAGCACCTTGCGATCGCCGTGCGCAACTTTTGTCGGTGATATAATCTGTCAGCATAGCAAAAAACAAAAAACATATCCTTTTACCCCCCCGTTATATGTTTTTTCAAAACATATAAAAAACATATCCTTTACCCCCGGCTGCAAGCAGCCGACCCCGGCGGGGTACTGCGGCACTCCGTGCCGGCCGCCAGAGGCGGCTACTCCAAGCACCTTGCAATCGCCGTATCCCCGTGTAACCCGCTTTGCGCTTTTCCACTGCCCCCGAAAGGGGCTACCTTCCATGAACATTGTGCATTCACAACTCGGTGCATACTGAAACTAACCACTAACCACTAATCACTAACCACTGAAACCTGACACCTGAAACCTGAAAAAACACTATCTTTGCATCATAACGGAAACAACAAGAACCATGTTAGACAAGAAGACTTTTTCAAAAGCTTACATCGAGCGGGATCTGAGCTGGATGTATTTCAACCATCGTATTTTACAGGAAGCCGCACGTGAGGATGTACCATTGTTGGAACGGATCGGCTTCCTTGGTATCTATTCCAATAACCTTGACGAATTTTTCAGGGTCCGCGTGGCTACGTTGAGCCGCATTGCCGAGTGCGAGAACCGCAGTTTGAAGAACGAGCAGGCCAAGGCCATGACGTTGATCAAGCAGATAAACAAACTCGTCAAGCTGTATTCCAAGGAATTCGAGGAAATAATGGCGCGGATTACCGACGCTTTGGCCAAAGAGAATATTTTCATATTGCGCGAAGACATGCTTTCCACCGAGCAAGAGGCGTTCATTACCAGGTATTTCCGTCATCAACTTGGCGGACTTATCGGGCCTGTATGGCTTTCGGCGGTAAAGCAACTTACCAACGAGGCGGACGATAACATTTTCTTTGCCGTGGAGTTGCAGAAAGAGGGCAAGAACAACCCAGACTATGCAGTGATTGAATTGCCTGTTTCCGACTGCGGACGTTTCGTGCGCCTGCCGGACAATGACGGTAAAAGCTACATCATGTATTTGGACGACGTGGTACGTTATTGCCTGCCCATGATTTTCGCCGGGATGCGCTATGACAGCATAAAGGCTTACGCATTCAAGTTTACCAAGGACGCTGAGATGGAGCTGGACAATGACTTGCGTAACGGGATGCTTCAAAAAATATCCAAAGGCGTGAAAAGCCGCCGCAAAGGGGAGGCGATGAGGGTAAGTTACGATAAGGAGATGCCCAAGGCTTTGGTAAAGAAGGTGATGAACAAGCTAAACCTTGACAGTTTGGACACGGTGCTTGCGGGCGGAAGGTATTACAACCACAAGGATTTGATGTCGTTCCCGGATTGCGGCCGCAACGACCTTAAATATCCTGCATGGCCGCCGTTGGAGAAGCCCGGATTGTCCGGTAACGAAAGCCTTATTTCCGGCATACAACAAAACGACAAGTTCATACACGTACCGTACCATAGTTTCGATTATTATATACGTGTATTGCAGGAAGCCGCAGTAAGCAAGCAGGTTACGGGCATACAAACCACGTTATACCGATTGGCCAAGAATTCCAAAGTAGTAAAAGCCTTGATTTGCGCCGCAAAGAACGGAAAGAAAGTTACCGTGGTCATTGAATTGCTGGCGCGTTTCGACGAGAGTCCGAACATAGAATGGTCGAAGCGGATGCAAGACGCGGGAATACATGTCATTTTCGGTGTCGAGGGACTGAAAGTCCATTCAAAGATAACGCATATCGCCATGAAGAACGGCAACGACATTGCATGTATATCGACAGGTAATTTCCACGAGGGGAATGCCAAGGTTTATACGGACTACATGCTGATGACAGCTGCAAAAACCATAGTGTCCGATGTCGCGAATGTTTTCGAATTCATAGAAAAACCTTATTCCGTCGTAAGATTCAAGGAGCTTCTGCTTTCCCCGAACGAGATGAAACGCAAGTTCGTAAAACTCATAAACGACGAGATACGCAACAAACAAATGGGAAAACCTGCTTATATACGGATCAAGATAAACCACATCACGGATCCCGTAATGGTGCGCAAGTTGTACGAGGCTTCGCAGGCAGGCGTAGATATAGATTTGCTGGTCAGGGGCAACTGTTCGTTGAAAACCGGCATACCCGGCGTGAGCGACAACATACGAATCCACGCGATAATAGACCGCTATTTGGAGCATTCGCGCATTTTTATTTTCGCGGCCGGAGGAGAGGACAAGACGTTCATAGGCTCGGCCGACTGGATGCCCCGAAATCTCGACAACCGCATAGAAGTGGTAACACCCGTATACGATCCGGAAATAAAACACGATTTGCGCATGGTAGTCGATTTCGGATTGCGGGACAATGTGCAAGGCCGCATCGTGGACGGTACGGGAAGCAATACGATGTATAAACCTGAAAACGAGCCGCCTTTCCGTTCGCAGGAAAAGCTCTACGAATTTTACAAGGAACAACTTGTCGCTGGCAAGGATTCAGATGACAATTTAAACGATAATGAACAACAATAATACTTATGCCGCAATAGACATAGGATCGAATGCCATTCGATTGTTAGTGAAGAAAGAGCGGGACAATTGCCAAGTAGGGCAAAAACCGCTTACCAAGGTTTTGCTGCTGCGCATACCCTTGCGATTGGGCTTTGACGTTTTTGCTTGCGGAGAAATTCCGGATATTAAAGTAAACAAATTGGTCCGAGCCATAAAGGCTTTCGGGCAATTGATGAAAGTGTACGAAGTATCTAAATTCAGGGCTTGTGCTACTTCTGCCATGCGAGATGCAAAAAACGGCAAAGCGGTAATAAAAAAAGTATTCAAGCATACCGGTATAAAAATAGAAATCATAGACGGACAGGAAGAAGCTGCTTTGGTGTACAATAATCATATCGAATGCATGGAAGACCGTAGCGGCAATTATATTTATGTTGATGTCGGCGGAGGAAGTACGGAAGTGAATTTGCTCACCAATGGAGAATTGGTTTTCTCCAAATCGTATAATATCGGTACGGTCCGTATTTTAAGTCGAGCCGACAAACCGGAAACATGGCAGCAATTGCGAAACGATATGGTTTATATTGCCGGCAAATATCCGGACATAAACATAATCGGGTCGGGTGGGAACATAAACAAATTGTACCGTCTGGCATCTACAAAAGACAAGCAGAAATTGAATATGCCGGTTTCCTCATTGGAGGAAATTTATAAAAGATTGAAATTCCTCACGCCGGAACAACGTATGGACGAGTTCCATCTGAAAGCAGATCGAGCAGATGTGATAGTGCCTGCTGCGGAGGTGTTTCTCGCGATAGCGGAATCCACAGGCGCGCAATACATACATGTTCCCGTAATCGGTTTGGCCGACGGCATCATAGACAAACTGTACGCGGCGGATATTCAAGAGGGGTAGGGTGAGGAATAGAGCAAAACAGACAGGGCGGCTAAAATTACTTTTTTAGCCGCCCTGATTATTTAAACCCTGTATGGACATGGGGAATATTTTTATGGCGGCAACATCGTTATTTATTGGAAAAATTGAAACTCTTTGCGGAATTATCGTACATGCCGGACAATTCGTTATTCCAAAAATAAGCAGCTTTCTCCATTTGTTCCTGTTGTAATCGTTTCGTCTCGGACTCGTTCAAGAATATGGTAGACAGTACGGTAGGGGTGTTCTTGTACAAAACGGATTCCGGTAAAATCAAAGCTTGGGGCAATACTTTGTATACCGAGAAAAAAATAATCATCAAATTTAAAAATTGATATGCCAATTTGCAATTGACATGTTTGCCTTTCAGATTATATCGCAATAAATCCAAGGAATATAGCAATGCGATTATGGC
>JADIMR010000030.1 GCA_017694565.1 Candidatus Enterocola intestinipullorum | reverse complement strand
ATTACCCATTGCTTCGCAATAGCCAATTTTTCCGTTAGCATAATCGCCTATTACCGGTCGCCTCCGCTGGTAGCGGCGGTTTTTTTAGTGGATAGTGGTTAGTGAATAGTTTCGGGTTGTGCCTGTTAGTGCTGGCTATCGCGGGAATTTGGCATCTTGCAGTGATAGCAACAAAGTTAAGGGTGGTGGCCCCCTCTGGGGGCAGGTTTTAGCCAAAGGCTAAAAGCGGGGGATTAGACAATGAAAAGGGCATGAGCATTGGAGCAAAGCGGAAATGCCCATGCCCCCTTTGGGGGCAGGTTTTAGCCAGAGGCTAAAAACGGGGGATAAGACAATGGCAAGCGGAGCTTTGCTCCGCAACGGGCTTCGCCCGGCGCGCAAGCGTAATTTAAATGGAATATTGCAGCGAAGTCCGGCGGCTAAATTAGCCGCTGCCTACATTTTTAGATGTTTTTATGATTTTAATTTGTTAATAGTCGATTGTTAATTGGGATAAACTGCTTAATTTTGCACCTTGGATTACAAGGGGAGAAAAAAATGGAAGCCGCAAACTTCCGATAACGGATTCGCACTCCCTGCCGCGATTCATTCGAGATTAGTTTATAACCTATATTTTTAACAATTATGGCAAAGTTAGATTTGACAAAGTACGGCATTACCGGTACTACCGAAATCTTGCACAATCCGTCTTACGACGTATTGTTCGCAGAGGAGACCAAGCCGAGTCTTGAAGGCTATGAAAAAGGCCAAGTTACAGAATTAGGTGCTGTCAACGTGATGACAGGTATCTACACAGGCCGCTCGCCCAAAGACAAATTCTTCGTAATGAACGAGGCCAGCAAAGACACTGTTTGGTGGACTTCCGACGAATATAAAAACGACAACAAACCCTGCTCCGAAGCAGCATGGGCCGACCTTAAAGCAAAAGCCGTTGCCGAACTCAGCAACAAAAGGTTGTTTGTCGTGGATACTTTCTGCGGCGCGAACCCCGCAACCCGCTTGAAAGTGCGCTTCATCATGGAAGTTGCTTGGCAAGCTCACTTCGTAACCAACATGTTCATCCGCCCCACGGCAGAAGAACTTGAAAACTACGGAGAACCCGATTTCGTATCGTTCAACGCCGCAAAAGCAAAAGTAGAAAACTACAAGGAACTCGGCTTGAACTCCGAAACCGCAACCGTGTTCAACCTCAAAACCAACGAACAGGTTATCTTGAACACATGGTACGGCGGCGAGATGAAAAAAGGTATCTTCTCGATAATGAACTACCTCAACCCGTTGAAAGGCATCGCATCCATGCACTGCTCCGCAAACACCAACATGGAAGGCACGGACACCGCCATCTTCTTCGGTTTGTCAGGCACAGGCAAGACCACCCTTTCGACCGACCCCAAACGCTTGCTCATCGGCGACGACGAACACGGCTGGGACGACGAAGGCGTGTTCAACTATGAAGGCGGTTGCTATGCAAAGGTTATCAACCTCGACAAAGAGAGCGAACCCGATATTTACAACGCCATCAAACGCGATGCTTTGTTGGAGAACGTTACGGTAGACGCTAACGGCAAAATCGATTTCGCAGACAAGAGCGTAACCGAAAATACCCGTGTATCTTATCCTATCTACCACATCAACAACATCGTTAAACCCGTATCGAAAGGTCCTCACGCCCATCAAGTAATCTTCCTTTCGGCAGATGCGTTCGGCGTGTTGCCTCCTGTTTCGATACTTGATGCAGAACAGGCAAAATACTACTTCCTCTCCGGCTTCACCGCAAAATTGGCCGGTACGGAACGCGGCATTACCGAACCGACTCCTACTTTCTCGGCTTGTTTCGGCGCAGCTTTCTTGAGCTTGCACCCCACAAAGTATGCAGAAGAGTTGGTTAAGAAGATGGAAAAAGTAGGTGCAAAAGCTTACCTCGTCAACACAGGTTGGAACGGCAGCGGCAAACGTATCTCCATCAAAGATACCCGCGGCATTATCGATGCCATCCTTGACGGCAGCATAGACAAAGCTCCTACAAAGACCATTCCTTACTTCAACTTTGTAGTTCCCACCGAATTGCCGGGCGTAGATTCCAAAATCTTGGATCCCCGCGATACTTACGCAGACGCTGCACAGTGGGAAGAAAAAGCGAAAGACCTTGCAAGCCGCTTCATCAAGAACTTCTCGAAGTTCGAAGGCAACGAAGCAGGCAAGGCTCTTGTCGCAGCAGGTCCGAAATTGTAATCAAATTACAAACAAATACGTTACAGGCTCGTAGGATAACCGACGAGCCTGTTTTTTATCAAGAAAACTCATTGACCATATACACAGAATTAATTACATAAAAAATAAGGGGCGTATCTTTTTTTCGATACGCCCCTTATTTTTTGTTTACCGGCGTAAACCGGTATGCTGCAATACGCTGGAATATCAACTTATTTGCGAACCGTTTGCAACTTTGCGCGATGGAGAAATGACAATGTAACTTCCATCTGCATCCTGCGCGCTTATTATCATTCCGTTGCTTTCGACCCCACGCAATTTACGAACCGGCAAATTTGCCACGAAGCACACTTGCTTTCCTATCAGGTCTTCGGGCTTGTAATATGCGGCTATGCCTGAAACTATGGTACGTCCGCCCATGCCGTCGTCAATCTTGAATTGCAGAAGTTTATCCGATTTCGGAACTTTGGAACACTCCAAAACCGTTCCAACCCTGATGTCAAGTTTTCCGAACTGTTCTATATCCACAAGCTCTTTTACAGGTTCTGCGTGCTTCTCGTTAATCTCGTTCTGTTTCTTCGTATCTTGCAATTTCTTTATTTGCGCTTCGATTGCGGCATCTTCTATTTTCTCGAACAACAATTCCGCCTTGTTCAACAAATGTCCCTCTTCGAGCATTTCCATATTGCCGAGGCTGTCCCATTTACGTGGTTGCATTGCAAGCATATCCGACAGTTTTTTGGAACTGAAAGGCAAGAACGGGGCAAACGCCACAGAAAGATTTGCTGTCAGCTGCAAGGCGAGATTCAGAATTGTAGCGACACGACCCATGTCGGTTTTTGCCAATTTCCACGGTTCGTTATCGGCAAGATACTTGTTGCCTATACGCGCCATGTTCATGGCTTCTTTCTGCGCATCGCGGAACTTGAA
>JADIMR010000029.1 GCA_017694565.1 Candidatus Enterocola intestinipullorum | reverse complement strand
AAACGGGGGATTAGACAATGATATGCGGAGCGAAGCTCCGCAACGGGCGAAGCCCGGCGGCTTTGCCGTAAATTAAATGATAAATTGCTGCGAAGCAGCAAAGCGGAAATGCCCATGCCCCCTCTGGGGGCAGCAGGGAAAATCCGTAGGATTTTCCCTGCGGGGGATAAAACAATGCCGATATAAAGTTCGGTGAATTTCATTCACTGACCTTTATGTCCTTTACCATCAGTTGCAAACTTTTTTGCCCGTGGAATTCGTTTTCGTCCAAGGTGTAGCATACATCCACGGCGCGGCCTTGTTTTAGCGCAGGCAAAAATTCCGCAGGCTTGAAATCCTCACGGGCGAACGCTATGCCGTTTATCGTGCAGCCGGAAGACGGTTCAACTAAGTTGAGCCGCAAATGACTGTTGTCGTGTCCCACCAACGAGCAGCGTCCGTTGTCCATAAGTCCGCGCGTTACGAAGACCGGTTTCATGTTCTCCGGACCGAATGGCGAAAAATGCTGCAATATATTGTAGAAAGTCTGGTTTATTTGCGACAAAAGCAATTCCGTGTCAATCTCTATCGGCGGTATCTTTTGCTCCTCGGTAATGTTGTTGCTTACGTATTCGTCGAAACGGCGGGCAAACTCCTTTACGTTTTCCTGTTTCAGGGTGAGCCCGGCCGCGTAGGTATGCCCCCCGAAGTTTTCAAGCAGGTCGCGGCACGAATCTATCGCGCTGTAAAGGTCGAAGCCGACTATCGAGCGTGCGGAACCCGTGGCCAAGTCGCCCTCTTGCGACATTGTCAAAACCACCGACGGGCGGTAGTATTTTTCGCTGAGGCGCGAAGCCACTATTCCTATCACTCCCTTTTCCCAAGTCTTGTCATAAACGACTATCGAATTGCGGTCTTTGAACTTTTCGCTGAACATGCGCAGGATGTTTTCGGCTTGTTTGGTGGTTTCCTGGTCCAGAATCTTGCGTTCTGAGTTGTATTCGCCTATCTGTTCGCTTTTCTGGCGGGCTTCTTCGTCATCCTTGGAGATCAGGAGCTCGACGGCCTCCATGCCGCTTTTCATGCGTCCAGAGGCGTTTATGCGCGGGCCTATCTTGAACACTATGTCCGAGGTGGAAATCCAGTAATTGCCGCCGTTGTGCCTGTGCTTTTCTTTTATCGCTGCCAAACCGCATTCTTCGATTATCGCTTTCAGGCCCGTGGATGGTTTGTTGTTGAGCTGCCGCAGACCGTAATACATCAGCACGCGGTTTTCCCCGGTCATGGGAACAATGTCCGAGGCGATGCTAACGGCCAACAGGTCGAGCAGCGGTTCAAGCTTGTCCTTGAACGGAATCCTGTTGCTTTGCGCGAATGCCTGCATGAATTTGAAGCCCACGCCGCAGCCGGAAAGATGTTCGTAGGGGTAAGTGTTGTCGGGTCGTTTGGCATCTAATACGGCCACGGCTTCCGGCAGTTCGTTGTCGGGGTTGTGGTGGTCGCAGATGATGATGTCTATGCCTTTTTCTTTGGCGTAGCGTACTTTCTCGACGGCTTTTATGCCGCAGTCCAAGACGATGATGAGGGTGTAGCCGTTTTCAGCGGCATAATCGATACCCTTGTAGGAAACCCCGTAGCCCTCCCCGTAGCGGTCGGGTACGTAGAACCCCAACGATGATGAGAATTGCTGCAAAAATTTGTAAACCAATGCCACGGCAGTCGTGCCGTCGACATCGTAATCTCCGTATACCAAAATTTTCTCCTTTCGTCCGATGGCGGTTTCAAGACGTTTTACGGCCTTGTCCATGTCCTTCATCAAAAAGGGGTCGTGCAAATGAGAAAGTTGCGGCCTGAAAAAATCCTTGGCCTCGTCCATCGAGGTTATTCCTCTCTGTACCAACAATTCGCAAAGCGGCGGGCTGATGTGTAATTGATCTACTAATTCGTTTTTACATTGTTTCTGCTCATCATTTAAAGGGTTAATAATCCATCTGTGAAGCATATATTGTGATATTTGTATATATCAAAGAAAATCGTACTTTTGCGCCAAAATACAATCGTAAAGATAGCGGTTTTTTCCGTGTCATACATTCATGCAAATGGCAAATAATCAAAAAATATTCGACGAGGACATATCCAACGCCTTGGCGACGTTGAATGCGGGCGGGGTGATTCTTTATCCCACCGACACGATATGGGGGCTCGGATGCGACAGTTGCAATGCCGAAGCAGTCGACCGGATTTTTAAAATCAAGCAACGCAGCGACAGCAAGTCCATGCTTTGTCTCGTGGATTGCATAGGTCGCATACCGGGTTTCGTGGACGACGTGCCGGAGCAGGCGTGGGAGTTGGCGGAATTGGCCGAAACTCCGCTTACGATAATTTATCCCGGGGCGAAAAACCTCGCGCCCAATCTGATAGCCGAGGACGGCAGCGTGGGCATACGCATTACCCGCGAAGACTTTTCCCGCGAATTGTGTGCGCGTTTCCGTCGCCCGTTGGTTTCGACATCTGCCAATATCAGCGGCTCTCCTTCTCCCGCTTGTTTTGCCGACATACCGGAATCTTTGATTTCGCAAGTCGATTACGTGGTGCAATATCGCCGCGAAGAGAAAGAAAAAAGAACGGCTTCGTCCATAATCAAGTTCGAGAAAAACGGTACATTTGCGATAATCAGATAACGCTTCCTGGGGCGCGTGTTAATGTCATTGCAATGAAAAAATACGGCGACGCATATTATGCTTTCATACGTTGGCGCGACAGGCATGTCTCTACCCGCCATTTCATTGTGTTTCTCAGCCTTTTGGTAGGTATCGCGACAGCCCTTGCCGCCTGCCTTCTTAAATTCCTGATACATCTTTTCCAAACCCTGCTTACCGAGCATTTCGCGGTAACTTCGGGCAATTGGCTTTACCTCATATATCCGGCGATAGGCATATTGCTTTCGGGACTGTTTGTCAAATATGTAATCAAAGACGACATAGGCCACGGCGTTACGAAAATACTTTATGCCATATCGCAGCGCAAGAGCATTCTCAAACCCCACAACATGTATTCGTCGGTGGTGGCGAGTTCCGTAACCATAGGCTTTGGCGGTTCGGTCGGCGCGGAAGCCCCGGTAGTGCTTACGGGCGCGGCCATCGGTTCCAACCTCGGCCGTTTTTTCAAGATGGACCAGAAAACCCTTATGCTGATGGTGGGTTGCGGGGCGGCCGGCGCGGTGAGCAGCATTTTCAACGCTCCTATCACGGGAGTGGTATTCGTACTCGAAGTACTCATGCTGGACATGGCGTTCGGATACATCGTACCCTTGCTCATAACGTCCGTGACATCTGCGGTGCTCAGTTCCTACTTGATGGGCAATGCTTTCCTGTTTTCCGTCAGCGTGGACGCTTTTGCCACCGAGCGTATTCCGTATCATATCATATTGGGTCTTGTATGCGGTTTCGTGTCGCTGTATTTTACCCGGGGAATGAACTTCCTTGAAGGCAGGTTTGCCAAGATTTCGAATTTCTGGGTGAAATGGGTAATCGGCGGACTCACGTTGAGCGTGTTGATTTTTTTGATGCCTCCCTTGTACGGCGAGGGTTACAGTTCGATTTCCGCCCTGTTGAATTTGCGGACGGACGATATTTTCGACGGCAGCATGTTCTACGATTACAAGGACAATGTGTATTTCCTGATTTTCTACATGATTGCCATCGTGCTGTTCAAGATATTGGCATCGGTCGCCACTAATGCGGCAGGGGGATGCGGCGGTATTTTCGCCCCGTCGTTGTTCATCGGAGGGTTTACCGGCTTTCTTACCGCATACGTGTTGCAGTTGCTCGGAGCCGACCTGCCTTTGCAGAATTTCGCTTTCCTCGGCATGGCGGGCCTTATGTCGGGAGTGATGCATGCCCCGCTGACAGGCATATTCCTTATTGCCGAACTGACCGGCGGTTACGGGATGTTCCTGCCATTGATAATAGTGTCGGTGGTGTCCTATCTGACAATAATCATTTTCGAGCCGCACAGCCTGTATGCCATGCGTTTGGCCAAGAAAGGCGAGCTTATGACGCATAACAAGGACAAGGCGGTATTGAGCCTGATGGAAACGTCCAAGGTGCTGGAAACCGATTTGCTTACCATCCGTCCCGACGAGATGTTCGGCGACCTGATAAAACGCATCCCGAAAACCAAGCGTAATATTTTTCCCGTAGTGGACGTGGACGGGGTTTTCCAAGGCGTGGTAACTTTGGAAGAGGTGCGCAACATAATGTTCCGCCCGGAACTTTACAGCCGTTTCAGGATAGACAAGCTGATGGTGTCGCCGCCGGCCATAGTGGACATTCACGATCCGATGGAAAAGGTGTTGAAGACGTTCGATGCCACGCAGGCATGGAATCTTCCCGTTTGCGACGGAAACAAATACGTCGGCTATCTTTCAAAATCCAAGATTTTCAGCGAATACCGCCACACTTTGATGGAGTTTACCGAGGAATGAGCCTTGCGGCTAACGCCGCAGTGAGTAGTGGGTAGTGGTTAGTGGGTAGTGGTTAGTGAGTAGTGGTTAGTTGTAGGTTATGCCGCTTAGTGTCGGCTACCGCTGAAGTTTAGCACCGCGCAACGTTAGCAACTGAGTTGAGGGTGGTTGCTCCCTTTTTGCTTTTCTTGTTTTGCTCGATTTATGCCCTCATGCCGG
>JADIMR010000028.1 GCA_017694565.1 Candidatus Enterocola intestinipullorum | reverse complement strand
AGGCTATATATGCCAGCCCTATATACGTGATGAAACGGAATGTCAGCGTTATCCTGTCTGTCCTGTCTTCATGCAATATCGATAGAATCAGATAGATTGATAAATACAGCAGTATGATGGATTGAGTTACTTTGCTTGTCCCGAAATGGTAGGACAGGCTGTATTTTTCTGTTGCTGACAGGTCCATTGATTTGGCAAATTGCTCCACAATCCAACCAAGGTTTGTAAACAGCGAAACGATGAATATTATGAACAACAGGACAAAAGCGGATCTTTTTATTCGGGGCGTTGTCGTGCATAGTCCACTGCATATTATAAATGGCAGGACAAGGAATATTGCCGAATTGTGGAAAAAGCAGGATATTAATGACAAAGCCAATGTTTTTACCGGGGATTTCCCATTTGCAAAATTTGCAATGGCATAGAAAAAGAAAGCGACTGCCAATGCCTGCCTGTATTGTTGCAATAACAAGTCCCAGCCGATAATGAAAAAAATCATCAATCCTATTGTTCTGTATTGCGGTACAAGTTTCAGTAAACCGTATAACGAATGCATCAGTAGGATTGTTATGGTGGCCGTCATCATCCAGAAAGAAAAACCGAATGTCTTTATAATGGAACAGAATATCGTATATCCAGGTTCAAAATGACATTCTTTGATTTCCTTGATTGTCAAATGCGGCAGAGATGAAAGGTTTTCATAATGAGGGACATATGTTGATATGTCTGATGAAAAATAATATTTGATGGCAACTACGAAGAATGTCAAGGCAAATGAAATCTGAAAAATCAAATTCTTTGACTTGTCATTGCATGGCAGGGATAAGATTGTTGCACAAACAAGAAAGATTTCCGTGAATATGACTATGTATATATAGCTTGGCAAAATAATGTCTGTTTATATTTATAATGATTGGACTGTCGTTATTTCATGCTGATTCGATACCTGTATTTCCAAAAGATACGTATTCGTATCATCAAGTATGCAAGTAAATTCAGGTTAATTGCTTCCTTGGCTTGTTTGAATAATTTTTTGTTTATTCCGACCATGTCTTTGATTTTGCGCGTTTTTCTTAAATAATAGGCGCAGTTGAATTTTTCATGCGTTGCTCCGCAGACATTGATTCCATGCTGCCGGTAAAGCATCAGCGGTTCTTGTATGTCGATTATTTTGCCACCATTGTCAATGGTTTTTAATATTATCCACCAATCGTGCATAAGGGCGGATTGACCGATAGGCAGTGATATTTGTTTGGCAATATTGTTCATGCATATCGTACAACCGGGAATATAATTGGAAATGACCATAAATAGTGGATTCTTCTTATAAAGATCCACATTGGTTTGGCTATAATTTATAAAAGATTCATCCAAAACATTCAAATCGGCATCAACTACTTTTTGGTCGCAATGCGCTATAACAGGCAAATGACCGTCCTTTTCGGCTTGCTTTACTGCCGACACCGTTTTGCCGACTTTGTCATGCAGCCACACATCATCTTGGTCGCAAAACATCAGGTAGGGCGCATCGCTGGCATACATCAGTGCTTCAAATGATTTTGTACATCCCACATTGCCCTTCCCGTCTTGTAACAATTCGATTTTGCCGGGATATTGTTGGCAATACCCGTTTATAATATCCAATGTTCCGTCTTTCGAGCCGTCATCACGAATCAATAGCCTCCAATCAGTATAATCTTGTGCAATAATCGATTCAATTTGTTGCCGCAGATATTTTTCACCATTATATGTTGATAAGAGGATATCGGTATCAATCATTTTTCATTACAGTTTTATGATTATGATTGGCAAATTTAGCACTTTTTATCTTGATAGCACTATGCATTATTTTTTAGCGTGTATCTGAAACCTGACAACTCAATAGTAATCCGCGTTTTAATTTTCGATAGCTAAGACAGCCGATGCCACTTAGTCAAAAAAATGAGGCAAATGAATTGCGGGGGCTTCTCCTTGACGTAATCATCGATACTCGGCTCAAACCTTGTGTCGAAGCGCAAGAAAAAGCAGAGAAAACCGCTTGGGATTTGATGCAAGATGCAGACTTAAACTCGACACAGACACAGCGGAAAATAATACGGACAATTTGGATTCACAACAGGGCTGTATTGACCAAGGAGGGTGGTATAATAGAAGTTGCTTTTGAGGCTGCCGTTCGGATGCGCAATAGGCAATATGTATAGCGGGCTATTTAATTAAAAAGAACCGAATCATATGGAATGATCCGGTTCTTCAAAAATCTTTATTTAGGAGTTCAGAAAACGGCAACCTTGTGATTTCCGACGATGTAAATGCCTGGCTGCAAGCCTGAGACGCTTCCCTTGCCGTCCACCGTTTGTATTATGCCGATTTGATTACCGCTTATGCTGTAAACATGCAGGCTTTTATCGGTGTTTGCCGTTACTGTTATGCGACCTGTGCCGCCGGTTATTTCCAAATCGGAAGAACCAGCCTCCTCTGCGTTTATGCCGGTTTGTGTTTCTGCATAATATTCATCAAGAAAAGCCATGCGTCGTTCTATAAAGTTGCAGATGTAATCGACATGTTCTTTGATGTCAGGATGGTACTGCGGCCATTTTTGCTCTTCCCTTATGTCCGCACGGCTGGCTGATATAAGATCGTAGTAATTGACAAACCTGTTTTTCAATGCTTCTGTCCCGAATTCGTAATTGCGTAGCAGACGGTAACGAGCTCCCAAATCTTCGTGCCAGTCAATATCGGCGCGTCGTGCCATGCGATAAAAAAGTTGGAATTTGTTGTCTGTCGTTACTTCCAAAAGATGTTTGAGGGATTCATCGGGGGCTTGGACGGATTCTGCACCATTGCCGAATGACGTATCCATGTCCCAAGGAGCGATTCCCATCAGTTTGCTGTCCTGAATATTATAGATGTAGTAAAATATATTGTTGCCGACATTGTCGTATGCTTTGATTATTTCAAGGAGCAAATAGTAGTCGTCCATGACTGGACGGTCGAAATATTCTTCAATATGGGAGGCGAATTCTTCATCGCTGCTTTGGGAAACAAAATTTATCGCGTCGTAAAGCGGCTTCCAGTCAATCGGCTCTTCTTCATAGTCAGGGTATTTGATTTCATAACCTGCCCAGACTTCTTCTTTGTTGTAGTTGTCGTATTGTTGCGCGGCATTTCCGAAAGTGTGGTTTGTTTTGTCATAACCCATAAGTCCCTCTATCCCGTAGGAGCCGGATTTATATAACAAACCGCGTATTTCAACGTCGTCTTTCAACTTTTTTAATTTCAATTGTTTTCTGTCTGTCTTTTCGGTGAAAGTGAACAATCCGTGGTAGGAACCGTTAACTAAGACTTCTACGAATCGTCCTCTTGTCCCGGAATGTGCTTCGTCCTCGCTTTCGTTCCCGTCCCTGACGTAGTATGGCTTTGTGGAGAAATCATTCCATATATCTGTGGAAACCCGGTTTCGCATAAGCGTCGGATCGGCAGCGCATGCTTCGATTATCCAATTGTTGTCATCGCGGAAGCCGAAAAAACTTCTGTCCACACCGTCTTCGTTTTCGTCGCAAGTCTTTACTGCGAAATTCTTTTTGTCGTATGCCAAGGATGCGTTTCCTCTGTATTTAAAGCGGGCATAGACAGTGTCGTTTGCACTGACAGCTCCTTCGTGCGAACTATAATCAGGATCGATAACCCTCATTTGCCCCAGAACGTATTTGTCGGCATTCACATTTTCCATTTCAACGGAAACTTCAACGACAGGAAGGAAAGTGAAATTAACCGTTGCTGTCAATCCATCGCTTTCTTCATTTTGGGAATTGAAAATCCTTATTGAATATGTATATTCATCATTGTCGTTTATGTTAGGAATGATGACGTTTCCATCTTCACTTGTTGCATAATCAACGATTTCAAAACTGTCATATTAGGTCGTGCCGTTTTTAAATACTATTTCCCACTTGCCAATGAACGAGCGTCCGGGGTCGTCATATACAGTTTGTGGAAGAGGGCAGTAGTATGTGTCTTGTTGCAGGGTTTCACCGTTGCCTTTTTCCAATGCCAGTTCGATACCGTTTACTTTTACGCTTTCCACATAATCGGAAAACGCAAGATTTTCAACCGGTTGTGCAAAAGTCGTGATTGCCAATCCCGTTAAAGAGATAATAAGCAGATAAAATCTTTTCATATAGCTTTTTTATAATTTGTGCGCAAAAATAAGTCAATTCTTTGGATTTGTATAATGTTTGCCGATTCCGTATCTTTGCAGACGAAAAACTGCTACCTTTTTCGTCAATGGGATATCCGTACTAATTAAATTTCCACATATTTATTGTCTGATGGTATCAGTATGTATGGCCACGTATAATGGCGAAAGGTTTTTGCGCGAGCAATTGGACAGCATCTTGATTCAACTTGCCCCCGATGACGAATTAATAGTTTCCGATGACGGCAGCACGGATTCCACTTTGAATATTTTGGACGAATACAAGCAAAAGGACAAGCGGTTGGTTTTGCTGCATCATGCCAAGAATCCGGACATTGCCAAGAAAAAATATTCCCGCAATTTTTACTATGCCACGCAGAATTTCGAGAATGCCTTGAATCATGCAAAGGGAGATTATATTTTCCTTAGCGACCAGGACGATGTATGGTTGCCGGGAAAAGTCGAAAAAATGTGCGAGGCATTGGAGAGTTACGATTGTGCCATGTGCAATAATCAAATCATCGGCAAGGATGGAAAACCGTTGAGTTTTTTTTGGGGAGAGAAAAGGCCATATTCCCGTCATGTGTTGGTCAATATGAAAAGGACTCCTTTTTTAGGCTGTTGCATGGCGTTGACCCGCGAATCTTTGGAATACATATTGCCTTTTCCGAAAAAGTTATTGTGCCACGATTTGTGGATAGGCTGTTTGTGCGCTCACCGCAAATCATTGTTTTACATTACGGAACCGTTGCATCAGTACCGTTACCATGAAAATTCCGTTTCCCCGTCGGTTACTGCCAACAGCCGAAATCCGTTTTTTTTCAAAATAGAGTATAGAATCGTATTTTTGTACCAGTTTTTCCAAAGAGTATTTTTAAACAAGTCTAATATTTAAATCTGACAGATGCGGATTTTTTTCATAAACCCTCCATTTAAAGCCGAATACGGGAAATTCTCCCGTGAATCAAGAAGTCCGGCGATTACAAAAAGCGGAGCTTTGTATTATCCTTTATGGTTGATATATGCTGCACAATATGCCAGAAAGAACGGGCATGAAGTTTTCTTCCTTGATGCGCCGGCAAAACCGTTGGATGAACGGCAAAGTTTGGACAAGATTTCGGAAAATGCCACAAACGGGACTTTGTTCGTTTTGGATACGAGTACCCCGTCGATAAAGAGCGATGTCGAATTCGGTTCGAAGCTCAAACGGAAATATCCAGGTTCGTTTGTGTTGTTGGTGGGGACGCATCCCTCGGCAATGCCCGAAGAAACCTTGTCTTTTTCTCCCGATATAGACGCAGTCGCAATAGGCGAGTACGACGCTGTCGTTTCGGAATTGGCCGCATGTTTGGAAAATAAAGGCGATATTTCCACTGTGAGAGGGTTGTGTTATGTGGATGCCGCAACCCGCGAAGCCAAACGCACGCCAGCCATGCCTCCAATGCGCAATCTTGACGACATACCATACGCAGCGGAATTTATCAAAGAATATTTGGACGAAAAGGATTATTTTTTTGCGGCTGCTACATATCCTGAAATACAGATTTTCACAGGTCGCGGATGTCCGTTCCGTTGTAATTTCTGTGTATATCCGCAAACCATGCACGGACATGCATTTAGGGCACGTTCTGCTGAGAATGTTGTAGGAGAATTCCAATATATAGCCGATAACTTTCCTGATGTCCATGAGGTGGTAATAGAAGATGACACTTTTACTGCCAATAAAAAACGTGTTTTGGAGATTTGCCGCCTTTTGAAGGAACGCGGATTGGACAAACGCTTGAAGTGGCTTTGCAATGCAAGGGTGGATTTGGATTATGAAACGATGAAAGCCATGAAAGAGGCTGGATGCCGTTTGATAATTCCAGGAATCGAAAGCGGGAACCAACAAATATTGGACAACATCAAAAAGGGAACGAAGGTAGAGCAGTTTTATTCCTATGTAGCCAATGCAAAGAAAGCGGGTTTGCTTATCCATGCTTGTTACATGGTCGGTAATCAGGGAGAAACAAAAGAGACGATGCAGGATACATTGCGCCTGGCGTTGGAATTGAATACGGATACCGCGCAATTTTTCCCATTGATTCCGTATCCCGGAACCGAAGCTTACGACCATGCCAAATCGGAAGGTTTCCTTACGGTCGGCGATTACGAGCATTATTGCAAAGAAGACGGTACCCATAATACCGTATTGTCCATGCCGTGGCTTACCACGCAAGAAATGGTGGATTTTTGTAATTATGCGCGTAAAAAATATTATTTGCGTCCGCGTTACATTCTTCACAGATTAAAAGTGGGGTTGCTGCATCCTTCTGATTTGAAAAGGTCGTTCAAGGCGTTCTTGAAACTGAAAGATTATTTGTTCAAGAAATAAACGGGAAACAACAATAGTGGAAGACAAATTAGTTTCGGTCATAATGCCGGCCCGCAATGCCGCAATGACAATCGGGGAGTCGATAAATTCTGTTATAGCCCAGACATACGGGAACTGGGAGCTTGTGGTTGTCGATGACTGTTCTACCGACAATACCGTCGAAATTGTGGAAGCATTCCGTGCAAAAGACAAGCGGATAAAGCTTTTCCATACCGGGAAGTCGGAAGGCAAGCCATATATGCCGAAAAACTTAGGCATAAAATCCGCACAGGGCAGGTTCATCGCTTTTTTGGATAGCGATGACAGGTGGCTGCCCGAGAAATTGGAAAGACAATTGCCATTGTTTGAAGACAAGGACGTTGCCATAGTTTTTTCCAATTATAAGAAATTTTCCGACGGAACAGTTACATCGGAAACCGACAAGCAGCGAATTGTGAAATCCGCTTCCGTTGTCACATATTCCAATGCCGTATATGGTAATCCGATAGGAAACCTGACAGCAGTTTACGATACGTCCAAAACCGGGAAAATGTATTTTGCCGATGCCGGCCACGAGGATTACATTCTATGGCTGATGATTTTAAAAAACGGCTTCAAGGCATTGAATACCAATACGGTCGAAGCGGAATACCGGGTTCGTCCGAATTCTGTTTCGTCGCATAAGGACAAGGCGGCCAAATGGACATGGAATATATATAGGAACATATTGGGAATGAATTTATTCCGTGCGAGTTTCTGTTTTTTGTCCTATACGATAAGGGCTATTGTCAAGTATATCAAATAGTTAAGATAATAATTACAGATTAATCATGTTAGTTACGATAATCGGAGGTTCGGGGTTCGTCGGTACTCGTTTGACAAAAAGGTTGTTGGCGTCAGGAATTGACGTGCGGATTGCCGACAAGCGTAAAAGCCATGCTTATCCGGAGTTGTGGCATCGTTGCGATATACGCAACGGGGCGATAGAAAAGAACGAATTCCCGGAATCTTTGACAGACGGGATTACTGCTCCCGGAGCCGCCGAAGAAGCGGCGAAATCGCAGCCGATGCATTCGTTGGTGGAAGTGTTGCAAGGCAGTGACGTGGTGATAAACCTTGCAGCAGAACACAGGGACGATGTTACTCCGAAATCATTATATGATGATGTGAATGTAAAAGGGTCGGCGCATGTGTGCGAGGCGTGCAGCAAATTGGACATAACCAAACAGATATTCACTTCGTCGGTGGCCGTTTACGGTTTTGCGCCTGTGGGAACGGACGAAACAGGGGAAATAAACTATTTCAACGATTACGGACGCACCAAATACCTTGCCGAGAACGAGTACAGGAAGTGGCTTGAACAAAATTCATTGAACAGCATAGTCATTATTCGTCCGACGGTGATTTTCGGGGAGCAGAACAGGGGAAACGTTTACAATTTGTTGAAGCAGATAGCGAGCGGGCGTTTTCCCATGGTCGGCAGCGGCAAGAACCGCAAAAGCATGAACTATGTCGAGAATGTCGCGGCTTTTTTGGAATATGAAGTGATGAATGGTTGTACTCCGGGCGAACATTTGTTCAATTACTGCGACGAACCGGTTTATGACATGAACAGCCTTGTTCTCGATGTTTACAAATTTTTAGGCAAACCTCATGACCGTCTTGTCCATTGGCCTTATTGGTTGGCTTATTGCGGAGGCAAATGCTTCGATTTATTGGCTTTGATATTGCGCAAGAAGTTTACCATAAGTTCTATACGTATTAAAAAATTCACCCAAGACACCTATTTTGTAGGCAATAATGTCAAGAAGACCGGATTTGTGGCTCCGGTCAAATTGGAAGACGGCCTCAAAGCCACCATCGATTACGAGTTCATACACAAGGTGCAGGGGCATACTTTCGTTTGTGAGTAAAACAGTACGGGAGTTTTTTGGTTTTGCCCTCAATGATAATCTTCCTACCTTTGTGGGTGCGCTGATAAAACAGGATAGTGGACATCGTAAGAAAACTTTTTTGTTTAATGATATTGTGTGTTGTCTGCCAGCAAGCGAAAGCAGGGGCAGGCAACACTTCTGTTTTGGATACCGTCAAGGTATATGATTTGGAGGAGTTCACGTTTACTCCCAAACGCATACGCAGCGAAATAGTGCCTTACCAGCACATGGATGAACAGTTGCTTGAAAACATGGGATGTTTGAGCGTGGCGGACGCGGTACGCTATTTTTCGGGTGTGCAGTTGAAGGATTACGGCGGAGTGGGCGGCATCAAGACTTTGGACATACGTTCGATGGGTACCAACCACATGGGCGTGTTTTATGATGGCATACAATTGAACAACGCGCAAAACGGGCAAATCGACCTCGGTCGTTTCTCGTTGGAAAACATGGAGTCCGTCGATTTGTACAACGGGCAGCGGGGCGAGCCGTTGCAGTCGGCCAAGGACTACGGTTCGGCGGGAACTGTCTATTTGCGGTCGAAAGTGCCGCAATTTGCAAAGGATGAAACTTACCATATTTCGGCAGGAATCAAGGGCGGGTCGTTCGGGTTGATAAATCCGTCGTTTTACTGGCAGCAGAAGTTGAGCGACAGCGTTTCCATGTCGGCCGGGGCGGAATATACATACGCCACAGGGCGTTACAAGTTCCGATATACAAGCTACAATCCAGACGGCTCTTTGGCCTACGACACCACAGCCGTGCGTGAGAATGCCGACATCAATGCCGTACGCGCCGAGGCCGGCTTCTTCGGGAAGGTGAAAAACGGGGAGTGGAAAGCACAGGTTTACAATTATTATTCCGAGCGCGGATTGCCCGGTTACATTGCGCGCAATGTATTCACCCACGGGCAACGCCAGTGGGATGATGCATTCTTCGTCCAAGGCAGTTACAAGCAGACTTACTTTAAACGGTATTCGATATTGGCCAATGCCAAGTACGCATTCGATTATACTCGTTACCTTAATCCCGACACAACCTTGCAATTAGTCGACAATACTTACCGGCAACAGGAAGTGTATTTGTCAATGGCCCAATCGGTAAAGATTTTTAAATTTTGGGACGTGTCATTGTCGACTGATTTCCAGTATAATTATTTGGATGCTTCTTTGAGGGATTTCCCATATCCGAGCCGCTATACGGGTTTGGTGGCTTTGGCAACTTATTTCAAGTTCCCGAACGTGAAAATTCAAGCAAGCGTATTAGGCACGTTCGTGCATGAAAGCGTAAAGGCAAACAAGGCTGCCGATGACAAGGCCGAATTCACACCTGCGGTCATGGTTTCGGTGCGGCCGTGGGCAACAGTGCCATTCGATATCAGGGCATTTTACAAACGGGTGTTCCGTATGCCCACATTCAACGATTTGTATTACACTTCTATCGGCAGTGCCGACCTCGATCCTGAGTATGTGAACCAATATGATGTGGGTATCAGTTACCAATATCTTAACAGTAGCGGTATTTTCTCCGGCTTCGATGTGCAAATCGACGGTTATCACAATTTTGTTGAAAACAAAATCGTGGCTATTCCGGCATCGAACCCGTTCCGCTGGCAAATGAAGAATTACGGGAAGGTCAGCATTACCGGAGTCGACGCATCAATGGATTTTTCTTTCCAATGGCGCAGGTTTTGGGCTGCGAATTTGCGCTTGGTCTACGGGTATCAGATTGCTGCCGATCTCAGTTATGACAAGGACAGCCCCTATTACGGCGGGCAGTTGCCGTATACGCCTTGGCACAGCGGCTCGGTCATAGCCGACATATCTTATAAGACCTTGAATTTGAATTACAGTTTTATTTACACCGGGGAAAGGTACAGTTCGAGCGCGAATATTCCCGTAAACTACGTGCAGCCATGGTATACCCACGATTTGGCAATATCATACGGTTTCGCGGTCAAGAAAGTCGACATGAGGGTTGGCGTGGAAGTAAACAATCTCTTGAACCAGCAGTACGAAGTGATAGTAGGTTATCCAATGCCCGGCACCAATTTCAAATTGACCTATAAGGTTAGCCTTTGAATGCTAACCTTATAGGTCAATTTGAAATTCAGTGGATATAGTGATTAGTGGTTAGTGAGCCGCTACGCGGCAGGTTTCTTTATGCATAACAGCACAGCTGTTATGCTTTCTTTGACTTTTGCCACAATGCTTCTTTTTCCTCCAAGGGTACCTGGGTAATTTCGCGTCCTTGCTTGTTGATTTCGTTTTCTATATAGTTGAAACGGTTTATGAATTTTTTGTTGCAGTGTTCGAGGGCGTTGTCCGGATTTATTTTGTAGAGCCGTGCAGCATTCACCAAACTGAACAGCACGTCCCCGAATTCTTCTTCCATTGCCTGCTTGTCCATTTTTTCCGCTTCTTCGGAAAATTCCTCTATCTCTTCTTTTATTTTACTTTATCCCATACGTCAGACGGTTTGTCCCAATCAAAACCTACGTTTGCAGCCTTGTCTTGTATGCGATAGGCTTTTATCAGCGACGGCAGCGACTTCGGAACGCCTGAAAGTACGCTGCGTGGCGACTTGCCTTTGTTCTCGTGCAGTTTCAGTTCCTCCCAATTATGCATTACCTTGTCGGCATTCTCGGCTGTTACTTCCCCGAAAACATGCGGATGCCGGTATATTAGTTTGTCGCACAAGGCATTACATACATCTGCAATGTCGAATTGTTGTTTTTCTTCCGCGATTTTGGCATAAAATATTATATGTAACAAGACATCGCCCAATTCTTTTTTAATATCATCGGCATTGTTGTCCAATATGGCATCGCTGAGTTCGTATACTTCTTCTATGCTGTGGCTGCGAAGCGTCTCGTTGGTCTGTTTCTTGTCCCATGGACATTCATTGCGTAAACGGTCCATTATTGTCAGACATCGTTCAAACGCGATTTTTTTCTTGTCTTCGTTCATTATGTCGGATGTTTGTTTTTCTCATGCAAATATAAATCAGAGCAGGAGAAATTAAAAATGGATTTTTTTCATGACAAATTCCATAAAAAAAGAGCAGGGTAGCGTAAATGTTACAATTGTAAATAATACAATTAAACAAGAAAAATTTTCAACATGTTTACAGAAATATACCCAAATCCGATTACAATATATAAAGCTGCAAATTACAATTCGATTTACAAAACTACATTCATTACACAAACCTAAGTGCCATCCGGTTATTTGCAGTATATAAAAATATTTAGAACATTAAATTATTGAAAACAAGTACGTTTATATAGAGTATTTAAAGTTATTGTTATTATTTTGTGCAATAATTGCCCTTTTGTAGCGCAATCGTTTGAAAAATCAGCGATTAAGACACATAAACATCTGTAATTCAATATATAAAATCAATTTAATATAGTAATACTTTAAATATTTGCATATTCTTAACGGCTTATGGTTTACATTGTTGACATATCTATTTTTATGCGCGGTGATAGATTTAAATTACAGTTGTACAAGTGCATTTACAAAAGTAAAATTTGCAAATGTAAATTTTTATGATTACTTTTGTACAATATAAAGTTTACGCTATTTTATGTCTGATTCGGTAAAAAGGTTAAGGGAATTCATGGATGACAAGGCTTTGACATCAAAAAGTCTTGCTTCCAAAATCGGGGTGCAGGCTTCCACTTTTTCCCATTACTTCAACGGGCGGAACTCCCCGAGCGCGAAAGTCATGGACAAGTTGTTGTCGGCTTATCCTGAGTTGAATGCCGACTGGCTTTTGCGCGGCGTTGGTCCCAAATATAACGCAAACGCTTCCGTCGCCAAGAACGAAACGAGCTTGTTTCCAGATGATGACCGGAACGTTTTCCAGCGGGCGGAAAATGCCGCCAACCAATCAGCTGCGGCGGATACATCGTTATTCCGCCATGCCGGGGGTGGAATTTCCGATGCAGAAGCCATGACGGTAAAAAACGGGGATGAACCTCATACCATAATTAAGGAGGTGGTGAAACAAATACCTTCCAAAATCATAACGCGCATCGTGGTTTACTATTCTGACAATACTTACGAGGATTTTTTGGCGAGGTAAGATTTATCCATTATCTTTGCCGAAATTTTATATCTGATTATAAATAAGCCACTTGATGATGAACGGGAAAAAGATTGCAGCTGATTTCGAGGTGGTGGACAATATTGCGGCAGGCAGTAGCTATTTCAAGCTTGTTTTGCAGGCTTCGGTTGATTTGCCCGGTATCCGCCCCGGACAGTTCGCCCAAGTGCGGGTGGACAACTCCAAGACTACTTTTCTGCGTCGTCCTTTTTCTATCCATTATGCCGATGCTTCCCTTAACCGCATAGAATTGCTGATAAACAAGGTAGGCGATGGCAGCCGCGCTTTGTCATTGTTGCGCAAGGGCGACACTATCAACATAATCCTGCCTCTCGGAAACGGTTTCGGAACGGATCTGTCAGGGCAATCCGTGTTGTTGGCGGGAGGCGGTGTAGGAATCGCTCCCATGCTGTATCTCGGCAAGGTCCTTGCTGTAAAAAATGATGTAACATTCGTCTTCGGATTCCGTTCATCGGACAACATAATAGACTTGTCCCGTTTCGAATCGTACGGCAAGGTCCGCATTACTACCGAAGACGGTTCCGCAGGTGAAAAGGGCTACGTAACCGATCATTCCGTTTTTAATGAAAATTTCTCGAAGATATATGTTTGCGGTCCGACTCCGATGATGAAAGCCGTATCCCGGTATGCCAAGCAGCATTCGGTAAAATGCGAAGTGTCGTTGGAAAACAAAATGGCCTGTGGTTTGGGAGCCTGCCTTTGTTGTGTTACCGAAACGAATGAAGGGCATAAATGCGTATGTACCGACGGTCCGGTATTTGACATAAATGATTTGCCATGGTAGATACAAGTGTAAAGATAGCTGGGTTGTCCCTTAAAAATCCGGTTTTGACAGCATCCGGGACATTTGGTTATGGCTCAGAGTTTTGCGACTTCATGGAGTTGTCGCGAATTGGGGGTATTATTGTAAAGGGTACTACCATTCGCCCAAGACAGGGCAATCCTTACCCGCGCATGGCGGAAACTCCGTCCGGTATGTTAAACGCTGTGGGACTGCAAAATAAGGGTGTTGATTATTTTGTCGACCATATTTATCCAGTAATAAAGGATTACGATACCAATATAATTGTAAACGTGGCCGGCTCTACGGTTGACGATTATGTAGCGGCAGCTGAGCGCATAAATGAATTAGAGTCAGTACCGGCTATTGAATTGAACATCTCATGCCCCAATGTAAAAGCCGGAGGAATGGCATTCGGAACTTCCCCCGAGGCTGCGCGGGAGGTGGTAGCGGCTGTGCGAAGAGTTTACAAAAATACACTTATAGTAAAGCTTTCGCCCAATGTTACAAGCATAACCGACATAGCCTTGGCAGTGGAGTCGGCAGGAGCAGATTCGGTTTCGTTGATTAACACATTGATGGGTATGGCGATTGATGCTGAACGCCGTAAGCCCCTGCTTTCGACAATAACAGGAGGGCTTTCCGGACCATGTGTGAAGCCGGTCGCGTTGCGCATGGTATGGCAGGTGGCAAAAGCGGTAAAGATTCCTGTCATAGGCCTGGGTGGGATTTCAAACGCCGCCGATGCCGTTGAATTTTTGTTGGCTGGGGCTACTGCCATACAAATCGGGACCGCGAATTTCATCGATCCGGCAATATCCGCCAAAGTCGCCTCGGGTATCGAGGATTATCTGATACGGCACGGTTTTTCCTCAGTAAAGGAATTGGTAGGCGCATTGGAAGAGTAAGCTTTCAAGTAGTAACAAAAGAAAAACGGAATTTCATATCAAGCAATATTGTATAATCAAATCAATTTTTGATAATCAAATCAATTTTTGAATGATGAAGAATTTTACTTTGAAATCGATTTTGGTTGCTCTCATGGTTTGTTTGGCGGCAATGTCTTCCTATGCCCAGGAGACGGCAACCGACAGCCTGCAAGCTCCTAAATTCTGGAAGAAAGGCATGGATTTGTCATTGCAGTTCACTCAAAACTACGTGTCTCCCAACTGGTACAACGGCGGGAACAGCAGTATGGCAGGCGTGGCCAATATCCAAGGTTGGATTAACTACAACAAGGACGAGAAAATATTCTGGGAGAATTTCCTCGATTTGAAATACGGCTTTTCCACTACTTTCACCAAGGACAAGGTCGGCCGTATTTTCCACATGACCGACGACATGTCGAAATATACTACGAAATTCGGCTACCTTATGGGTAAAGGCTGGTACGGTTCCGTGCAAGCCGAATTGTCTACCACATTGTTCGATACGTACACAATCGACACCAACAACAAGACAAGCGGCTTGGGTTCGCCTGTGAGGTTTTATGTAAGCCCCGGTTTCGATTACAAGTATACTAACGACAAGGGTACTGAAATTTCCCTTTTGATTTCGCCCACTACTTATAAATTGGTATATGTAAACGACACGGTATTGGCAAAAAGAGAATTTGCTGGTGCTGAATATGTGGCGGAAAAGACCATTCAGGAATATGTCGGTTTGCCTGCCGATAAAAACATGCTGAACGATTTCGGGGGATTGGTGCAGTTCAACCTTTTCCAAAAGTTCAACGACCGCATAAGTTTGGAAAGCAAGTTGAAATTGTATACCAATTATCTCGGCAATTCCAAAGGCACGGTAGGGCTGGAAGCCGACTGGGAGATAACGGCGAATTTCGTTTTGTATAAATTGCTCACGGCGCAGATTTCCATACATCCCCGTTACGATTCAACCACCGAGGATGGTTGGGATGCCAAATTGCAGTTCAAGGAATTTGTCAGCATAGGTCTTGCTTATTCTTTCGGCGAACGCTAAGCATTGTCCGGCGGAAAGAGTTCCGGGTAGTAAAAAAGAGAAG
>JADIMR010000027.1 GCA_017694565.1 Candidatus Enterocola intestinipullorum | reverse complement strand
CCGCCGGCACTGTGTGCCGGTGCCTACGGCGGTGCAAAACGCAAGAGCTTTCAGGTATTCAATGTTTGAACCTGAAATGCATTATATCCGCTTCCTTTTTATTACGGCTTCGCCGCCGGCACTGTGTGCCGGTGCCTACGGCGGTGCAAAACGCAAGAGCTTTCAGGTATTCAATGTTTGAACCTGAAATGCATTATATCTATTTTCTTTTTATTACGGCTTCGCCGCCGGCACTGTGTGCCGGTGCCTACGGCGGTGCAAAACGCAAGAGCTTTCAGGTATTCAATGTTTGAACCTGAAATGCATTATATCCGCTTCCTTTTTATTACGGCTTCGCCGCCGGCATGGTCATTGCCGCTTCGCGGCTCTCCCATGCCGTTTCATTGTTCCATCCCCCGTAGATAATCGCACCAGCGATTATCTACTGCCCCCAAAGGGGGCGTGCCCTGCCTGCCATAATCTTATCCCCAGTGAAAATTTCTAATGCAATTTTCACGGCTCCACAGTAGGATATCCCACTTTGAACCTATGGTCTTATCAACTCGTGCAATCCCGATGGATAACTTCATAGCGATTTACAATCGCTTTTTATTCAAGATTACTAATCATGCCAAACTCTATATTCGGGATTATAAATCCCTCATCATTTTTCCTTGGCGATTACAAAATTCGTGCAAACGAGGGCAGAACCACGCTTGCGTGAGTTATGCAGAAAAGCTGAGCAAGCGAGAGCTTGAACAAATTCATTTGTTCATAGCCGAGTGCAGCCAGCTTTGGATAAAATCAGTGCAGCCGAATTTGGACGAAGTCAAACCTGCGTTACATCGTACCGCCCCCAATCCACGTAATTTTAACATTTCCCAAGTGTTAAAATTTAATTGTTAATTTTACGTAAGGAAGTGTTTTCCGCAAGTGTTAAAATGCTACATTTGCTATCGGAGAATCGGAAATTTTCATTATGAAAAAACGCACATTGGTTCTTTTGGCTGTGTTGATGGCGGTAACATTCCTGTTTCTGGTATTGTTGGAGTCCATCTTTTTCAGTTCCCTGGCCGATTTACGGCGTAAACATTTCGAGGACGGGGTAAGAAGGACTTTGTATCAAACCAGCCGCATACTTGAAGAGGAAGAAACCACGTTGTATCTTCATGACACAATGCGCAAACTTATGGACGAGGACGAGACTTTCGCCTCATTGACAAAAGAGGTTTCCGATACCTTGGCAATAAAGCTCGGTTCGTATGAAAGCCGGGCATTGGTGCAAATGCAGGGAACGCCGATGCAGGTGCTTACGAACAACTTGCACAAAAAATTAAAAGACAACTTCGCCCGCCGCAGGATACTTGTGAACGAAGTGGCCATGAATTGGTTGAAAGATTCCGAGCAGAAAAGCATCGAGCAAAGGGTGGACATGAAGCATGTCGAACGTTTGATCCATCGCGAGCTGCTCAACAACGGATTGGACGAGGCCTTTTATTGCAAGCTCGTGAATTTCAAAGGGCAGGTGGTATATACCACGGAATGCAAGGATTCGACAGTTTACGAAGGCACATATTATTCCCAGCTCTTGTTCCCCAACGATTTTAACCCTAAAATGAACCTCATAAGGGTTTATTTCCCCGGGGAAAAGAACTATGTATTCAGCCCGTTTTCATCCTTGATGATTATTTCAGTGATAATTACTTTCATGTTGTTGTGTACTTTTATTTCCACAATAGTACTGATGTTCAGGCAATACAATATTGCCGAAAGCAAAACGGATTTCATGAACAACATGACCCATGAGTTCAAGACTCCTATTTCAAGCATATCGTTGGCATCGCAGATGTTGTGTGATGAAAACATAATGAAATCGCCGGAGGTCCTCAAAAATATTTCGCAGATAATCCGCGACGAGACAAAACGATTGAGTTTCCAAGTGGAAAAAGTGCTGCAAATATCGCTTCTTGAAAACGAACGGTCCATCATGAAGTTTACCGATATGGACGTGAACCTTATAATCGAGGACGTGGTTAATAATTTCAAGTTGAAGGTTAAAAGCAAGAAGGGCAGCATCAGCACTGAGTTGAAGGCCACGAACGCGGTTGCCACGGTGGACGAATTGCATTTCACGAACGTAATTTTCAATTTGCTGGACAACGCCATCAAGTATTCAAAGATGGACGAACCCCCTCATCTGAAAGTAAGGACATGGAACGACAATGAGGGAAAAGCCATATATATATCCGTACAAGACAACGGCATAGGCATACGTCGCGACCAACTCAAAAAGATATTTGAAAAATTCCACCGCGTATCGACTGGAAACGTGCATAACGTGAAAGGGTTCGGTTTGGGGTTGGCCTACGTGAAAAAAATAGTAGAAAAACACAACGGTTCAATAAAAGCCGAAAGCGAACTTGGCGAGGGAACGACTTTCATAATAACCTTGCCCACGCTGAAAAATAAAAAGGACGTTTGAACGTTTGGATAATGAAGGAAATAAAAACAAATTATAATCATAAACACTAAAAAACCAAAAGCCATGAATGACGAAAAAGTAAAAATCCTTCTTTGTGAAGATGACGAGAATTTAGGAATGCTCCTCAGGGAATATTTCCTTGTAAAAGGTTACGACACCGATTTGTTTCCTGACGGAGAGGCCGGGTTAAGGGCTTTCCAGACAGGAGATTACGATGTGTGTGTTCTGGATGTCATGATGCCTAAAAAGGACGGATTGACATTGGCGCAGGAAATAAGGCAGTTGAACAGCGAAGTTCCCATCTTGTTTCTGACGGCAAAAAATTTGAAGGAAGACATTATCGAAGGCTTCAAGATAGGCGGCGACGATTACATCACCAAACCTTTCAGCATGGAGGAATTGCTGTTCCGCATTGAAGCCATACTGAGAAGAATAAGGACCAAACGCCCGAAAGAAAAAATAGTTTACAAACTCGGGCAATTCGAATTCGACTCCCAAAAGCAACTTTTGAAAATCAAGGGAAAACAAGTGAAGCTCACTACCAAGGAGTCGGAATTGCTGTCGCTTTTGTGTGCCAACGCCAACGACATACTCGAGAGGAATTATACACTGAAAACCATTTGGATAGACGACAATTATTTCAACGCCCGCAGCATGGACGTGTATATCACCAAGTTGCGTAAGTTGTTGAAAGACGACGAAACCGTGCAGATCATAAACATACACGGCAAGGGTTATAAACTCATTGTTCCTGAAACCACCGAATAATTCCGTATGCCAAAACGTTTATTGGCAGGGCTGTTGCTCGTGGCCATAATGGCTTCGTGCAGCCTGAATTCAAGAATCACCAAGGCGGACAAGAAGTTCGCCTTGGGAGAATATTACAAGGCGGCGGAGATGTATCGCAAGATATATCCGAGGGTGTCTTCGAAGAAACAGAGAAAGTTGAAAGGCGAGGTTGCTTTCAAGATGGGGAATTCTTATCGGATAATAGAAAGCAACAGGCGAGCGGAAACCGGTTTCAAAAATGCCGTGCGTTACGGATGCCGCGACTCGTTGCTGTATTATTACTATGCCGAGGTATTGCGGCGTAACGGCAAGTACAACGAAGCCTTGAAAATGTACCAGCGTTACGAAAAACTTTTTCCCGAAAGCGAACTTGCCCGGAACGGTATCGAATCATGTGAAAAGGCTTTGGACGAATGGAAAGAAAAGACCCGTTATGTCGTAACCAAAGATCCGGTCATGAATTCCAGGTATTCCGATTTTTGCCCGGTTTTCGCTTCTTCCGATGCAGATGTGGTATATTTCAATTCCACACGTATTCCCAAGGGTACCAAGTCGAAGAACAGCAATATAACCGGACAACGCAATAATGAGATTTACACGACACGGAAAAATGCGCGGGAGCAATGGGAAGAACCCGGACTTGTGGAAGGAGAGGATATAAATACGGAATTCGACGAAGGAGCGTGCGCCTTTTCCCCCGATTACCAGCAAATGTACTTCACCGTCAGCAAGGTGGAAAAAGGCAAGACCCTCGGTGCGGCCATATATGTTTCGAACCGCAGCGGGGGTGAGTGGACAAAACCCGAACTTGTGAAATTGGTCGAGGATTCCACTATTTCAACCGCGCACCCGGCCATGTCGCCGGACGGGAAGTACCTTTACTTTGTTTCGGACATGCCAGGCGGTTTCGGAGGCAAGGATATTTGGCGGTCGGCCAAGGAGGGCGAAGGATGGGGCTATCCCGAGAATCTTGGTCCGGAAATAAATACGCCCGGCGAAGAAATGTTCCCGAGTTTCAGGCAGGACGGAACGTTGTATTTCTCTTCTGACGGCCATCAAGGTTTGGGAGGTCTTGACATTTTTGCCGCCAAGCCGGAACAATCTTCCGATTCCGTCCCGACGTGGCGCATAGAAAACTTGCTGCAACCGATAAATTCCCGTGCCGACGATTTCGGAATAACTTTTGCTCCCGACGGCGAATGGGGCTTTTTTTCTTCGAATCGCAATGACAGGAAGTTTTACGATGCCATATTCCGTTTCGAAATCCCGCAATACGATTACACGTTACGCGGCACGGTTTCGGATACTGACGGCGAACCGGTCAGTGACGCATCGGTCAAAATCGTGGGCAATGACGGGACCATCGCAAGCGTCAAGGTAAACAAAAAAGGGGAGTATGAGTTTGCTGCCGCAAAGAACACCAAGTACGTGATGCTGGCCACTTGCAGGGCTTACCTTAATAACAAACAGAGTGTCGAGGTGGGCGATGACCAGGAAGACAAAAGTTATGAAACCGATTTTACGTTGAGCTTGATTGACAAACCGGTGAAGATGAACAATATTTTCTTTAAATTCGGTTCGGCGGAGCTGACTCCCGAATCCTCGGCAGGGTTGGACGATTTGGTGAAATTGTTGCAGGACAATCCCAATATAACCATAGAAATCGGGGCACATACCGACTATGTGGGTTCGGACGAAGACAACTTCAAGCTTTCATCGCAACGTGCGCAGGCCGTGGTGGATTATCTTTTGGCGAAAGGCATAGAGCAGGCAAGGCTTACCGCAAAGGGTTACGGAGAATCACAACCGGTCGTTCCCGACAAGGCATTGGTCAGGAAAAACCGCTTCCTGCGTGTAGGAGTGCCGCTTACGGAGGAATATGTTTCCAAGTTGGACGACAAACAAAAAGAAATTGCCAACGGACTCAACAGGCGTACCGAGTTCAAAGTTTTGAAAACGACATACAACATGTTTTGATTGCCGGCATTGCCGTGCAGCCTAATTGATAATAACCATGCAACAGTATTTGGATTTGCTTACGAGGGTTTTGGACGAGGGGGTGCATAAAAGCGACCGTACAGGTACGGGCACTTTAAGCGTATTCGGCCACCAGATGAGATTCAGGATGAGCGACGGTTTTCCTTTGCTTACTACGAAAAAATTGCATCTGAAATCGATAATATACGAGCTTCTTTGGTTTTTGAAAGGCGATACCAATGTGAGATACCTTCAAGAACACGGGGTCAGGATATGGAACGAATGGGCCGACGAAAACGGCGACCTCGGTCCTATATACGGCCGTCAATGGCGGGCATGGAAAGATTACGGTGGCGGGTTTGTCGACCAGATAAGCGAGGCAGTCGAAACCATCAAGCACAATCCGGATTCGCGCCGGATAATCGTAAGCGCATGGAACGTGGCCGATCTTCCGGCAATGAAACTACCCCCGTGCCATGCGTTTTTCCAATTTTACGTGGCCGGAGGCAAACTTAGCCTGCAACTTTACCAGCGTAGCGCTGATATTTTTCTGGGCGTGCCTTTCAATATAGCATCCTATTCGTTGCTGCTGTTGATGATGGCACAAGTTTGTGGTTTGCAGGCCGGCGATTTCGTGCATACCTTGGGCGACGCGCACATTTACGACAATCATTTGGAGCAGATAAAATTGCAATTGACGCGGACTCCGCGCAAATTGCCGCACATGCGTATCAATCCAGATGTGAAAGACATTTTCGCTTTCGATTATGACGATTTCAAATTGGAAGGCTATGATCCACATCCGCATATTCCCGGTGTAGTAGCAGTTTGATAAAATATCATGGCAGAAATAGTTATCATCGCGGCCGTGGATAGAAACATGGCGATAGGCAACAAAGGCGGGCTGCTTTGTCATTTGCCGGCCGACTTGAAACATTTCAAAAATCTTACGACAAGACACACGGTAATCATGGGGCGGCGGACATTCGAGTCTTTGCCCAAAGGCGCGTTGCCGGACCGCCGCAACATCGTTGTCAGCCGTACTGCCAGGTCGCTGCCCGGCTGCGAAGTAGTGGAGGACCTGAATGCAGCGATAGGGCTATTGGACGAAGGGGAAACGGCTTACGCGATGGGCGGGGCCATGCTTTACGAGTCAGCACTGCCTTTCGCATCTGCAATGGAACTCACGTTCATAGACCATAGTTTCCAAGCCGATGTGTTTTTCCCCGTAATTGACTTTTCCGAATGGACATTGGCTGCAAGTGAAAAGCATGATGCGGACGAAAGGAATCCTTTTCCGTTCGAATATCGTTCATATAAAAGAAAAGATTGCCAGTCGCCAGTGTTTAGGCGATAAAACAATACACTCAGATTGTATAAATTATTAAATTTGCGGAACTTGTAATCAAAGCATATCGATATGGAGCAAAAGAGAATAAAAACAGCCCTTGTTTCAGTGTATCACAAGGACAAATTGGACGAGATAATCCTGAAATTGCATAATGAAGGGGTACAGTTGATTTCGACGGGAGGGACACAGTCATTCATAGAATCATTGGGAGTTCCCTGCCGTACCGTCGAATCCCTTACCGGATACCCGTCCATTCTTGGCGGAAGGGTCAAAACCTTGCATCCCAAGGTATTCGGCGGCATACTCGGACGCCGCGAGGAAGACGGGGACATCAAACAGATGCAGCAGTACGAAATCCCGGAAATTGATCTCGTGATAGTCGATCTGTATCCTTTTGAAGATACTGTCGCATCCGGGGCTTCGCATGAAGACATAATAGAAAAAATAGACATAGGCGGAATATCCCTGATCCGCGCTGCGGCAAAAAATTACAAGGACGTGATTATCGTGGCATCGCAGGCCCAATACGCGCCGCTTATGGATTTGCTTAACGAGAACGGGGCTGCCAGCAATTTGGAGCAGCGCAAATTCTTTGCCAAAGAAGCTTTTGCGGTATCTTCCGGCTATGACACCGCCATATTCAACTATTTCGATGAAGGGAACAATTCCGTATTCCGCTGCGCGGAAGATGAGTTGAAGCCTTTGCGGTACGGGGAAAATCCCCACCAGAAAGGATTCTTCTTCGGCAAGTTCAACGACATGTTCGAACAGTTGCACGGTAAGGAAATTTCTTATAACAACCTGTTGGACATCGATGCGGCCGTAAGCCTCATTTCGGATTTCGATGAAACCACTTTCGCCATATTGAAACATAACAACGCCTGCGGTATCGCTTCCCGTAACACATTGCTCGAAGCGTGGAAAGACGCTTTGGCGGGCGACCCGGTTTCGGCATTCGGAGGCGTGCTTGTAACGAACCGTCCTGTGGACAGGGCGACAGCTGAGGAAATCACCAAAATATTCTTCGAGGTGATAATCGCTCCCGATTACGATATGGACGCCTTGGAAGTCCTGACCCAGAAGAAAAACCGCATAATCTTGATTCTCAAAGATTACGAATTGTCCCAAAAGACTTTCCGCAGCGTGTTGAACGGGGTGCTGGTACAAGACCGCGACCTTAGTGTGGAAACCTTGGAAGATTTCAAATACGTTACTTCCAAACAACCTACGGCAGCCGAGGCGGAAGATTTGATTTTTGCCAACAAAGTCGTGAAGCATTCCAAATCCAATTCCATAGTTTTGGCCAAGAACAAACAGCTTTGCGCAAGCGGGGTAGGCCAGACATCCAGGGTGGATGCATTGAAACAGGCCATAGAAAAAGCCGGAAGTTTCAATATGGATCTACATGGCGCGGTAATGGCTTCCGATGCCTTTTTCCCGTTCCCTGATTGTGTCGAGATTGCGGACAAGGCGGGTATTACGGCAGTGATACAACCCGGCGGTTCGATAAGGGACAACGAAACCGTTGAATATTGCGAAAAGCACGGTGTCGCGATGGTTACGACAGGCGTGCGTCATTTCAAACACTAACCAGCAGTAAAAAATTTCAGACAATGGGTTTATTTTCATTTACGCAAGAAATTGCGATGGACCTCGGCACTGCCAATACCGTGATCATACAAAACGGTAAAATAGTGTTGGACGAGCCTTCGATTGTCGCCTTGGACAAACGCAGCGACCGTTTGATGGCGATAGGTAAAAAGGCCCGCCAGATGCAAGGGAAAGAACACGACAATATCCGTACCGTGCGTCCCCTGCGCGATGGTGTGATAGCTGATTTTTATGCTGCGGAAATGATGATTCGCGGCATGTTGAAAATGGTAAACGGCAAAAACCGTTTGTTCGCCCCTTCGCTGAAAATGGTGGTTTGTATTCCTTCCGGCAGTACCGAAGTGGAAATCAGGGCCGTGCGCGACTCGGCCGAACATGCTGGCGGGCGCGATGTCTATATGATATACGAGCCTATGGCTGCCGCGATGGGCATAGGTTTGGACGTGCAGGCTCCGGAAGGCATCATGATTGTGGACATAGGCGGCGGGACAACCGAAATAGCGGTTATTTCATTGGGCGGTCTTGTTTGCAACAAATCCATAAGGATTGCGGGCGACGTGCTCACCGAAGACATCCAGGAATACATGGGCCGTATGCACAACATAAAAGTCGGTGAAAGGACCTCCGAACTTATTAAAATGAATGTGGGTTCGGCACTTACGGAATTGCCAGATGACGAAGCCCCCGAGGATTACATAGTACACGGTCCCAATCGAATGACGGCTCTTCCCATGGAAGTTCCTATTTCATATCAGGAAATCGCGCATTGTTTGGACAAATCCATCTCCAAGATGGAAACGGCCATCCTTTCGGCCTTGGAGCAATGTCCTCCCGAATTGTACGCGGACATCGTGCGCAACGGCATATATCTTACCGGCGGCGGAGCTTTGTTGCGCGGTTTGGCAAAAAGGTTTTATGACAAGATGAATATTCCGTTCCATATTCCGGAAGATCCCTTGCACGCAGTGGCACGCGGTACGGGCATAGCATTGAAGAACGTGGACAATTACTCTTTCTTGATGAGGTAAAACAAAGGAAAAACGTCAAATAAGGCATCGGTAAGTCCCGGTGCCGGAGTTTCACAAGTGGATTCATTCATCAGATTCCTGCTTAGATTCAAGTCACTGCTTTTATTTTTGATTTTAGAGGCAGTGGCTGTTGTTTTGATGGTAAACACTAACAGTTACCATCATTACGTGTTTTTTTCCTCTGCCAATGTCGTAACTGGAAACCTTGGCGGCTTCGTAGGGGGAATTTCGGATTATTTCGGACTGCGCGGGGCAAATGAAGAGTTATTGCGCCAGAATATGGTCCTGATGGAACAAGTAAGGGATTTGCAAACGCGCAACAACATGCTTGAACAAGCGATTTCGCAGGACAGTCTCCCGGTGCTTCCGCTTGCTGTGGACACGACACTTTCCCCGGACAGGAATTTCCGTTTTATCGAAGCAAAAATCCTGAATCTCACAGTTAACCGTAGATTGAACTATATCACCTTGAACAAGGGGGCAAGGGACGGCGTGTCCGACAATATGGGTGTTATTTGTTCCGATGGCGTAGTAGGGACGGTGGCAATGGTTTCGGAAAAATTTTCACTCGTGCTGCCAGTCATCAATTTGCAATCCAAGACAAGTTGCAGGCTCGACTCTTGCGAATATCTCGGATCTTTGGTATGGGACGGGCAGGATCCCTTATATGCCGGCTTGGAAGAAATTCCCCGCCATGCCGATGTGAAAGTCGGGGACAAAGTGTGTACCAGCGGATTTTCCGATATTTTTCCCATCGGTATTCCTGTCGGTACGGTGTCGGAGGCCGAGGTTACAGATGCCGACAACTTTTATTCCATCAAAGTAAGGCTGTCTGCCGATTTCCAGCGGCTTACCGGGGTTTATGTGGTGGCGTTCGAAGACAACGCGGAATTAATGCAATTGACGGACAGTGTATCAACCCTGAATGCGCACGGGCGATGAATAACTTTTTCAAATACACGCTTCTGTTTGTAATTGTGGTGCTGTTACAAGTGCTGCTGTTCAACAACATGAACCTTTTCGGCTTGGTGAACATCTATGTCTATCTGATATTTTTGATAAGCTTGCCGGTAGGAATGAGCCGGGATTTGCAGATGGTTCTGGCGTTTTTGCTCGGTTTATGTGTCGATGTGTTCACAAATACTTTGGGCATGAACATTTTCGCGTCCGTTTTAGTGGCTTTTGTCCGCAACAGTTTGTTGGGGCGTCTCTATAACAGGCAAGAGTTGGAAGCATCCGTTTCACCTTCGATAAAAACCATAGGCCGGCCGGCTTTTCTCAAATTCGTTTTTTTCATTGTCTTGCTGCATCATACCGTATTATTCTTTTTGGAAGACCCGGAATTCAAGAATGTAGGTCATACGTTGCTAATGATATTGTGCAGCGTTCCGGTATCCTATTTGTTCATAGTGTGCTATTATCTGTTGAAGAAAAATTAAATGGCCTACGGACGTAAAAAAGATTACAGGAACAGGAGTTTCATAGTGGGCGGGATTTTTCTACTGGTTGCCGTCGTGTATGTTTCCGTCTTGTTTTATTTACAGATTGTGAGCGATGAATACGAACAAGTCGCGGCAAACAATGCCACATTCGTAAATACGCTCTATCCGTCCCGTGGACTGATATACGACAGGAACGGCAAACTCATAGTGTCCAACAAGCCCGTGTACGACGTGATGCTTATTATGCGCGAGATGCAAGGTTTTGACACTTTGGAGTTTTGCAATACGTTGGAAATCACCAAGGCACAATTCGACGAACGCATAGCGGAAATCAAGGACCGCAAGAAAAACCGCTCATATTCGCGTTTCAAGCCGCAGATGTTCATGGCCCAGATACCGGCCGAACAATATGCCCGCCTGCAAGAAAAGTTGTATCGTTTTCCGGGAGTCTTCGTGCAGAACAGGGTACTGCGCGAATATGCCGTACCACATGCTGCCTTGGCTATCGGTTCAATAGGCGAGGTGAATGCTAAGCAGATGGAAGAAGACGAATTTTATTCCGCCGGGGACTTGAAAGGCCAGTCCGGTGTCGAACGCATGTATGAAACTTATTTGCGTGGAGAAAAAGGCAGGCAATATCTGATGCGGGACGTGCACGGACGCATAAAAGGAAGTTTCAATGACGGCAAAGACGACATAGCTCCTGTTCCGGGAAAGAACATAACCTTGGGCTTGGATATTGATTTGCAGCAGTACGGGGAGGAACTCATGCAAAACAAACTCGGCTGCATTGTGGCATTGGAACCATCTTCCGGCGAAATTCTTTCGTTAGTGTCAAGTCCGTCATACGATCCGTCGCTTTTGGTCGGTCGGGAACGTTCCGCAAATTACGCTAAGTTGCTTGCAGACCCCCAAAAGCCACTGTTTGACCGCCCCATGATGGCGATGTATCCGCCGGGTTCAACATTCAAATTGGTTATGTCGGCGTTGATGCAGCAAGAAAATATAATTACTGAGAACACCCGTTTCCCATGCAAAAACGGTTATTATTACGCAAGGGGCAGACGTTTGGGATGCCACGACCACAAATCGCCCATTAATCTGCAACAAGCGATAAGATATTCGTGCAACGCCTACTTTTGTTATTGTCTGAAAGGCATGTTGGACGACAATGCCGGGCGTTACGGCAGTACGAAGGGAGCGTACGACAAATGGCGCGAATATGTGATGTCTTTCGGCTTCGGCCATGAGTTGGGAGTGGATTTTCCTAACGAACAGGCAGGGTTCATTATGGAATCATCAGGCTACGACAGGATATACGGTAAAGGTTCTTGGAAATCAGCCACCGTGATTTCCATATCGATAGGGCAGGGTGAAATTCTCGCCACACCCATGCAGATTGCAAATCTTGCAGCGATAGTGGCGAATAAAGGCAGTTACCATACTCCCCATATAATAAAAAACATCGAGGGGGAGGGAATTCCGGAGAAGTATAAAGAAATCCATCATACGATGGTGGATTCCGTTTATTTCGATGTCATACATGACGGTATGTTCGATGCGGTAACACAGGGCACAGCAAGCATAGGTTTGATAAAAGGCATAGATTTTTGCGGCAAAACCGGGACAGCCGAGAACCCGCACGGCAACGACCATTCCATCTTCGTGGCTTTTGCCCCTAAGGATAATCCGAAAATCGCCCTTGCAGTTTATGTTGAAAACGGAGGTTTCGGTGCGGTGTGGGCGGTTCCAATCGCCAGCCTCATGATAGAAAAATATCTGAAAGGTCAAATCGACCCGCGCCGCAAATGGCTTGAAGATTACGTGCTCAACGGAGTAATAGACCCCCGTAAACCCGAAGACAGGGAAGAGTAAGATATTCTAATGCGCAGGAACATTAACATATTGAAATCCTTGGATTGGTTTGCCATAGCAATGTACCTTTTGTTGGTGGTTTGCGGTTGGTTTGCCATTTATGCCGCCACATACGATTTTGAGACATCGGAGCTGTTTTCGATAAGCGGGCGTCCGGCTTCCCAGTTGGTATGGATAGGTTGCGCCTTTGTGCTTGCGGTAGCATTGCTTGCGATAGATAGCAAATTTTACAGCAATATAGCGTACATATTCTATGCTTTGATGATAGTGCTGCTGATTGTAACCATTTTCATATCCCCGGACATAAAAGGTTCGCACTCGTGGATACGTATCGGTTCTTTCAGCATACAGCCAGCGGAATTTGCCAAATACGCCACGGCGTTGTGCCTTGCGAGGATGATGAGTGTTTCCACTTTCGACATACGCAGGCCGGGCGATTTCGCCAAGGTCATGGGCGTTATCTTTTTGCCGGTGCTGATAATCATAGCGCAAAGCGAGACGGGGTCGGCTCTTGTTTTCCTGTCTCTTTTGTTGATGCTTTACCGTGAAGGCATGAACGGCCTGATATTGGTTTTAGGCGTGCTTGCCGCAGCCTTTTTCATCATTGTGCTGCGTTTCAATGCCCCTATGCCCGAAGATACGGCAGAAGCTGCTGCGGTACTGCAAAATTACGGCTATGTCGCGGCATTTTCGTTGGCATCGGTGGTAGCGGGCTTTTTTATACGCAATTATACGCACGATGACAGATTGCTTAAAATTTATGCCGCCCTCATTGCCGTATTGTGGATTGCCGGTTTCATAACGTGGTATTTCCTTGACAAGTCTTTCGACCTTGCTTATGTGGCATTAACGGCCCTTGCGGCAGGGTTTCTCTTGTTGTTCGCATGGGGCGTTTATAAATTCAGGATGGCGTACATGCTCATCGCGCTTTTTCTTGCAATGTCGGCAGGCTTGTGTTTTTCCGTGGATTATGCTTTCGACAACATACTCGAACCGCATCAGCAGATAAGAATAAAAGTCGTGTTAGGTTTGGAGGACGACCCGATGGGGGCGGGTTACAATGTCCGTCAATCAAAAATAGCCATAGGCTCGGGAGGCTTTACGGGCAAGGGTTTCCTGAACGGGACGCAGACCAAGTTGAATTACGTGCCGGAGCAAGACACGGACTTTATCTTTTGCACGATAGGCGAGGAAAGGGGGTTCTTAGGCACGTCCGCCTTTGTTATTCTGTACTTGGTGTTCCTGCTCAGGCTGATATACCTTGCCGAAAGGCAACGGTCATCGTTCAGCCGCATTTACGGATATTGCGTCGCATGCATATTCTTCTTCCACTTTGCCATCAATATAGGAATGGTGATAGGGTTATTGCCTGTAATAGGCATTCCTCTGCCTTTCATCAGTTACGGGGGATCTTCGATGTGGAGTTTCACGCTGCTGCTTTTCACTTTCCTCCGTTTGGATGCAAACCGTATGGAGGTATTGCAGAATGACTGACAAGGAATGATGGGAAAATGGTTACTTTTCCCTTTCCACTATATAGGAGATGTAGTTTTCCAAAGCCGATTTTACGGCAATATCGCCGACGGGGGCGATGATTTCAAGGGCTTTTTTGCGAAGCTCGTCCATTTTCGACATGGCATATTCCAATCCTCCTTGTTCGAGGGCGCATTGTTGCAAATACGGCACGTCTTTTGCGCTGATGGCTTCCAATAGCTTTTTTTTGCCGCTTTCATCGGTGTGGGTAAAGATATGGATAAGCGGCAGGGTGGCTTTGCCTTCGTCAAGATCCTTGCCGTTAGGTTTCCCGGTGTCCGCTTTGGGACTGTAATCGAATATGTCGTCTTTTATTTGGAAGCAAATTCCTACGATGCGGCCGAATTCTTTCATGATCCCGGTCATGTGCGAATCGGGTTTTTCGGCGGTGATGCAGCCTAATTCGGCACATGCGGAGAATAATGCGGCAGTCTTTTTACCGATTACCCCGTAATAGGCATTTTCATTGAAAATCCTTTGTTTCGCATTGTTGTATTGCATTACTTCGCCTTCGCACAAATCCTTGCCGAGGAGCGTGATTACGCGGATTACGCGCATGTTGCCTGTTTGTGATGCCACGTCAAGGGCGGAAGAAAGGATATAGTCGCCTCCGAGAATGGCGAGCTTGTTGTCGAAACAGCTGTTAATCGAAGGTTTGCCCCTTCGCATGTCGGCTTCGTCCACCACGTCGTCATGCACGAGGCTTGCGAGGTGCAGCAATTCCACCGCAATGGCGGCGTTGATGCTTGCCTTGCTGATTCCGCCGCAGATTTTGGCAGAAAGAAGCACGAGAGCAGGGCGCATCTGTTTGCCCGTGGAGCTATACAGCATGTCAAACATTTTGCTTAACGTGGTGTTGTCGGCGGAAAGCGCTTGCTTGTACAAGCTTTCGAACTCCCTGAATTCCTTGTCGATTGGCGCGGTGAATGAAGTGTGCATATTTGTCGCATGCAAAACAAAAGCAAAAGTACTAATTATTTCGTTCATATTCATATTGCGGATGTTGCGAACCCTGCATTCAGGCAGAAATATTGCCGCATATTTTGCTTTGAAAGATAATTTGTGCAAATTTGAAGTTTAATTTAGCTAACCAATTTGCATACTGCCTTGAAATGAAAAAAATATGCGCCATAACGATGGCCCGTAATGATGAATTCTTTCTCAACAAATGGATAGAATATTACGGGGCGCAGTTCGGGGAAGAAAATCTCTATGTTTTTTTGGACGGGGAAGACCAAGAGCTGCCGGCCAAGGCAGGAAGGGCCAATATAGAGAAATGCAGCAAGGTTTTCCGTGTAGTGGCAAAGGATGACAAACGCAGGATAGAATTTATTTCGTCCAAAGCCCGTGAATTGTTCGGACGGTATGATTTGGTAATCGGCTGCGACGCGGATGAATTTTTGGTAGTGGATCCCCAGACGGGAAAATCACTGGCATCATATCTGAGCGAAGCGGATATCAAATACTGTTTGTCCGGATTAGGCATGGACGTGGGGCAGAGAATCGGGGAGGAAGGCAATCTTTCGGCAGATAAGAAATTCTTGCGGCAGCGTTCCTATGCATACGTGTGTTCACGTTATACGAAACCTGTGGTAATCGCCCGCCGTGGACGTTGGGGTTCGGGTTTCCACAGATTCAAAGGACATAATTTCCACATAGACCCTAATCTGTATCTTTTTCATTTCGGAAGTTCCGACGCGAGAATCCTAAACTCCCGGTTTGCCGACAAGGACCGCATAAAAGCAGGATGGGCAAGGCATTTGAAGAAAAGATTCCGCCCCATCCGTTTGGTAAGCACGAAGAAAGCGCGTGGAGAGAACTTCCTGAAAGCGGCAAGAATCACGCAAACGCTCTTACGTCCGGTTTATGCCATGAATAAACCATCCATGGCATTTTGGCGTTTGGTGGTAAAAATTCCCGAAAGGTTCAAGGATGTGCTGTAATCCCTTACTATTCGATTATTTTCTGTCAGAAAGCAAATTCGTGTAAATCTTATCGATAATTTCCGCATCTACGCTGTCATCAAATTTGCGTGCCCAAAAATGCGGTACGCTCATAAGCAAATCCCAGTCGCTTATGCGGAATGTCCACGGGTGGCGTATGCTTTCGCCACGTGTCCAATCTATGAACCTCATGTTGCTCTCGTTCACGATATGCTCTTCTACCGGTTCCTTGACGTATAGTCTTTCGCGGAAAGGAGAGTTCCAGACCAATGTGGCAAGGAAGATTTCATCGCATGTGTTCGTGTGCCGGAATACTTTTTCCAACCAATCTTCTTTTGAAATGACGTATCGGGCGCATTCGTCGGTTATGCTGAACCATTGTGAGGCGAACTTGAAATTCACGTCCCTGTTTATTTGATACCCGACAAGCATTTGCAATCCTTTGAAAATGTTGTTGGCAAGGTTCGTGTGGAATTTGCCCGCACCTTCGGGGAACAAGGTGTAATAGCGGAAGCGTGATTGGGTGGTTTTTTTGAAATGCCAGTAATTAAGGAATTCCTTCCCGTCGTTTTTTTCGAAGAAATCGTGAATCTCGTCTTGCGTTTTTATCGGCAGGTCCATGCCGGAAAGCAGGTGGTAGTACTTGTAATGATTTTTTGCGGTTGCTGCTTTCAGTAAGGACAGTTCGCTGCGCATTATGCTTACACCGCCCCAATTCACCGAAATCCTGTTTTCAATGAAAACAAGTTCGGATTGTTTGCACACGTCTTTCCATTCCGACGGGTCGAATGCCGATTTCTTGTCCACGTGAACGAAAATGTCGTTGCGTGGGTCGTCCAAAAGCTCCACGAGTTTGCGAAGTTGCCCGAAATGGTGATGGGCGAGTATGAGATAGGCGTGTGTTTTCATTGAGTTGCTTTTATTGTAAATAACAATATTGAATCAAAGTCCGAAGTTAATAATTATTTATTGTTTGTATAGTTTTATGCAAGGTCTATCTTTGTAGATACATTACTTAATAATATTTGTTTTTAGAATCGTGAAAATAACCTTTCTTACAAAAGCCATTGATAATGTGGGAGGAACCGAGCGCGTTACCATAGTTCTTGCAAATGAGTTCGTTCGCAGGGGATACGAGGTCCATATAGTGTCGTTGGTCGGAAATAACAAGCCGTTTTTCCAGCCATTGGAACAGGTGAGGTTGCATTATGTGCATAAGGGAAACGACAATAGCATTTTTCCGTATCGCGATGTCAGGCGATTGTTTTTGCTAAGTAGGTTGTTTTCAAAGATAACTCCTGATTTGCTTATCGTGGTAGATGCTTCCCGGGCTCTGATGCGTATTCCTGCTTATTTACCCTACAAGACCATATATTGGGAACATTTCAATACTTTCGTGCCGCAAGAATCCCGGTTCATGCAAAGGCTTTCTCGTAGGATTGTTGCCAAAAAGGGAGCGATGGTGGTTACATTGACACAGCGTGATGCCGAGGGTTACCGTTTACGGTATGGAGCAGAAAATGTTCTTTGTATCCCTAATCCCGTATCGTTCGAAGTCCCCGAATACAAGTTCCCTCAAACGCATATTGTGGTAGCTGTTGGAAGATATACGGCACAAAAGGGATTTGATTTGTTGATTAAGGCATGGGCAAGGATTGAGGACAAGTCCGATTGGAAACTTCATATAGTAGGCAAAGGTAAGTGGAAACGGAAATTGCAGAAAATGATAGATGATTCCGGCTTGCAGGAATCGGTAATGCTTATGCCGCCGTCGGACAATATCGTGGATTTATTCGCAAATTCGGGCATATATGCAATGACTTCGCGTTTTGAGGGTTTGCCATTGGTTCTTATAGAAGCCCAAGCTTGCGCCTTGCCTGCCGTAAGTTTCGATTGCGAGACAGGGCCGTCAGAGATAATCATTGATGGCACTACGGGCATATTGGTCAAAGACGGGGATATAGATGCTTTCGCTTCCGCTTTGAATGGTTTGATGATGTCGGAAGAAACCAGAATGGAATATTCAAAGGCTTCTTTCAGGCATATAAAAGAAACGTTTTCCTTGCAAAACGTGGCGGACAGTTGGGAAAGGTTGTTTAAGAAGCTGTCCTGACCTTTTTCGATAAATATATCATATATCTTATTAAGGCATCTAACGGAGTTGCCGATAGTAATTTGGAAACGTATACAGGTCCGTATATCCTGTTTGCATCGTCCAATATTGCTTCACGTAGTTGCGGTTCGCATTTACTTAATATATATTGCAGTTGGTTACACAATGATCCGTTGTGCCGGATAAATGCGTTTTTCTTTATGAATGGCAGACCTTGATTGTATAAGGATTTTACATTGTTGTAAATTTTCTTGCCTCCTATCTTGAATAGGAATCCGATACTTGAATTATTTTCGCAAAGCAGATTTGTTAATCCGTTTTCGTATTTTCTGCAAACTTCGATTTTGTTCTCTTCGGCTTTTACATTATTGAGGAAATTTTCGAACCAAGATGATGTAAACACTTTGTGGTTCATGCCAATGAACCATGACTGTAAATGCGGTTCTTTATGATTGGGATTGAAAACCATACCGAAAGCATCTTTGTTCAAAGCTTCCATGTCTTCCATGTATTTTTTCAATGGAAACAACGGACCGTAGACGGAATCGTTAAGGAGATAGCAATATTTGTATTGGTCAAGTGCAAGTTTTTTTTTAGCAATTGCATAAGCTCGTTTGTATGAACCGAAATCATATTCCGAATGGCGTTCAGCTCCGAACAATGCGATATGTCCGGATATTTTTCCAAGTTCGCCGTCGCCGGGCATATCGTTATCCATGAATAATACGACATCTCCCAATTTCGATAGTTCAAGTACATAATATGACAATGCCGTTCCTACGATGTTTTGGGAATCGTATGCTGCCAAAAGAAACAATCTGTTTGTCATGTATCGTACATTTTATTTTGCATGATGTATGAAAAACTGCCCTTGGCGGGGTTTCGTGCCGAATTGGACTTGTATTCGGTTTTTTGGAAAAATGCACCCGAAGTTATTTTGTTGAACAAATCGCTGTCGAATGGTTTGTCCCTGTAATTCCACCATAACGCATGTGTCGGTTCTTGTTCTATTTTAGGCATTAGGGCAAAATACTTGCCGGCTTTAATGTTGTTTTCTACGGATATTTTAAATAATAGCTGGTGGGCGAAATAGTCTACCATGCTGTTTTCGTGTTCCCAATATGTAAATATTGCGGCACGCCACACTTTCAGAAGATAATTATGCCTTTTTGCCCGGAAGAAACAGTTTTGCACAAAAGAGTAGCTGATAAGCATTGAATTGCACATATAGATGAAGAAATCCTCATCCATTATTTTTTGTGGAATCTTGCTTGTAGCGAAGCACGTGGAATCCATCCAAACGCCGCCGTATCGGTATAACAATTCAACCCGGCATATATCTGCAAAATGTGCATTGCCGATTTTGCCCTCTTGCCATTTCTTGATTATGTGGTCAGGAAGGTTTATCCACTGGTGCAAGCTTTCCGAATCCAATACGACGAGTGGTATTTGGCATTGGTCGCGGATGCTTGCAAAGCAACTTTTTATAAGCTTGGGCGCGTTGTCCTCTCCTTGCAGCCAGATACTGAAAATCCGTTCCTTTTCCGTTTGAATGTTTGCGTCATCGTCTTCCGGTATGTCTTTTATATAAGGAGCATAGCGGCATAGGTACCGGCATATATATTTTTGATTTGCCTCCCCCCTCCTTTTTCGTCTCGACATGCGATTATGCCAAGGCATGTTTAGTATATGCCCGTGCAGTACGGCTTCCAGTTTATATCGCAATCGTGTCAAATTCATTCCAATGGAATTTTTATGCCGAATATGGTCATTATCTTTCGGCATTCTGCCCCGTATCGTTTTATGGAAAATATTTTTTCCATAAAGGGTTGTATTTTTTCTATTATTAGTTTTATATATAGGGTTTTCAATGGATGACCTTTAAGGCAGACGATTTTCATGCCGGAGGCATAAATTACCAACGATATGATACGTTCGTATACATGTGCTTTTGAACCGTGTTTGTGTGAGATGAATTTATCTTTAAAAAGATTTACATTTATAAGAGGTGTTTGCAATAATTTGTAGGCATTGCTGCGTGCAAGGAATATGCTTCCAATGCAATAGTGCCGATTGGAAACGTGTAAATTTAGCCGTTTGAGTTCTTTTTGCAAGAGGATAGTGTCCTCAGGTGTTCCTTCGGAAATGACTTTATAAAATAGAGGATTGCAGACCATTCCGTTTTTTGGAGACTCTTCCAACATACGGATGGCATGGAGGAAAGTGGAATCGTCTTTAAGATAACTTTCGACCATTGCGTTACGCCATTCGTATCCTTTGTACCATATACCGTTTACGCGACTTCCGTTGGGATTATAACTTTTAGTGTGCAACTTCAAGATATAATCATATTCATTTAAATCAGTTTCCTGAATCAGTTTTATGAAAGGCCAGATGTCTGCCCCATAATTCTCTGTTATGATTATTTCCGTTTGTTCATGCGCATTTTTAAGTATCTCGGCTTCTTTTTTGTAGTAAACCGGCATTGTTACAAACAGTTTCCATTCGCAACCCGATATATTCTGTAATTTTTCCACAAAATAATCGCATTGCGCGGCGTAATAAAGGTGCAAGTGTACTAATAACCGTTTCATTGTCCCGATGTGTTGGCCAAAGGTCTTTTATCGCCTTGCAAACTTAACATCATCAGATAATAAAAGCAAAAATGTTTTGCTGAATACGAGCCATCGATTACATCTGTCATTAGTTGTAAGTCGATGAATAGAAACGCCAGGCAGAAAGTTAAAAACAATTTGTCGCGCCTGAGGCAGAAGAATGGCAACAACATTATGGCAAGGCTGACCAACAATCCCGGAATGCCGAGTTCCAGCCAACTTTGCAACAAATGGTTGTGGCTGTGTGCCGCCCACCACCCGTCTTGGGCAAGGCAATCGTAAATCATGCCGTCGTTAATCCTGCTTTTCCATTGCTCGGTCAAGAACTCGTCCTTTAAAACGCAATACGCGCTGCTGCTCCCGTAACCGGATACTGGTTTTTCGCATATTTTTTCCCAAGACAGTTCCCAAATCGCCAATCTCGGGTTTTGTTCAGTCAAACTTTCCGCGCTGAAACGGGGTTCGTTGATTATGACCATGACGGCTGCCAGAACGATGATGAATGCCGCGCTTCCCAAAAAAACGGGTTTGTGTTTCAATACGTCTGCCACAATGAACAAAATCAGCAAAATAGCAAGGACCATGCCTATGCGTCCTTGCGAGTTGATTACGAACCAAAGCAAAACAATCGATGATACGGAGCAGAACCATGTCATCGCTTTGTCAAGCTTGCCGTAGCTGCCAGTTTTTTTTGCCGTGCAATAAGTCAGGATTACCGATAAAAGCAGGTAAAAATTAAATCCCATGTGGGCGTTTATGTTGTGATGCCGGAAATCATTGAAAATTTCGAACCTCGTCGGATTTTCCCAAAAAACCGACCATCCCATCAAGTTCAAAACATGTATTATGCAGATCAGGGACATGATGGTTCCGGCGTAAGCGAAATGGTTTACTTTGATTTTGTCGTTTAATCCGCCTAAAAGTCCGACAATTCCTATTCCCAAAAATGACAGGCGTCCTTCAATTATGCTCCCGGCATGTCGCGGGTCTTGTTCGAACAGTGCGGAAGCCGCGACTAACAAGAAGTATACGATGAAACAGACGTATAAGATACTTGTTTTGGAAAAAGTTATTTCCTTGTACCGTTTATTAATTACGAAGTCCAGTAAGAATGCAGAGTAAAAGATGATGAATGCGACCCTTTGGGTAGGATGGTGCATCCATGGTAACATTATGAAATAAAACAATGCAGCCGCTGCAAAAATCCATGAAATAATGTTCTTGCAGCAACTGGTGGCGGTAGCGGGAATCATGTTTGCGGGTAGATTTTTTTAAATGCCGGTAATAAAAACTTTTTTAAGGTAAAATCTTGTTTCGAATCATATCGGTACACTCTTGCAGCGTGTTGCAGAAATGTATGTGTTTCATATTTTCAGGGCGCAAGAGGCGTTCCTTTTCAAGTTTCGCGAGCAGGTTTCTCAAATCGTCGTAAATGCCTTCGAGATTCATGAGCAGGATTGGTTTCCCGCATTCCCCGACTACGTTGCAGGCCGCGACGCTGAAAACTTCGTCCAATGTGCCTATGCCGCCGGGCAGGGCAATGAAAACATCAGAAATGCGGATCATTTCCGCTTTTCTTTCGGCAAGGTTGTTGACGAAGACCATGTTGTCTATGTCGGGATTCAACAGCCCGCTTTCCTTTACAAAAGGCGGCACGACGGCGGTGATTTTCGCGCCTGCCTTTTTGGCGGCATGGGAACAGGCTTTCATCAGCCCTTTTTCGCTGCCGCCGTAAACAAGCGTGTGCGCGTTTTCCCCAATCCATGAGCCAAGTGCTTCGGCTGCGGTGTAACAACCGCTGTCCAAGTTGTCGCTCGATGAACAGAAAACGCAGATATTCATCCTATTATGCGTCTATTCTTGCGTATGTCGCGTTAGCTTCAATAAAGTCGCGGCGCGGTGCCACGTCATCGCCCATAAGCATGGAAAAGATGTGGTCGGCGGCGGCGGCATTCTCGATTGTGATTTGCCGCAGCGTGCGGTTTTCCTTGCTCATGGTGGTGGTTTTCAACTGCTCGGCGTTCATCTCTCCCAAACCTTTATAGCGTTGGATGTGAAGGCCGCTTTCGCTGCCGCCGCCGTATTTGTCTATGAAGCTGCGGCGTTGCTGCTCCGTCCAGCAATATTCTTCAATTTTCCCTTTTTTGCAGAGGTAAAGCGGGGGAGTTGCCAAATAAACGTGCCCGCCTTCGATGAGTTCCTTCATGTAGCGGAAGAAGAACGTGAGGATAAGCGTCGCTATATGACTGCCGTCCACATCGGCATCGGTCATGATTATTACCTTGTGGTAGCGCAGTTTTTCCATATTCAGGGCCTTGCTGTCGTCGGCCGTGCCGATTGTTACTCCCAAGGCCGTATAGATGTTGCGGATTTCCTCGCTTTCGAAAGCGCGGTGCTGCATGGCTTTTTCCACGTTCAGGATTTTACCGCGAAGGGGCAAGATGGCTTGCGTGTGCCTGTCCCGTCCCAATTTCGCGGTGCCGCCTGCCGAGTCCCCCTCCACGAGAAACAGTTCGCATTCGGACGGGTCCTTGCTTGAACAATCGGCCAACTTGCCGGGAAGCCCGCCGCCGCTGAGCACGCTCTTGCGTTGCACCATTTTGCGGGCGTTGTTCGCGGCGTGGCGCGCAGTTGCGGCAAGGCACACCTTTTCCACAATTTTGCGGGCTTCTGCCGGATGCTCTTCCAAATAGTTGCCCAAGGCTTCGCTTACGGCCATGTCTACCGATCCCATTACCTCGTTGTTGCCGAGTTTTGTTTTGGTCTGTCCTTCGAACTGGGGTTCGGCCACTTTTATCGAGATGACGGCGGTAAGGCCTTCGCGGAAGTCGTTGCTGTCGAGTTCCACTTTTTGTTTTTCCAGTTTTTCGAGGGATTTTTTTGCCACCGGGTCGTTTTCGGCATATTTTTTAAGTGTGCGCGTAAGTCCGCGTCTGAAACCGGTCAGGTGCGTGCCGCCCTCTATCGTGTTGATGTTGCTTACGTAGGAGTGGATGTTTTCGTTATATCCCGTGTTGTAAATCATCGCTATGTCCACGGGGGTATCGTATTTGTCGGTGGTTATGTGGATGACTTCGTCAAAAAGTTTTTCCCTTGCCTCGTCTATGAACAACACGAATTCCCTCAAACCGTCCTTCGAATAGAATGTTTCGCTTTTGAAATTACCGTCCTCGTCTTTGTCGCGGCGGTCGGTAAGGGTGAGGTGTATGCCGGCGTTGAGGTATGCCAGTTCCCTCAGCCTGTTGGCAAGTATGTCGTAGTTGTATTCGGTAACTGTAAAAATGCTCTTGTCCGGAAGGAATGTTACGGTCGTGCCGGTTTCATCGGTCTCACCGATTACTTTCACCGGTTCGACGGGTTTGCCGCAGTGGTATTCCTGCATGTAAACCTTGCCCTCGCGGCGGACTTCGGCACGCAGCATGGTGGAGAGGGCGTTCACGCACGATACGCCCACGCCGTGCAAGCCGCCGGACACCTTGTATGTTCCCTTGTCGAATTTGCCACCGGCGTGCAATATGGTCATTACCACTTCCAATGCCGATTTCCCCTCTTTCTTGTGCATGTCGACGGGGATGCCGCGGCCATCGTCTTTGACGGTTATCGAATTGTCTTCGTTGATGGTTACTTCTATGTTTTTGCAATAGCCTGCCAAGGCCTCGTCTATGGAGTTGTCCACTACTTCATAAACCAAATGGTGCAAGCCCTTTTGGCTTATGTCGCCTATGTACATAGCGGGGCGTACGCGCACCGCTTCCAAACCCTCCAATACGGTGATGTTGTCCGCACCGTAATTGCCTGTCTGTGTGCTCTGCTTTTCTTCGTCCATATTTTGAAAATATTTCTTTGCCAGTATCGTATGCGCAAAACCGCCGTCGGGTGCGCAAACATACAAAAGTACAAAAAATTGTTGGAATTGCAGCGGTTATTTGCCCTCTTTCAAAAAAGCGAGTATGTCTTTGTAGACCTTTTCCTTATTCGTTTCGTTGAGCACCTCGTGCCGCATTCCCTTGTACACTATGCGGCTGATGTTCATAAAGCCAGCACGTGTCAGGGTAAGGATGCTGTCCCTGCTGCCTTTTTCGTATCCCGTCGATGCGTCCTCTTCCCCGCGTATGGCCAAAATCGGTAGTGATTCGTCAATGTTTTTGTAGTTGTCGGGATTGTTCATGTTTTTCAACAAGGCGAACAAGTCGCAGAATCCGGATATGGTGAACACATGCCCGCAAAGAGGGTCTTCAATGTAGCTTTGCACATTTTTTTCATTCGCGCTGAGCCAGTCGTAGTCGGTTTTTGTTTCGCCGAGTTTCAGGTTGAAGTCGCCCAAGGCCAATGTCTGCATCCATGTGGAAACGTATTCCGGGCCACGGAAAGCCTTGATGGTTTTTGCCAAAAAAATACCCAAGGGCAGGATTGCCGGACAATAAGGATACCCGGACAAAATCACTTTGGAATAATTATGCGATTCGCACTGCAATAGGTTACGGGCTATGATTGTCCCCATGGAATGGGCAAAAACCGCTATTTTTTCTACTCCGTACCTTTCGCGGATATAAGCGGTTATGCGTTTTTGGTCGTCCAAAAGGTATTTCCAACCGTTTTTCTCCTTGAAAAAGCCGAAAACCGGGGCATTGGCACCGTGTCCGCGCATGTCGGAAGTTATCGCGGTGTAACCTGCGGCGGCGAGCATTCCGGCAAAATCCCGGTATCGTCCTTGATGCTCTTCCATGCCGTGCAATATCTGTATGCAAGCTTTCGGTTTTTGGGCTTCGTATATATTGAGGCAGAGTTCATAACCGTCGCTTGCGGTCAATTTCACGCTTTCCATTTTTCTATATTACAGGGATAAAAAGTAAAGATAGTGAAAAAAGTCATACGAGCAGGCGGAAAGTCTTGCGGTGTTCCTTGCAAGCTCCGTATTCGGCAATGGCCTTGCGGTGGGCGGCGGTGGGATAGCCTTTGTTCTTGTCCCATCCGTACATGGGGAATTTTTCATGCAGCTCCGACATATATTCGTCGCGGTGGGTTTTCGCCAATATAGAAGCAGCCGCTATCGACATGTATTTGCCGTCGCCCTTTACCACGCATTGGAAAGGGATGTCCGTGGAATTGCGGAAGCGGTTGCCGTCGATGAGCAGGAATTCCGGCTTTACCTTCAAGTTCCGGATTGCTTTGTTCATGGCAAGCAACGAGCAGTACAAGATGTTATATTCGTCAATGCTGTCTGCGTCGCATTTTGCCACCGCCCATGCCACGGCGTTGTTTTCGATTATCGGACGCAGCCTGTTCCGGGTTCTTTCGTCCAATTTCTTGGAGTCGTCCAATCCGGGGCATTCGAAAGCGGGCGGCAATATTACGGCTGCCGCGAAAACAGGCCCTGCAAGGCAGCCACGGCCGGCTTCGTCGCAGCCGCATTCCAAAACTCCCTTTTTATAATACGGTAAAAGCATGTTCTTTATCGCAGTTCGTAAATTATGTGCGTAAGAACGTCCCCGACAACCGACAACGTGCTTTTTGAAATGTGTTCCATCGTGTCGCCGCTCGTGTGCCACACGGACGGGAATCCTCGTTCATCGTTGTAATCTATTATGTCGATACATGGGATGCCGCTTATCGAATTTATGAAATAATGGTCGTCGATTATGCCGCCGACCTTCTTGTTTACGAATTTTGAAGCGTAGCCGAGTTCGTGTGCCCTGCGCCACACCATTTCGTTGACAAATGAAGCGTATTGTTCCGATACTCCTTCCCGGAAGAATATCGCGTCTTCCGCTCCGACCATATCCAACAAAATGCCGAAATTGGGCTTGTACGCGCTTTTGTCCAAGTTGCGGGCCCAATATTGCGACCCGAGGCAATAGCTGTCGGCTTCTTTTGCGGGATTGCCGTAATCCTCGGCATCGAAAAGTATGAAGTCCACACCGATTGCCGGAGGCGTGGCTGCTGTCATGCGGGCAAGTTCCATTATCACGCCTGCCCCGCTTGCCCCGTCGTTGGCACCCATGACGGGCAATCCGTGATTGGCCGGGTCCGGATCCTCGTCGCACCATGGACGGGAATCCCAATGGGCGCAAATGAAGATACGGGCTTTTGCTTCCGGGTTCACCGATGCGATTATGTTTTTCGCGTTTATCACCTTGCCGTCCCATGCGGTCAGTTCGGCTTCCTGGATTTCAGTTTCAAGACCTAAACGGTTGAAGAAATCCTTGAAATAAGCTGCGCATTCGGAATGCGCGTTGCTGTCCGGGACGCGGGGGCCGAACTCTGTCTGTTTTTCCACAAAGGCGTAACAACTGTCGGAATTGAAAACAGGAATTCCGGATTCTACTGCCTTGTCTTTTCCATCTTTTCCGGATTTCGTGCCGGCGTTGTTGCAGGAAACGGCAGCCAAAGCGGCGATACACAAGAAAATCAGTTTTTTCATATCTCTAAAATACGATTTTTCCATATTGGTTTTGCAAGGATGCTGTAAAAAAATACCCCGGCCACGTAAAACGGATAAGCGATACTTGCCGGAATGAAATATGCTGCAAAATAATATTGCCCGGTAAATCGCGCCCATGACAGCAATAAAAGAAAGTCCGGGACAAGTTTGACTACCCAAGTCCACAGGAACTGCGGTTGGTTAATGCCGGCTGCGAGCGCGGCGACAAGTAAGATTTGGGCAAGGCAAACCACCGTTCCCAAAGCTATTATGCTTTTATCGGAATAAGCCCCGGCTTTCGAAAGCCATCGGGCGTGTTGATTGAAGAATTCACGAATGCTGCTTGCCCCTTGTGTCTTTATTATTGCCTTTCGTGAATAAGCATAGCATATTTTTCCTTTTTTGCGTTTTATGCTTTCAAGCAGGAACATGTCGTCCCCTGAAGCTTGCTCGAAGTGCAGGCCGTTGGACGATTCCATGTAAGCCTGCCGGCGAAAGGCCATGTTTGCGCCGTTTGCCATTGTAGGGTCGCCCGCCAAGGCGCTGGCGGCGGTAACGGCTTGCAGGCTCATGTTGTCCATAACTTGGAACGCCCCCGCGCCGCCATCCATTATGACCGGGGCGATTACCAGATCTGCATTTTCGCAAACGAGATACCCTGTAATGGTCGAAAGCCATTCCGCAGATGCGGAACAGTCGGCATCAGTACAGACGATATAATCCTCAGCGGCATGTTCCAACGCCTGCCTTATCGCCTGTTTCTTGCCTTTTCCATCTGCTTGCAGCACTGTTATGTTGTCGTATTTGTCCGCGTAGCCGTTTATTATTTCGAGACTTTTATCCGTACTGTCGTCGTTTACGAGGTACAGGACAAAATCCCGGTATTTTTGTCCGAGGATGGAATCGATTGCTGCGGCAATGTTCCGTTCTTCATTGCGCAGCGCGATTATGACTGCGACTTTCGCATTGGTATGTTTGAATCTTTTGTCGTCCGGCTTCCTGTCCGAATTCGTGAAAAGGACGAATGCGTAGTAAATGATGATTGCCGCGTATGGAATCATTAACAGGGAAAAAACCGTGGCAATCATAAATTGGAGGATAGTGAATTGCCGGTAAGGGATAAAATCAATCCTGCCAAAGCTATTACTGCTATAAGCGAACCGGCAATCTTATTTAAAAAGCGCAAGCCTCGTATGTTAAGCCTGCTTTTGAAAAGATCCGCGATGAACGTCAGCAGGAACCACCACGTGGCCGAGCCTATGAAGACGGACATCATTCCGAAAATCACGGAAGCGGTGGAAGATTCGGCGGAGACGAAGGAGAATTGGGCGAAAAGTCCCAAAAACAAGAAAATCATGAGGGGATTCGTAATAGTAAGCCCCAACGCGCTGATGTAATCCTGATGATAGGTGTTTTTTGCCTGGTTGTTTTTTTTGAGCTGCTTTGACGGGTTCTGGAAGAAGATATGGGCACCGAATCCCATTATTACCACGCTTCCCACTATCTGGATTACCAATTCGTGGCTTCGCACGAAGTCCATCACGAACGACAGACCCAACAGAGCCACCAAAGCGTAAAGGAAATCGGATGTCGCCGCCCCGAGCCCGGAGAAAAAACCGTGCCACCGCCCTTTGTGCAAAGTCCTCTGAATGCACAAGATAGCAATCGGACCTACTGGTATGGAGGTGCAAAGCCCGATTAGAAAACCTTTGTATATGGCTTCGAACATTTCTGCTTCTTATTGCAAATATCTGATTTTTTTCCAATTGTAAGGCATTGCGGGCAGTAAAACTTGCATAACTTTGCTTCTGTTATGGAACATGGCAAAAACAGGTATTTCATTTCGGACGCGCATTTGGGCGGCACCGCATTTACCGACGACCGAGAAAGGGAAAAGAAACTTGTGCGTTTTTTAGACAGCGTCAAGGACTCGGCTTCCGACATATACTTCATGGGCGATATTTTCGATTTCTGGTATGAATACCGCTATGTCGTGCCCAAGGGAAGCGTGCGTCTTTTGGGAAAAATGGCGGAGTTGTCCGACAGCGGGGTAAACCTGCATTTTTTTATCGGCAACCATGATATTTGGACATACGGTTACTTGGAACAGGAAATAGGATGCAAGGTGTATAAAAAGCCCGTTTTATCGGAGATTGACGGCAAGATTTTTTATTTGTCCCACGGCGATATGGACGGCTACCGGCCTGTTTCGGTAAGATTGATGCAGTGGGTTTTCCACAATGATGCCATACGCAGGATATACAGCACCCTGCATCCTTGGATAAACCTGAAATTCGGACTGGCATGGTCGCGCTACAACCGTTTGCACAAGCATAAGGAAGAACCGTCTTACTTGGGCGAAGACAAGGAATATCTCGTGCGCTTTGCCAAGGAGAAAATCAAAACGGAAAAAATCGATTTCTTTATTTTCGGACACCGCCACGTCATGCTCGACTTGGAACTTGCAAACGGCAGCCGCGTGGTCTATCTCGGCGACTGGGTCAATAATTTTTCTTACGGCCTTTGGGACGGCAAGGATTTCAGGTTGGAAATATTCTTGGAAGACGAATAAAAAAGTCCGGCTCTTGAGAAGCCGGACTTTTTTGTGTTATGGAGCAAGGGGGCTTACAAGCTTTCCAAAATCCTCTTCATTACCGTTTGTGCGGAAACGACACGGTTGGCGGCTTCGGGAATCACGATCGAGCGGGGGCTTTCTATCACTTCGTCGCTCACTATCATATTGCGGCGCACGGGCAGGCAATGCATGAAAAATGCGTTGTCGGTCAGTTTCATTTTGTCTGCCGTAATTGTCCACGTCATGTCCTTGCTGATTATTTGCCCGTAATTGGGGTCGCGGTATGCGGACCAGTTTTTCGCATATACGAAATCCGCACCTTCCAAAGCC
>JADIMR010000026.1 GCA_017694565.1 Candidatus Enterocola intestinipullorum | reverse complement strand
TGAAAAGTTCCGCGCCCCGCGCAGTTGCCGCCCTCCGCGAAATGGGCATAAACGTGGCAATGCTCACGGGCGACAACGCAACTGCTGCACGAAACGCGCCTTTTCATCGGGTAAAACGCCAGCTTCCACATTGTCTATGCCGGCTTGCGCGGCTATTGCCCGTGCAGCAGTTGCGTTGTCGCCCGTGAGCATTGCCACGTTTATGCCCATTTCGCGGAGGGCGGCAACTGCGCGGGGCGCGGAACTTTTCAGTTTGTCGCTGACCCCGACGACTGCGACTACCCGCGAGTCTTCGGCAAAAAAGACCGTGGACGCGCCCCCGCGCCGCAGCGCCTCGGCATATTGCCCGATTTCATCGGGCAATTCCAAGCCGTATCCGCGCATCAGCTTGTCGCTGCCGGCGAGATACGTCTTGCCCCCCGCCTCGGCTTTCATGCCTTTGCCGGCGAATTCCGAGCACGAATCCAACTTGCATTCCTCTGCATCCAAAAAGTCCGTGATTGCTTCGCTCAACGGATGTTGCGAAAGCCTTTCCATGCTGAAAAATATGTTGCGGAGTTGTTTGTCGTCCTTGATTGTCCAAAATTCCGCATTGACTACAGGTTTTCCTTCCGTAAGCGTTCCGGTCTTGTCGCACACCACTGTTTTTATCTTGCAGGCGGTTTCCAGCGCGGTCGCGTCTTTGATAAGTATGCCGTTTTCGGCACCTTTGCCTATGCCGACTATTATCGCGGTCGGGGTGGCCAGGCCCAAGGCGCACGGACATGCTATTATGAGTACGGTAACCATCGCGAGAAGCCCGTGGGTAAATCCGTCTACCGGGGCAAAAGCCCACCACATGGCAAAACTCAGCACCGCGATACCCATAATTACAGGAACGAAAACGGCAGCGACTTTGTCCACTGTCTTTTCTACCGGGGCTTTGCTGCCTTGCGCGGTTTCCACCATTTTTATTATGTGGGCGAGAACCGTGTCGTCCCCCGTTTTTTCGGCGATGAACCTTATGCCGCCGCGCAGGTTTACCGTTCCTGCGAAAACCTTGTCGCCGCTGGCTTTGTATGCCGCGACAGGTTCTCCCGTAAGCATGCTTTCATCAATATAAGTTTCACCTGATATTATAGTGCCGTCCAATGCCACACGGCTTCCTGCCGTGCTTATGACAATGTCGCCGGGAACGACTTCCGCAAGTGGCAATGTCTCTTCCTTGCCGTTCCGTTCGACACGCACGGTATCGGGCTGCAAAGTCATCAGCTTTTCGATGGCATCAGAGGTTTTTTGTTTTGCACGGTCCTCCAAACATCGGCCGATCAGGATGAACGCTATTATCATGCTTGCCGATTCGAAATACAGATGGGCTTCCAATCCCCGCGAAGTCCAAAATTCGGGATAAAACAGGTTGAAAACGCTGAAAAAATAAGCTATTGAAGTGCTGGAAGCGACCAAAGTATCCATGTTTACGGCACCATGGGCCAACTGGCGGATGCTGTTCGTGAAAAACCTGCGGCCGAAAACGAATACGGTTACCGTCGAAAGCAGCCAGACGATGATTCCCACGAATCCCGAATCCGGGAAAACCATGCTCAATATCATTATGGGAACGGCAAATAGCACGGCACATACGGTTTCCATAAGAAGCCGGTGATATGCCTCGGCTCTTGCTGTTTTTACGGCGGAGGCGGCTTTCGCGCCTTCGGAGACAGACAGGTCGTAGCCGGCAGCTATTACGGCGGCCCGTATGGTTTCGGCAGAGGCGACGTTCTCGTCATATTCCACGTATGCCGTTTGTGAGGCAAAATTCACGTTGGCTTTTGCTATGCCCGGACATTCGTTCAAGGCTTTGCCCACGCGGGCGGCGCAGGCGGCGCAACTCATTCCTATTATAGGGAATGTTGAAGTTTTCATTTTTCGTTTTGGAATTTACAACTTATGTTGTCCGCAAAGATATGGCAAAAGACATGCAATGGAGTTGCATCGTCCCGCGTATCGGGCGGATGTGGTCAGTCGATTATCCTTATGATGTCGGAAAGTTTGTTCAAGGCTTCCACAGGTGTCATATTGTTAATGTCCGTTCCTGCAAGAATTTCCCGGATTTGTTCCATTGCAGGGTCTTCCATTTGGAAAAGGCTGAGTTGGTAGCCTTCGCGCCGGCGGCCGAGACCCTTTACTGGTTTTGCCAGATTGTCTTTCGGTTGCCTGTCGCCTTCCAACTTTTCAAGTATGTCGTTCGCCCGTCTTATTATGCTCGGAGGGATGCCGGCGGCTTTTGCCACGTGAATGCCGAAACTGTGTTCACTGCCGCCACGTACCAGTTTCCTCAGGAAAATTACCTTGCCATCGTTTTCTTTTACCGATACGTTGTAGTTTTTTATGCGGGCAAAATCTTTCTCCATCTCGTTCAGTTCGTGGTAATGCGTGGCAAAAAGAGTACGGGCCTTTGCGGTGGGATGTTCATGGATGTACTCGACAATCGCCCATGCTATCGATATGCCGTCGTATGTGCTTGTGCCGCGCCCCAATTCGTCGAAAAGCACAAGGCTGCGTGCTGAAAGATTGTTCAGTATGCCGGCGGCTTCGGTCATTTCAACCATGAAGGTGGATTCCCCCATCGAGATGTTGTCGCTTGCCCCCACGCGGGTGAATATCTTGTCCACCAATCCTATGCGGGCACTGTCGGCAGGTACGAAACAACCTATTTGTGCAAGCAGGGTAATCAATGCCGTTTGTCTCAACAATGCCGATTTTCCGGCCATGTTCGGACCGGTAATTATTATTATCTGTTGTTTGTCGCAATCCAAATGCACGTCGTTGGCAATATAGCTTTCACCTTCACGCATTGTCGTTTCTATGACAGGATGCCTGCCTCCTTTTATGTCCAAGACCAGATCGTCCGAAACTTCGGGCAAAACATACTTGTTTTTGCGCGAAAGCATGGCGAATCCGTGTAGAACGTCTATCATGGAGATTATTGCGGCGTTTTTTTGCAGTTTTCCGGTAAAGCCGGCAATGTATGCGGTCAATTCCGAAAACATGGAGCTTTCCACTGCCGAAAGTTTTTCTTCCGCTGTAAGGATCTTTTCCTCGTATTCTTTCAATTCCGGGGTTATGTATCGTTCGGCATTCACCAATGTCTGTTTCCGGATCCATTCTTCGGGAACTTTGTCTTTGTATGTGTTCCGTACTTCTATGTAATAGCCGAAGACATTGTTGAAACTGATTTTTAGCGAGGGAATGCCGGTTCTTTCGCTTTCTGCCTGTTGCAGCTGCAACAAATAATCCTTGCCGGAAAAGGCCAACCGGCGGTATTCGTCCAACTCAGGATTGACCCCCTCTTTGAAAATACCGCCTTTTGCGATATTGACGGGAGCGTCTTCGTTCACTTCCCTTTCAATCTTGTCGCGCAGTCCGGTGCATTTGTCAATTTCCGAAACAACCCTTGTCAATCTTTCAATGCCGGAAGCCTCGAAAATGTCTTTTATGTTGCCAATCGAGGCTAATGAATTTTTCAGCTGTATTATTTCCCTCGGATTTATCCTGCCCACTGCCGCACGTCCTGCCAAACGTTCCAAATCTCCTATTGCCGGCAATTCGTCTTGTAAGGTTTGCGACAAATCCTTATTGTCGTATAATATTTTTACCAACTCCTGCCTTGAACGGATTTCTTCCAGGTCTTTGAGCGGGAACGCCAGATACCGCTTCAATGTGCGAACTCCCATGTTGGTCAGGCAGCAGTTTATGGTGTCGAACAATGACTTGCCTTCCGGCGAAGTCGGTTCGAATATTTCTAAATTGCGGATCGTGAACTTGTCCAACCATACGTAATGTTCGCCGTCGATTCTTTTCAAACTCGTTATATGGCCGGTTTGCAGGTGTTGGGTCTGGTCCAAATAATATAGTATCGACCCTGCGGCAATCAGCCCGTCTTTTAAATTTTCCACTCCGAACCCTTTGAGGGAGGAAACATCGAATTGTTTCAGCAGCCGGGTATAAGCGGCTTCCCCGGTATAAATCCAGTCGTCCATCTGGAAGCGGAAAACCTTGTCCTTGGTCAATTCGTCCATGCGCGACGTGTAGCCGCGTTCGTATAGGATTTCAGACGGTGAAAAATTCAGCAGCAGTTTCCTAATATAGGCATCGTTGCCTTCCGAGAGCATGAACTCTCCGGTGGATATGTCCAAGAAAGCTGCTCCTGTACGGTATTTTCCGAAATGCAGCCCGGCTACGAAATTGTTGCTTTTTTGCTCTATCGTATTGCTGTTGTAGGAAACCCCGGGAGTTACCAATTCTGTCAATCCGCGTTTGACTAACGTTTTGGTCAGCTTGGGGTCTTCCAACTGGTCGCAAACGGCAACGCGGAAACCTGCCTTTACCAATCTTGGAAGGTAGCTGTCTATTGCATGGTGCGGAAATCCGGCAAGCGGAGTGTTCCCCGATTTCCCGTTTGAGCGTTTGGTCAGGGTAATACCTAAGACCTCGGATGCCTTGATTGCATCGTCCCCGAAAGTTTCGTAAAAATCGCCGACCCGGAAAAGCAGTATCGCATCAGGATATTTCGCCTTGATTTCCGCATGTTGCTTTTGCATCGGTGTCTCTTGTTCCTTGGCCATTTTTTTGCAGGATTTTTTGGTAGGCAGTTTTTTGTCCGTGTAAAGTACAAATTTACTCAAAAAAGCGTTTGCGCTCATCAAAAATAAGTCCGCCCGCAGTGTTTTTCGTATAGGTTTTTGCGTGAAAAATAAATGCTTGCTTCATACATTGCCTTTTTTAGGAGGCAAGGATTACGGTCGACATGCCCACACGTAAATTGGAAGCCGATGGCTACAAAATAGCCGGACGTCCAAGGACAACAGGCCACGGGTATTACGAAAGCGTGGTGAAAGACCCCGAAGGCAATACAGTGGAATTGACGGTTTGAAAGCGAAAGGCAGCAGTTTTACAGGGATAAAGATTTCATCAAAACGCAATTTTAACACGGCGTAATCGTTATTATAATGTGATGGGTGCGAGAATTAAAGTTTTTTAACTCATTGAAAACGTTTGAAATTTGCGCAATCGTTTGCAAAAATCAAAAAACCGACATATCTTTGCCCTTGACAAGTTATAAAGAATTTTGTTAAGGTTTAGGTAAGAGGAAGTGTTCCGAATTTTGGACGCTTCCTTTTTTATTTGCTAACTTTGTATCGAATAAACAGTCCGATATGTATGCTTTGGTAACAGGGGCGAGCCAAGGTATCGGGTTGGAATATGCCCGAAGGCTCGCTTCGTTTTATAAATACGATTTGTTGCTTGTGAGCAACCAGGAAAAGGAACTTGCACAAGTCGCAGGGGAACTTGGCAAGGAGCATGGCGTAAAAGCTGTTCCGTTGTACATGGATTTGACGGATTCCGATGCCGCCGGAAGATTGTTCGCTTATTGTACAAGTAATTCGATTGAAGTCGAGGTGCTTATAAACAATGCCGGCGTGTTTTTTTATAACGATTTGACCGAGACTGCCGAACGCCGCATAGATCTGATGCTGGATTTGCACGTAAGGACATTGACCAAGATGTGCAGGATTTTCGGTGCGGACATGAAGAAACGCGGGCACGGTTATATATTGAACATGAGTTCGATGAGCGCGTGGATGGCATTGCCGGGCATCAGCACGTACAATGCTACGAAATCTTATATCCTCAACCTGTCGCGTTCGTTGTGGTACGAGTTGCACCCTTACGGGGTAAGCGTAACGGCTGTGTGTCCCGGAGCGGTCGATACCGGGCTGTACGGCCTGAGCCCCAATTTGAGGAAATTGGCGGTGGCAATCAAGGTCAGCATCCCGCCGGCCGACTTGGTGAGGATTGCCCTTAAAAAGATGTTCAAGGGCAAGAAACAAATAATGCCCGGAGCTGTCAACCATATATTTCTACCGCTGATAAAACATTTGCCCGACTTCGTGGTTTTCAAAGCCGCAGCGAAAATCAGCAAGTTCCAGAAGTAGGGGGGATAGGAGGGACATGTTTCCATACGCGGTTTCATCTATACGGGATTTAATGCCTAAGTCTTTCATTTTTGAAAATGTAAAAGGCTTGCTTAGAAAGTCGTTTGCTGAATATTTTAATTATATAATATTGCAACTGACATACCCTCAGGTTAAATTAAAATCTGGCAATTGGAAAGAAAACTTGTCAAAGCTTGAAAGAATCCATACTTCAGGGAAGTACTCGGGTCTGCGGTATAATGTAGTGTACAGAGTTCTTAATGCAGCGGATTTCGGGGTTCCCCAAAAGAGGGAACGAGTAATAATAGTGGGAATCAGGGAAGATTTGGGTATTGAGTGGAATTTTCCTTCCCCGTCACATTCCTCGGATGCTTTAAACTGGGACAAATATGTGACAGGTGAGTATTGGACAAGGCACCGAATGGCAATGCCAAAATCCGAGTTAGATACTGCAAGGAAAGAAAAAAAACGTTTGGAATCGCGTTATGGATTGTCCCGACCTGATACGAAGCCGTGGATAACTGTGCGCGATGCGCTTGCCGGGCTTCCACAGCCTGAGCGTAATGCCAGTTCGGAGTTTGAAGGACACGTGTTTCAAGCCGGGGCAAAATCCTATAACGGACATACAGGCAGTGAAATCGACATGCCATCAAAAACCATAAAAGCTGGAGATCATGGGGTCCCAGGCGGTGAAAACATGGTGAGGTTTGAGGATGGCTCTGTCCGTTACTTTACCACATTCGAGGCGAAGCGCATTCAATCTTTCCCAGATGACTATCATATAACAGGCTCATGGACAGAAGCCATGAGGCAGATAGGTAACGCTGTGCCTGTAACGTTGGCCAAAACCATAGCGGAATCTCTTTTTCCACTGTTGTAAGAGTCGGATAAAGTGAATTTTACTCGAAACTTATGTATTCTTTCAGCAGCGGATGGGCGTTGCGGAAGTCGCGGTGTGCGGCAATGGCGGAATAATCCGTAATCGTGCCGCTTGCGGAATTTTTCCTGATGCTGTCTATTGCAACTGCCATGTAGTAAGAGATATAGGGATGTTCTTTCATTTCCCTGACGGACGCCGAGTTTACTTGTATTTTCCGCAATCGTGCGCCCTGCGTATGGACGTGTGGCAGCATGGCGGCAAGGGTCTCTTCTTTCAACCCGTAGATTTCAGCAAGTTGTTTCGTGTCGCAAAAGCCTCCCAGTTTGTCGCGGAACCGGATTATGCGTCGCGACAGCGTGCTGCCAATTCCCCATAATTTTTTAAGCTCCGTGGTGTCTGCCTCATTGAGGTTTACCATCAGCCCGGCGTTGCTTTTGTCCTTGCGTTTCTTTTCCGTGTTGTGGCTGTAAGATACTGCGGCTTTTTGCCATTGCCGGATTTCTTCTTCAAGGTCCTTGTTTGGCGTATCTGCTTTTTTATCTTGTTTCGTATGTCCCCGGTATCGCGTTTGCCGCGATTCTTTTTTTTCTGCATACCTTGCATGGTCGTTGCCGCCTTGCGCGGTTTTTTTGCCGGAATCAAAGGCGTTGTTGCCGTAAGTTCCTTTGTCTTGTCCGGGTCTGTCCCGAAATATGTGCTTTTTGATACTGTCGGAGGAAACTATCCGCGACCGCAGCCGTTCCATTTCGTTATTGTGCCACGACAGTGCGGCTTTGACGCATACAAGTACGATGATAATCAGGCAGAGGCAGTATATGCCCCTCCTTTCCCCGCTTGTGAAGCGGAAAAACCGTTTGAAGTCCATTATATGTTAAGAATTAAGATTGTAAAGGCGGCTTGCCTCCGTTCAATGCGGCAGCAGGCTGCTTATGAATATGGCCGTAATGCCGATGGGCACTACGAAGCGTATCAAAACCATGTAAATCTTGTATATGGCAACAGGGTATTTTCCCATATTGGTTATTTCGTTTTTTACTTCCTCGCGTCCCATGCGCCAACCGATGAATATCGCCATTGCAATGCCGCCTAAGGGCATAAGCACTTTTGCGGTTATGAAATCGGAAAAGTCGAACAATCCCATGCCTCCTATTTTGACAAACGACAGCAGGTTGAACGACAATGCCGACAAAACGCCCAAGGCTATCGTTATTGCTGAGACTATGCGGGAGGATTTTATCCGCGACAAATGCCAAGTTTCGTTTATGTAGGCTATGACTACTTCCAAGAGTGAAATTATGGACGTTATGGAAGCAAGGAACAGCAGGATGTAGAACAGCAACGCCCAGACAATCCCGCCGGCCATTTGCTGGAATATGTTCGGCAGGGTCTTGAAGACCAAGCCCGGTCCTTGTTCATCGGGTTGCATGTGGAAAGAGAACATCGTGCCGAAAATCACGATTGCCGATATTATTGCAACAAGGGTGTCTATCGACGCAACGGAAGCGGATGTTTTTATCAAATCCACATTCTTTTTGAAATAAGAAGAATAAGTTATCATGCACCCCATCCCGATGGACATCGAGAAAAATACTTGACCGACCGCGTCCAAAAGCGATTGCAGCGTGAGTTTGCTGAAATCGGGATAGAACAGGAATTTCATGCCGGCGGCCGCTCCCGGCAGCATCAACGAACGGATTGCAAGTATTATCAATACTATGAACAGCATCGGCATCATCACCTTGGAGGCCTTTTCAATGCCGTTTTGCACGCCCTTGCTTATTATCAGGTACGAGAGGAAGACGACTATTGCCGTCCACAGTATCGGGCGTACCGGGTCGGCGGTGAAATCGTCGAACATGTTGCTGTATTCCAATACCGATTTGCCTTGCAAGTCTCCCAGAACCGAACGGAAAAGATATTCCAAGGTCCAACCTGTAACCACGGTATAATATCCGAGTATGATTACCGCCACGATCACCCCGATCAATCCGACTATGTACCATTTCGACCCCGGGGCTATTATCTCGAAGGCTTTTGAGGCGTTGGCTTTGGCCGTCTTGCCTATGCAGAATTCAGCCATCATCGCGGGAATGCCGAAAAACAATATCACGGCAAGATACAGCAGTATGAACGCCCCGCCGCCGTTTTCTCCGGTAATGTACGGGAATCTCCAAATGTTTCCCAAGCCTACTGCCGACCCCGCCGTTGCAAGTACGACACCCAATTTTGAAGAAAAACCACCTCTGCCAGTTGCCATGATAAGTTTAAATTAATAGAGACTACGAAATTATGCAAATTTCTTCTTTTATATGCCATTCGGGAATGATTTTGTTGCACTTTGACAAGTAAAACCTTTAATTTTGTGTTTTCTTGCACGCGGCAAGGCAATAAGCGGCGCGTGTCTCAGGTGTAAAAACATGGAATACAATGTCAAGGACATAAAAAACAAGGTTTTAAGCGGCGGCGAGACGACTTTTGATGAAGCTCTATGGCTTATTGAAGCCGCCCGGGCGGAAGAATTGTACGATGCCGCCCACGAAATAACAAGCCGTCGCGCTTCGCACAAATTCGATACCTGTTCCATAATAAACTCGAAGTCGGGCAGGTGCGGGGAAAATTGCAAATGGTGCGCGCAGTCGGCTTTTTACGATACCGGAGTGGAATGCTATCCGTTCGTGGGAAGCGCGGAATGCCTGCGCCATGCGAAATATAACGAGAGCCAGGGTATCGGACGCTTTTCCCTGGTGAACAGCGGCAAGAGGGCTTCCAAAAAAGAAATAGCTTCCATTTGCGAAACGGTAAAGGCTTTAAAGGCAAGCACGGGAATGGGTATTTGCGTCTCTCTCGGTCTTGTGGATTCAGAGGACTTGCAAGCCTTGAAAGCGGCGGGAGCAGGACGTTACCACTGCAATTTGGAGACGGCTCCGTCATATTTTCCGCAATTGTGCGGCACACACGGCATCGACGACAAGGTAAAGACACTTGAAAACGCACGGGAAGCAGGAATGGAGATTTGCAGCGGCGGCATATTGGGAATGGGAGAAAACCATGCACAGCGTGTCGAATTCGCATTCAAGCTGAAAGAATCGGGAGTCTCGTCCATTCCCCTGAACATTTTGCATCCCATAAAAGGCACGCCTTTGGAAAATTGCAGTCCATTGACGGAAGAAGAGTTCCTGCGTGCCGTGGCCATGTTCAGGTTCGTGCATCCGCAGGCTTTTCTCCGCTTTGCCGGAGGCCGTTCCAAAATTTCGCGCGAGGGGGTGGAAAAAGCCCTTTTCATCGGAATAAATGCTGCTATTGTCGGTGATTTGCTCACGACGATAGGTTCAAAAGTGGAGGATGATTTCAAAATGATTAAAGATGCCGGATACGAACTTTGACAAGCTGCATTTGTGGCACCCGTATACGTCGGCGACGAATCCGCTTCCCGTATTCGAAGTGGAAAGGGCCGACGGGGTGTGGATTACTTTGAAAGACGGCCGCCGCCTTATTGACGGCATGTCTTCGTGGTGGTGTGCCATACACGGTTACAACAATCCGGTGCTGAACGCCGCTGTCGAAGAACAGTTGCACAAGATGTCGCACATAATGTTCGGTGGACTGACCCATGCTCCCGCAATCGAGCTCGGAAAGTTGCTGTTGGAGATATGCCCGCCGTCGATGGATAAGATTTTTTATGCCGACAGCGGTTCAGTGGCCGTGGAAGTCGCCATGAAAATGGCAGTGCAGTATTGGTACGGCAAAGGTTTGCCGGGCAAGCAGAATTTCGTTACGATTCGTGGCGGATACCACGGCGACACGTGGGATGCCATGTCGGTTTGCGACCCCGTAACCGGGATGCACAGCCTGTTCGGGGATGCCTTGCCGAAACGTTTTTTCCTGCCGCGGCCGTCATCCAAATTCGGGCAGCCTTTCGACACTGCGGATTTGAAGCCGCTTGAAGACTGCCTTGCCTGTCATGCCGGCGAAATCGCAGCGTTGATTCTCGAACCGGTGGTACAGGGCGCGGGAGGAATGTATTTTTACAATCCGGATTACCTGAAAGGAGCTGCCGCGCTTTGCAAGAAACATGGTGTTCTGCTAATTTTCGACGAAATAGCCACAGGGTTCGGCAGGACAGGCAAATTGTTCGCATGGGAATGGTCCGGGACTGAACCCGACATAATGTGTATAGGAAAATCGCTTACAGGCGGCTACATGACCTTCTCTGCCGTGTTGTGTACGAAAGAGGTGGCGGGGACCGTTTCCGACAATCCGCCGTATGCGTTCATGCACGGTCCCACATTTATGGGAAATCCGTTGGCTTGTGCCGTAGCAGCCGCTTCCACTGAATTGTTGCTTTCCAAGGATTGGCAAGGGCGGGTCGAAGCCATAGAAAAGGACATGGAACGCTTGCTCGCTCCGGCTGCCGGTTTCGACAATGTCGCCGAGGTCCGTGTTTTGGGAGCCATCGGCGTGATTGAGACCAAACGCCCCGTGGATATGGCACGCTTGCAACAGCGGTTCGTGGAAGAGGGGATTTGGGTGCGGCCGTTCGGAAAATTGGTGTACATAATGCCGCCGTTCATGGCTATATGCCGGGAAGAATTGGAACAACTTTGCTCCTCGTTGGTGAAAATCGTCAAAGAAGACATTGAATAATGGAATTTGAAACCCTGTATGCAAGATTGGATGCCGAACTTGACAAGTTGCAGTCCGAAGGAGCTTTGCGGGCATTGCCGGCAGGCAAGTTCAAGGGGCGTTATGTGAAAGTTTTCGGCAGGAAACTCCTCAATCTGTCGTCGAATGATTATTTGGGGCTGTCGTCCGACATGGTGCTGCAATCGGACTTCCTTTCCCGTTTATGCAAATCCGAAAAGTTTTTGATGTCTTCGTCGTCTTCGCGCCTGCTTACGGGAAATTTTCCACAATACGGGGAGTTGGAGTTGCTGATAGCGGATATGTACCGCAAAGAATCGGCCTTGGTTTTTTCGAGCGGTTACCATGCCAATTCAGGAATTTTGCCGGCTGTTACCGACAGCCGCAGCCTTGTTTTGGCTGACAAACTGGTCCATGCGAGCATAATCGACGGATTGCGGTTGTCTAAGGCGAAAGTCATGCGGTATGCCCATAACAATTATGAACATTTGCACGCCCTGTTGGAAAAATATGCACCGCTGCATACCGAGGTTTTCATTGTTACCGAAAGTATTTTCAGCATGGACGGCGATACTGCTGATTTGCGCTTGTTGGCAGAATTGAAGAAAGAGTTCCGCAATGTATACCTTTATGTGGACGAAGCACATGCTTTCGGCGTGCGCGGGGAAAACGGGCTCGGGCTTTCCGAGGAATGCGGGGTGTCGGATGAAATTGATTTCCTTGTCGGGACATTCGGCAAGGCTGCCGCGTCGCAAGGTGCTTTCGTGGTATGCAGGCAGGACATAAGGGATTATCTCGTGAACAAGATGCGGACTTTGATTTATACGACGGCCCTGCCGCCTGTCAATGTATTATGGACAATCGAAGTTTTGAAGCACTTCGATTGTTTGGAAAAGAAACGCAGGCATTTGGACGCTCTTTCTTCTTTCGTAAGGAAGGCGGTCGCGGACAAAGGATATGGCAACATAAGCAGCAGCCAGATTGTTCCAGTGGTTGCCGGCAGTAACGACGCGGCAATCAAACTTTCCGGAATAATGCGTGAAACGGGATTCTACGTATTGCCATTGCGCCCGCCTACTGTTCCCGAAGGCACGTCGCGGTTGCGGCTGTCGCTGACTGCCGCGATTACCATGGAAGACGCGGCAATGATTATGAATGCTTTGCCCGAAAAAAGCGATATTGCATGAAGCAGGTGCATATAAAAAACGGAAGCGACAAGATAGTAGTGATATTCTGCGGGTGGAGTTGCGACGCGAATTGCTTTGATTTGTCCGATGGAACGGCGGATTTTTTAATCCTTAATGATTATCGCAGTCCTGATTTTGACGTGGAACTTGTGAAATCATATAAGCAGGTATGCCTTTTCGCATGGAGTTTGGGGGTATGGGCAGCGGATAATTATTTCAACGGCGTTGAAACTTCTTGCGCTGTGGCATATAATGGCACAGTGTCCCCGGTCAACGATGAATACGGCATTCCTGTTTCCGTTTTTGACGGTACAATAGCCAATTTTTCGGAACGTTCGCTTTACAAATTCCGCCGCAGGATGTGCGGAGCGAATGCCAGGACCTTTTTTGCTACTTTGCCCGGAACTTCACCGGTGGCATTGTTGGACGAACTTGTCCATATCCGTAACCATGCGGACGGTCATGGCGGAAAAGTGAATTGGACGGTAGCGTATTACGGTACTGAGGACAAGATATTTCCAGCCGCGAACCAGCTGTCGGCATGGAAAAAGAAAGGAATTGCCTGTTTGCCTGCCGGCAAGGAACATTTCGAGCCGGAGTATATGAAATCAATCATGGCATCGATATGAACGACAAGGACGGAATCAGGAAGAATTTCTCTGCTGCGGCCGGTTCTTACGACAAGGCATCCATGCCGCAAAAAACAGCTGCGGTGAAAATGCTGGCATTGGTTAAGGAACATGCGGGATGCGAATTTCCCGACATACTGGAATTAGGCTGCGGGACGGGTCATTTCACCAAACTTGCGGCAGGGCAATTGAAGTGGGAAACATATACGGCCAACGACCTTTGTCCGGCATTCAAGGGCATCGAAGGTTGCGGTCATGGCATACATTTCGTGGCAGGGGATGCCGAACCTTTGGATTTCGATGGGAAATATGACTTGATATGTGCCTGTTCCGTGATACAATGGTTCAATGATTTGCCTGCTTTTTTCAGACGTTGTGCCCAAAAAACCGAAAAAGGCGGCATTGTCGCGTTTTCAACTTTCTGTCCTGGAAATTTGACGGAAATAAGACAACTGACGGGCATAGGCTTGGATTATCATCCATTATCATGGTACGCCGCGCAATTGTCGGACAGTTTCGAGATACTGCATTTGGGTGAGGAGCTGGTACGCCTGAACTTCGACAGCCCGAAAACCGTATTGCGGCATATAAAAATGACCGGGGCAGGAATGGGTAACGGATTTTCGTTCACCCCCTCGTCATTGAAAAAATTCGAGACGGAGTACCGCGCCCGTTTTGCATCCAACGGTCGTTTTCCATTGACATATAACCCTTTATACATATTGGCAAAATTAAAAAGATAAGAGATGGGAAAGATATATTTCGTAAGCGGCATAGATACTGACGCAGGTAAGACATATTGCACGGCATGGCTTGCGAAACAACTGAACGGGAAAGGGATAAGGACAATCACGCAAAAGTTCATACAGACCGGCAATTCCGGACGCAGCGAGGATATAGAATTGCACAGGAGCATTATGGGTTGCGGAATGTTGCCCGAAGACCGGGATTTCACCACTGCGCCGGAAATCTTTTCTTATCCGGCCTCCCCGTTGTTGGCTTCCAAGATTGATAAAAGACCCGTGGATTTCGAGAAGATAAACAATGCGACAAAGCGTTTGGCGGACAAATACGATGTCGTTTTGGTAGAGGGAGCGGGAGGACTGATGGTTCCCCTTACTGAAAATATGCTTACGATAGATTTCATCGCGCAGTCAGGTTATCCTTTGGTGTTCGTTACGTCCGGCAGGCTCGGCAGCGTGAACCATACGTTGCTTGGTTTGGAAGCCGTCGCGGCAAGAAATATAAATCTGTATATGGTAATGTATAATCTATATCCTGCCAATCCCGACACGACCATATCGGACGATACGCGCTGTTACTTGCGGAGCTACCTTGGGACACGATTTCCCGGAACATTGTGGACGGAAGTACCGGTCATAAATGAAGTTTGGTAGCTTTGCTACCCGTCAGACTTGAAAATCAGCCGCAAATCATTAATTTTTACTATATTTGCCCCCGATTTTCACTAAAAAACCAAAAAACGAATCCGGAATTGTTTATGAATCTTGGAAGAGCTCTTTTATTTATCGCCGTCCCGTTTTCGGTTGCGGCTCATGCAGAAACGGAAATGTTGCCGTTCGGCGACTTTGAGAAAGTGCAGGTGCGCCAGATAAAAGAATCCGGAATAATAGGGGGAAAGACAAAAACACTGTATGAAATAGCCTGCGGCGATACGATAAAGGAAAATGTCCCGTTTGTTTACGAGGGGGCGACAATATGGGCGACTTCGAATGCATACGCCAAAGTGATGGGAATCCAGAAAGGAAGTTGTTCAGTGGAACCCGATTCCAGCCATGACGGAAGCGGCTGCTTGCGTTTGGATACCAAATTGGAAGAAGTCAAGGTTTTGGGAATGATTAATTTGGAAGTGTTGGTTTCCGGCAGCGTATTCCTCGGGGACAAAAACGAACCTGTAACGGGGACGAACGACCCGTATCGCTATATCAATATGGGAATACCGTTCGCCAAGCGTCCCAAGGCACTTGTTTTGGACTATAAGTGTCTTATCTCGCAAGACGGTTTCGTGATGAAATACACCGGATTCGGTAACGGCAAGCGGATTGACAACGTTCATGACGAGGGGGAATTTATCGTATATCTCCAACGTCGATGGGAAGATCCGGATGGCAACATATACGCATCAAGAGTAGCAACGTTGCGCCACCGGCTCACAGAAGATGTTCCCGAATGGCAAAAAAACGCACGGTTCGAGTTACATTACGGCAATATCGAAAACGAGCCGTATTACAAGCCCTACATGGCTTTATTGAAAGACGGGCCGTATAAAGCCCGCAATTCGAAAGGCGAAATGAAAACGGTCCGCGAAACCGGATGGGACGATGCTTCGGCAATCCCCACGCATATCATCCTTATGCTCACGACCGGAAACCAAGGTGCATTCATCGGTACGTTGGGCAATACCTTGTGGATAGACAACGTGCGCCTTGAATATTGAGAAACCATTAACCGGATAGAAACCATGAATTTGGACGATTTCAATTTTTTCCTTTTGCTGATGACCATATCGGCACTTGTCGTGTTCATCTGCCTGTTTTTCGTAAATGCGGGTTACGGCAAGATGCGTGCCGCCGGTTGGGGTCCGGCTATCAACAACAAAGTGGCATGGGTGCTTATGGAAGCGCCGGTGTTTTTTGTGATGCTGTATCTTTGGGGAGAGTCCGACCGCCGTTTTGAGACGGTTCCGCTTATAATGTTCCTGCTGTTCGAGGCGCATTATTTCCAACGGTCGTTCGTTTTTCCTTTTTTGCTCAAAGGCAAAAGCACGATGCCGCTTGTCATCATGTTCCTTGGCATGGTATTCAACATGGTAAACGGTTACATGCAGGGACACTGGCTATTTTATCTTGCGCCCGAAAACATGTATACGACCGATTGGCTTACTTCATGGCAGTTCATCGCAGGAACTTGCCTTTTTGTCATAGGCTTCATTATCAATCTGCATTCCGATCACGTAATCAGGCATTTGCGCAAGCCCGGAGACACCAATCACTATCTTCCCAAGAAAGGCTTGTACAAGTATGTCACGTCTGCCAATTATTTCGGCGAAATATTGGAGTGGACAGGCTGGGCCGTGCTGACATGGTCGTATGCAGGGGCTGTGTTCCTTTGGTGGACTGTGGCGAACCTCGTACCCCGTTCCAACGCGGTATATAAAAAATATAAAGAGGAGTTTGCCGACGAATTTAACTCGAAACGCTTGAAAAGAGTGTTCCCGTTCATATATTGATAAAATCGCGCCGATATGGAAAGCAAGTTGTTTACCCCGTATAAATTGGGGCCGGTTACGCTCCGCAACCGCACGATAAGGTCGGCGGCGTTCGAAAACATGTGCTACGGAAACAAACCGTCGCAAGATTTGTTCGACTATCACACGTCTGTCGCCAAAGGCGGCATAGGAATGACCACGATTGCCTATTGTGCAGTAAACCGCAGCGGAGTATCTTTTGACGGGCAATTGTGGATGCGTCCCGAAATAATACCAGAATTGAAGCGTCTGACAGATGCCATACATGCGGAGGGGGCGAAAGCAAGCATACAGTTGGGGCATTGCGGCAACATGACCCATTATTACACTTGCGGCTGTATGCCCGTGGGCGCGTCTTCCGGTTTTAACATGTATTCCCCGACCATCCATCGCAAACTCGGCAAGGATGAAATCAAGGGATTGGTGGAAGATTTCGGCAAAGCAGTCGATATATGCCGGCAAGCCGGTTTCGATTGCGTGGAGATACATGCTGGGCACGGTTATCTGATTTCGCAATTCCTGTCGCCTTACACAAATCGCAGGAAGGACGAATACGGCGGCAGTTTAGACAACCGTATGCGTTTCATGCGCGAAGTCCTGGCCGAGGTCATGAAACATGCCGCGGACGACATGGCCGTAGTGGTTAAGACCAATATGTACGATGGATTCAAAAGTGGCTTGCAGCTTCCCGACTGCCTGACAGTGGCCAAGGAAATAGAAAAGTGCGGAGTACACGGCATAGTGCTTTCGGCAGGCTTCGTAAGCAAAGCCCCGATGGCGGTCATGCGCGGCGCGATGCCGTTAAAAACCCTGGCATATTATATGAATCCGTGGAAATTCTGGTGGTTGAAAGCAGGCTTGGCCATGGTAGGTCGCAAGTTGATACCGACAGTGCCGTTTAAAGAGGCGTATTTCCTGGAAGACGCGAAAAAATTCCGTGCAGAAATAAAATGTCCCCTCATATATGTCGGAGGGTTGGTAAGCCGCAAAAAAATAGACGAGGTTCTCGACAGCGGGTTCGAACTTGTACAAATGGCGCGGGCATTGGTCCATGACCCCGCTTTTGTCAACAAGATGAAAGAGGCGGATGAAAACTACCGTTGCGGCTGCAAACATTCGAACTATTGCATTGCCCGCATGTACACTTTGGAAATGCGTTGCCACCATTGCGTGGACAACCTCCCGCAAAAACTCCAAAAAGAAATCGACAAGGCGGAATCAGTGGTTAGTGATTAGTGGATAGTGATTAGTGGTTAGTTGTAGGTTATGCCGCTTAGTGTCGGCTATCGCGGGAATTTAGCACCGCCGTGAATTAGTGGTTAGTGGATAGTGAGTAGTGGTTGGATTCAGGTCATGACGTTTAGTGCAAGCTATCGCGGGAGTTTGGCACCTCGCGATGATAGCAATCAAGTTCAGGGTTCTTGCCCCCTCTGGGGGCAGTAGAAATCGCTACGCGATTTTTACGGGGGATTAGATAATGCTTGGTGCTTGCGCAGCAAGCACCGCCGGAGCAATAGCGCAGGCACCAGCACGCAGTGCTGGCGGCGCAGCCGTATAATTAAATGAATACGTGCAAATCAACAGTTTTAACAGAAGAGCCTTGCGGCGTGGCATAGTTGCAGGGAGGAATCTGCAAGCACCGCCGGAGCGGAAGCGCAGGCACCAGCACGCAGTGCTGGCGGCGTAGCCGTATAATTAAATGAATACGTGCAAATCAACAGTTTTAACAGAAGAACCTTGCGGCGTGGCATAGTTGCAAGGCGGAATCAGCAAGCACCGCCGGAGCAATAGCGCAGGCACCAGCACGCAGTGCTGGCGGCGCAGCCGTATAATTAAATGAAAACGTGCAAA
>JADIMR010000025.1 GCA_017694565.1 Candidatus Enterocola intestinipullorum | reverse complement strand
GCGGTAAAACAGGCTAATCCCGATGCGGTGTTCATTCTCGAACATCTTGGAGATTACAGCGAGGAGAAAGATCTGTCCGAATATGGTATGCTTCCTTGGCGCAATATGAACAACAATTATTCGCAAGCGGCGATGGGCTATGCTTCGAGCAGCAACTTCGTGGACAGTGACGGCAAAGGCGGCATGTTCGCGGACGGTTGGGTAGGTTATGCCGAAAGCCATGACGAGGAGCGCAATTTCTCAAAAGTGAAAGATTACGGCGAAGGCAATTTGCAAGAGGACGAGGCAGCGCGGATGGCCCGCGTTCCATTGGTAATGGCTTTCGCGCACCTGATTCCCGGTCCCAAGATGTTATGGCAGTTCGGTGAAATGGGCTACGACTTTTCGATAAATTATTGTCAGGACGGCTCAATCAGCGAGGATTGCCGTACATACCGCAAACCCGTGCCATGGACTATGGGTTGGGATGAAGATCCCTTGCGTATGCAAGCATACGAGGGTGCTGCCGATGTAATCAGGTTGCGTACCACTTATCCCGAATATTTCGATGCGGCCAACGTTACTGTACAGAATTGCGCTACTTCGGTATTCAGGGGAGATGCCCCGCGTCAGATAAGAGTGTCTTATACGGACGAGGAAAATCCTGCAAATTCCATTGAGATAATAATCGTCGGCAATTTCTCCGCAACGTCTTCAATCAATCCCACGCTGTCTTTCCCCAATACGGGTACGTGGTATGATTATTTGACGGGAGACAAATTTAATATACGCCGCTCCCAAAGGGCTATCCCCTTGGCTTCCGGCGAGGTCAAGATCCTTACCAACAGGTTCTTGGAAAATCCCACTCCGGTTGAAGAAACCGAAGCCGGTGAGGAAACCGACGTGGTCGTATATCCTTCGCCCACGGAGAACATGGTATATGTGAACACGGCAGACGAGATTTACAGCATAAGTGTGTTCGACATGGCCGGTGCTATGGTGGCAGATGTTGAAAACAGCGATGAAATCTCTTTGGCCGGACTCAGTCAAGGCAATTATATAATGAATGTCGAAACCTCTGCGGGATCGTCAGTACACAAAATCATAAAGAAGTAAGGACATGAAAACGAACAGATTTTTCAATAAATACATTACAGCGGTTTTCGCTGCGGCGGCACTTTTGTGGCTTGCATCTTGCGAAAATCCGGAACCCGACCCCGGTCCCGTTCCTCCAACGCAAGACGAGATTGAGGCCCGTTGGCCGGAGAAGATAACTGTTGACGGGTTAGGAGACTTCGTAAAGGTCCAGCGCGATACATTCACGATGGGTAGCAGCAACGGACCGGTGGATGAGCAACCTGCCCATGACGTGGCTTTCTCCGCGTCCTACTACATGGGCGTATTCGAAGTTACCCAAGGTCAATGGAAGGCGTTCATGAACGGTGAAAATCCATCGGACAGCGAAGTAGAAGGTTCGATACACGACAGCATTCCCGTCAATAATGTTACGGTCTCTGACGTGCAGAAATTCATTGAAGCCGTTGAATCCCAAACGGGTCGTGATTTCGACCTGCCTACCGAGGCGCAATGGGAATGGGCAGCCATGGGCGGAGTCAAAAGCCAAGGCTATGAATATGCCGGCAGCAATAATTTGGACGACGTGGCATGGTATATAGGCAATTCCGACGAGATGATTCAAAAAGTGGGCAAGAAAGCCCCGAACGAACTCGGCTTGTACGACATGAGCGGAAATGTTTCGGAGTGGTGCAGCGACAGGAACGGCAAATATGCTTCGGCGTTGCAGACCGATCCGAAAGGTTCTGGTTCGGATTACAATTACAGGGGCGGTGCTTTCGACGACATTGCCATAGGCGCTGATGTCCCGGGTAAGACTTGCCGGATAAAAGCAAGGGCTGCCGGTTCGCAGGCTACGTATAACAGGGGCTTCCGCTTGATAATGGTGGCTCCGTTGGATAGCGACCTGTTGCCCGAGTAAACGATATGCGACAGAAAAAACGGACGGTTTTTTAACCGTCCGTTTTTTATTCGGTGCAATTGCGGCAAATGTCTATCCGGGATCTGCCGTCAAGAACCTGTTGTCTGAATTTTTTTGCCTTTTCATTATGTAACAAGGCATTCAGGTCCTCTTTGAAAATATTGCCGAAACTATATTTCGCGTTTTTGTCGAAGCAGCAAGGCAACACTTCGCCATCGGCGGTAATGACGACCGATTTCCACAATCTGACGCAACGGTTGTGCAATTCGTGTTTTATTTCGAGGCCGCCGGATGCGGATTCCTTGTACCGGCTGAATTTTTCGTTACGAGGTCTAAGATTATCGGTATACAACTGTGCGGTTTTGAACCTGACCCGCCGTATCCCTATTTCACGAGCCAATGTTTTCACATTCTCCATTTCGTTTTCGGTACTTGACAAAAGCAGGCATTGCAATTCTACCGGTAATCCGTAGGTGGCAGCAGTTCGCAAACATTCGAGTACCTTTTTGAAGTCCCCTCCCTTGCGATATTGGGAGTAGCTTTTCTCGTCCGCCCCGTCCATGCTTACGATAAGTTTTCCGATTCCTGCCTTTTTTAGTCTAAGCGCGATGTCGCTGTCAAAGAAATGCCCGTTAGTGGAGATGCAGCTGAAAACTCCGTTGCGCGAGGCGTATTCCACCATGTCGGGAAGATTTTTATTCAGAAATGGTTCGCCTTGGAAATACAAGGTTACATACATCAGTTCCGGGAGCAACTGGTCCATAATGTACACGAAATCGTCCAAGCCGAGCAGTTTGCTTGTCTTTTGTATTATTCCCATCCCTGTCGGACACTGCGGGCAGTGGAGATTGCAAAAGTTCGCGGGTTCTATCGACGCGGCTACGGGTTTGCCGGAAAAGAATTCCGTTTTCGTAACCGATGATAAGATCCAACTGCCGTATAGCCGTGCCGCATTTAAAATCCGGGCTGGCAAAATGCCTGTTTCTAACGTTTGCATTGCCGAATGGAACAATTATTGCCGCAAATTTCGCAATAATTGCACATTTATGGCACTCGCTTGTAAAAAAAGCACGTCATTCATTGTTTATGAAGCAAAATATGTATACTTTTGCTACTTAGAAAGGTAGTTTTAACAATCAACTCACTATCAGGGCATGTCCCTGCGTGCTGATTACGCGAAACCGATACAATAAATAATTTTTTACATTCTGTCTTATGAAAAAGAATTTGATTCGTTTGGCTGCGGGTTTGCTTTTGTTGGCAGGTCTTGTGGCTTGTAACAAATTAGGAGATCTTACTCCTGAAAACTTCACGGTAAATCCTAATCCGCTTGAAGTAAAAGCAGGTAAGGTTGAAGGCACGATTACTGCCAATTTCCCCGAAAAGGCGTTCCCCAAAAAAGCCGTAGTGGAAGTAACCCCCGTGCTTAAATACGAAGGCGGCGAGGCTACCAGCGCACCTGCGACTTTCCAGGGCGAGAAAGTACAAGGAAACGCTACAGTCATAGCTTATAAAACAGGCGGTTCCGTATCGATGGACTTCTCCTTTGATTTTGTTCCCGGTATGGAAAAATCGACTTTGGTGCTTCGTTTCAAGGCTACGAACAAGAACAAGGAGTTTGAAATTCCCGAAATCGAAGTTGCTACCGGATGCGTTGCTACTGCAAACCTCGTGAACGCATACGATGTCGCACCGGCATTGGCAAAGGATAGCTTCCAACGTGTTACCCAAGAGGTTACGGAAGCTGACATTATGTTCCAGATCCAACGTTCCAACGTCAAGGGCAATGATGAGGTAAAAGCCCTCAATGCCGCCGTTGCTGCAACTAAAACCGATTCTACACGTACCGTAGCAAGCTTGGAATTGGTTTCGACCGCATCTCCCGATGGTGGTGTCAAATTGAATGAGACTTTGGCAGCTGCTCGTGAGAAGAATACCAAAACATATCTGAAAAGACAGAAAAACCAAGCTGCAATCGATGCACAGTATATAGCACAAGACTGGGAAGGTTTCCAGAAGCTCGTACAAGAATCCAGTGTACAAGACAAAGAGTTGATTCTCCGCGTACTTGGCACATATCAAGATCCTGAGGAACGCGAAGCCGAAATCAAGAAACTTTCCGCAGCATACACCGAGTTGGCAGAAGACATCCTTCCGAAACTCCGTCGTTCGCATTTGAGACTTACCATTGATGTACAAGGCAAAACGGATGAAGAAATCATAGCTCTTGCAGATAGCCAACCCGACAGCCTTACGGTTGATGAATTGATGTTCGCGACCACTATTGCCGCAACTCCCGAAGCAGCTGCGAAATACACCAAATCCAATGCGGAAATCAATGCTGCTGATTGGAGGACGCAAAATAACTATGGCGCGTTGCTCTTTGCGACAGAAGATGCTGAAGGTGCAAAAGCATATATGGATAAGGCAGCGGCAGCCGGCGGTTCAGACAAGGCTGAAACAAACTTCAACTACGGTTTGTTGGCATTGCAGGCAAAAGATGTTGACCTTGCAAATCAATATTTCGGCAAAGCAGCCGGTATCGAGCAACTTGCCGAAGCCCAAGGTACCATGTATATCATGAAGGGCGATTATGCAAAGGCAGTGAGCGCGTTCGGAAATACTACTTCCAACAATGCAGCCCTTGCCCAATTGCTGAGCGGCCAGACCGACAAGGCGGCAGGTATCTTGGCGAATGTTGCCGACAAGGACTTCGACACCTATTATTTGATGGCCGTATGCGCGGCTCGTCAAGGACAGGACAGCGCAGTTTACAGCAATCTTAAAGAAGCAGCGAAACTCTGCAAAGAGGGAGTACAGAAAGCCATGAATGACATCGAGTTCGGTAAATACTGGACATTGGATGAATTCAAAGCGGCTTTGCAATAATAAAGGATTGCAATAGGCATAAACATGACGGCTGCCCTTTGTAAGGGCGGCCGTTTTTTAAATCCCGACAACATGAAATACGACAGATCCGAATATTTGACTGAAATCAAAAATACGGTGGGAAGGCTGACATCGCAGGAATTTGACGGTAAATTGATGCACCAGAATATAAACGACCAGCCGTTGCCGTCAGGAAAGAGCATTGCCGAATTCGTGGAATTGGCACGAGCCATAATTTTCCCCGGTTTTTTTGGTAAGAGCTCGGTTAACCAGAGTACATTGACCTATCATCTCGGGGTTAACCTTGAAAAAATGTATCAGATATTATGGGAACAAATTTATGCTTGCTTGTGTTTTGAGAATAAGAATCCGGAATGCGATGCAGATTTATTATGCAATAAGGCAATGTCCATATCTTCCGCTTTTGTCAAAAGTTTGCCCGATATAAAACTCGATTTAAGAACAGACGTGGAAGCGATATATAACGGAGATCCGGCTGCCAAGAATTTCGGAGAAATCATTTTGGCATATCCTGGCCTACGCGCCATTGTGAATTACAGGATAGCGCATAAATTGTTGGACTTGGGAGTCTCAGTGCTTTTGCCACGGATGATTACGGAATTGGCACATCGCGAGACTGGTATCGACATTCATCCCGGGGCGACAATAGGCAGATATTTCGCAATAGACCATGGAACAGGGGTCGTTATCGGTGAAACGTGTATTTTGGGCAGCCACGTCAAATTATACCAGGGCGTAACTTTGGGAGCCAAGAGTTTCCCGACGGATGAGAACAACAATCCTATTAAAGGTATTGCGCGGCATCCCATACTGAAAGACAATGTCGTGGTTTATGCCAATGCAACAATCTTGGGAAGAGTTACAATCGGAGAGAATGCCGTTATCGGAGGAAATACTTGGGTAACCGTGGATATTCCTGATAATACTTCCGTGTTTAATAAGAAGTAGGAATTTGCAGCAAAAAAAGGTGATTGTCTTTTGACAATCACCTTTTTGTGTTATTAGAAAAGGGTTATTTACGGATACCCAATTCTTTAATGATGGCACGATAACGTTCAATGTCGCGATCTTTAAGATAGTCGAGCATGCGACGACGTTTACCTACCAACATGACCAAAGCACGTTTAGTGCTATAATCCTTCTGATTTGCAAGAAGGTGTTCTTGCAAATGGGCTATACGGGCCGAGAATAATGCTATCTGGCTTTCAGGAGATCCAGTATCAGTATTGGACTTTCCGTATTTCCCGAAGAGTTCTTGTTTAACTTCTTTAGTTACTTTCATGATTTATAATATTATATGTCCCATGTTCGGGACTGCAAAGGTAAGTATATTTATTAAATGAACAAGAAAATAAGTGATTAATCTGTTTTTCTAGCGATTAACTAACAGCAGCCGGCAGTCTGCTTTTTGAGGTGTCGGCCTTGTTGAAAAGCAATAAAAACGAAAAAATCTCCCGAAGCTTAGAGCTTGGGGAGATTTTTTAAAACAAATTGCGGAACGTTTTTACTATAGGCGGACTTTCACAATCAGATCCGTCGTTGCTGTACCAGGATCTGCATCTACTCCTCTACCAACCAAAGTATGTATCAAACGATAGTTTTGGCAAGGACCATTGCCGTCGTCATAGACTTCTCCTTCTTTTTCAAAAGTAAAACTATTTTCAAAATCAGTAAACTTTATATCAGGAAAATCCTTGTATACTAAAACACCATCATCATAAATAACGTCATCATGGCAGAATTCATATTCCAAAACAAAATAATTAAATTCTACAAGATAACTTTGAGTAGTCCTAAAATAAGAAATTAATCCATCATATGTATAATTAGAATGTGTTCTTATTCCTTCATTAAGTGTGGTGTTTTTAATATATAAATCATCTGCATAGTTACTAATTTCTGGAAGATGTGTTGTTTTTTCATCAATCCACACACCTGGTACAATGTAGTATTCCATACTTTTACTTTGTTTATCAGACCATATCTGGTTAACAGTAAAAATATATGTAACACCATCCATAACAACTTCTTCCATTTTGCAACTTTCTGCTATACTAGAAAGGAGATAAGGTTCGTTGGCAGGACCGAGTTCTCGCATCAACAAGATTGATTTTGATACCTCATAGCTTTTGCCGCCAAACACCGCTTCAACCGTATGCGTGTATTCACGCAGCGCGTATGCTTTCCCGTCACGCTCTTTTGAATCTATCAGCTCAAATTTTCCGCCTTTGTCTTTAATCTCAAAGCGATATTCGGGAACATCCGTTCCATCATATTGAGCCGTTTCATACGGAAATTCAAACGTTAACTCAAATGTTCCATACGATACCGTGTAAACCAACAGCGAATCCGTGATGATAAAACCATTCTCCTCACGGTTAAATTCTCCGCTGTACACACTATTGATGGCCGCTTCTTCCGCATAATCCCAATTCGACACAATCTCTTCCGTCGTTGTGCCGCTGGCCGGCAATGAAGCCGTCAGGTCAACTTCCGCACTACCGCCTTCGGGTAAGGCTATACAGCTTCGATAACTTAACGCATAGCCGCCTTCCGTGGTTACCGCTTCCGTTACTTCTCCGGCTGTCCCAGGTAAAACTTGTTCGCCGCCACTGTCCGGCGGTGTTACAGCCTCGTCCTTTTCGCACGATGCAAGCCCGAAAGCCAAAAGGCAAACGGGCAAGGCAATAATCTTGAATAAGTTTCTTTGGTTCATAGTATATATTTTAGGATTGCAAAGCAATACAGTGTTTACAATTGCAAAAATACAACAAATATATCACATCATTTAAAAATTAACATAAATATGATTAGTTGATAGTGGTTAGTGATTAGTGGATAGTTATAGGTTATGCCTGTCAGTGCCGGCTACCGCGGGAGTTTTTATCTTGCTTTGCCCTCATGCCGGGCGGGCATTTACTTTTTTCCTGAGCGAAAAAAGTAAACAAAAACGCTCTTGCCGCAAGGCTCCGGCTTCCTCGGCAATGCAAAGCGAAAGTTGAATCATATCAATTTCTTCAACTTC
>JADIMR010000024.1 GCA_017694565.1 Candidatus Enterocola intestinipullorum | reverse complement strand
GGATGCCCCCTCTGGGGGCAGAAATAAATCATCAAAGATGATTTATTTCGGGGGATAAGACAATGAAAATGGGCATGGACATTGTAGCGAAGCGGAAATGCCCATGCCCCCGCTGGGGGCAGAATTTAGCCAAGGCTAAATCCGGGGGATAAGACAATGGTAAGCATTAGCCAGCTTCGCAGGCTAATGCTTAACTGCATGTAGATCGGACTGACGATGTCCGGCTGCGCATTTGAAGTGGACAAATAAATATACCCCCCCCCGAATTCAAACTGCCAAATGCTCTGCCGCGAATGCAACTTGAAAAAGGGCGCGATGTAGTGAACGGAGATATGGTGAAATACCGCTGAGCGGCAGTGGTTAGTTGTCAAGGGTAAATATTAAGCCCATGCCATCGCAATAAATTGTTTTATGTTACGAATAAAATTATTAGATTTACAGAATAAAATTATTAGCTTTATCTAATAAAATTTTATTGACATGAAACGTGTTTATTATCAGGTTATTAAAAATAGGTTGCAAGAGCCAAGAAAATTCATTCAAGTGATTTATGGCCCTCGTCAGGTTGGAAAAACGACATTGATGAAACAAGTGTTAAATGATTTGGACATGCCTTGCTTGTTTGAAACTGCCGATGACATTATCGGGGCAGACAATACATGGTTGCGGAAATTGTGGGACAAAGCGAGGTTCCTTGCCAAGCAAAACAACGGGGCGGAGGTCGTATTGGTAATTGACGAGATACAGAAAATCCATAATTGGTGCGAAACGGTCAAAAAGGAATGGGATTCGGACAGCTTCAACGACGTGCAGTTAAAAGTGGCCGTGTTAGGTTCGTCTTCCTTATTGACAAGGCAAGGGCTGACAGAATCACTTGCGGGCAGGTTCGAAACGATTCATATCCCACATTGGTCTTTTGTCGAAATGCAGGAAGCCTTTGGTTTGACATTGGAGCAATTCGTATGGTTCGGAGGTTATCCTGGTCCGATACATTTGTCGGGCGATGAATCAAGGTGGAAACGTTATGTGAGAGAGTCCTTGATTGAGACCAGTGTTTCAAAGGACGTGTTAATGATGACGCGGGTCGACAAACCGGCATTGTTGCGCCGGCTTTTTGAAATCGGAAGTTCGTATTCGTCACAAATATTGTCATTGACTAAAATCCAAGCCGAGCTTATGGAAAAAGGCAACATAACAACGCTGAGCAATTATCTTGGTCTTTTAAGTTCTGCCGGTTTGCTATGCGGTTTGGAAAAATATTCGGGAGAAATCATTCGCAAGCGCAGCTCCCGCCCCAAATTCCAAGTGTTTAACAATGCCTTGATCAGCTCTCAAAGTGCATACGATTTCAAACAGGCCATTGCGGATTCAAAATTATGGGGCAGGGTTGTCGAGTCGTCAGTTGGCGCGCATTTGCTAAACCTGTCATCAGAGCTGGACTATAACCTGTATTATTGGAACGAGAATAGCAATGAAGTCGATTTCGTGATTGAGAAAGGGGAAAAGGTTGTAGCAATTGAAGTCAAAAGCGGAAAGGATTCAACCAACCCCGGCATGGCGGAGTTCGATTTGCGTTTTCATCCAAAGTCTATGTATACCGTAGGCACGGACGGCATACCATTGGAAGATTTTTTCAGGACAAATCCGTTGGATTTATTTTAGTGGATAGTGATTAGCGGATAGAGGCGGCTTCGCCGCAGGTTACAGGAACCTCTATTATCCACCGCGAATGCAAACTGAAAAAATGAACAATGTAGTGGTTGGAAACTTATTGGTATCTGATTTCGGAAATCTGTTTTCAGCGGCTTGCGTTCGTGCTCTATCAAAAAAACAAGAACGTCCCGAAATTTTTTCGGGGCGTTCTTGTTGATTATGAAATTATGGAAACTTTGAAAAATTTATTTCGCAACTTTCTTGACTGCCGGAATCACTTCGCCACGGATGTTGAGGGTAGTGGCTTTGCTTTGTGTTGAGCCGGCTTCGGTGTAACGTACCGTTATGCTTTTGCGGAAGTTGCCTGGACGGCCTGCGGGGTTGAAAGTAACGCTGATATAGCCTTTTTTCTTTGGGGCTATCGGCTCTCTCGACCATTCTGGAACAGTACAGCCGCAAGAAGCCTGAACGTTGGTCATGGTTATGGGCACGTTGGTGTCGTTTACAAATTCGAATATGGTTTTTACCCTGCCGTCGGCTTCGTTGATTTGCCCGAAGTCGTGGATTCTTTCGTTGAACGTGAGACCGCCTTGCGAGGTCTGGGTGGCAGCTTGTTGTGCCGATGCGGCGAAGCAGCCGATGAATGCCATCAATGCACTGATGATTAATACTTTTGTTTTCATGTATTTTTTATTTAAAGTTCCTCTTTCTTCTGAAGAAATACGATTGCAAAAATAAGTTTTTTATCCGAGAGTGTGTATCATAAAAAATATCAAATGCAGCCATGATGCCTGACAATTCAAGATATGGTAGTAAAAAGTGTGTTGGAAAGATAGAAAAATGCTATATTGACAAACTTTTTTGAAACTATGAACTTTAATTTCATTTGATCCAACCATGCAGTGGGCAGCCTGTTAACGGACTGTTGTCGGCAGATAATTGAAAATTCTGACCAATGACCACTAATCACTAACCACTGAATCAAAAATCACCAACTATGAAAACTTGTCGTAAACTTTTATTGCTTTGCATCCTGTTGCCGCCGGCATTTTTGCCGTCATGCACCACAAGCACGGATAGCGAAAAAGTATCACAAACCGCATCCTTTGTAAGCATAAGCGGGGAAAATCTCATAGCTCCCGATGGTTCGGTATTTTACATACAAGGTACCAATCTCGGCAATTGGCTTAATCCCGAAGGTTATATGTACGGTTTCAAAAAAACGAATTCCGCGCATTTCATCAACGAGATGCTCTGCCAGTTGGCTGGTCCTGATTTCACGGCTGCTTTCTGGAAACGGTACAAAGACAGCTACATAACACGCGATGACATGCTTTTCATCAAGAGTACGGGCGCGAATACGGTACGGCTTCCTTTCCACTACAAGTTGTTCACGGATGAAGACTACATGGGATTGACTGCCGCACAGGACGGTTTCGCACGCATCGACAGCTTGGTGTCATGGTGCAGGGAAGCGGGCTTGTATCTTATTTTGGACATGCACGACGCTCCCGGCGGACAGACGGGCGACAACATTGATGACAGTTACGGTTATCCGTGGCTGTTCGAAAGCGAAGAAAGCCAGCAGTTATTCTGCGACATTTGGAAAAGCATAGCGGATCATTACAAAAACGAGCCGGTAATCCTGGGCTACGAACTATTGAACGAACCCATAGCGCATTTTTTCTCCAACAAGGAAGAACTTAATGCAAAACTTGCGGAAGTTTACAAGAAAGGCATCGGTGCTGTAAGGGAAGTGGACAAAAATCATATAATCCTGCTCGGAGGAGCCCAATGGAACATGAATTTCGAGCCTCTGGCATGTTTCAAGGACGAACCGGGCGTCATGTTTACATGCCATTGGTACGGCGGACCTGCAACCAAGGAGGGAATATCCTCTTACATCGCTTTCCGCGACAGCATGGATATGCCAATGTATATGGGAGAAACGGGGCAGAATACGGATAAATGGCAGTCGGACTTGGTAAAAGTGATGAAAGAGAACAATATCGGTTACACGTTCTGGCCGTACAAGAAAATGGGCAAGACTACATTCGCTTCCATTATTCCCCCCGAAAATTGGGACGAGGTCGTGAATTTCGCCGAATCGCCGCGAGGTTCGTATGAGGAGATAAGGAAAGCACGCCCGGACATGGACAGCGCCCGGACGGCCTTAAACGGTTATTTGGAAGGAATCAAATTGGAAAACTGTGAAATTCAAGATAGTTACATAAATTCGTTGGGCTTACGATAATCTGCCGGAGTACAATCAAAAAATAGAAACCAAACAAGATCAATTATATATGAGGAATTTATTGTTCGTATTGGCTATGGCCTCGTTTTCTCTGTTGCAGGCCGGGACAGCCGTTTATTTGAACGAGGACGCACCTTTGGAAGACAGGGTGGAAGATGCACTCTCCCGCATGACTTTGGAAGAAAAAACAGCCATCATACATGCGCAGTCGAAATTCAGCAGCCCCGGCGTGGCAAGGTTGGGCATCCCTGAAATATGGACAGACGACGGGCCTCACGGTGTACGGCCCGAGGTGCTTTGGGACGAATGGGAGCAGGCAGGTTGGACCAACGATTCCTGTGTGGCATTTCCCGCGCTGACGGCTTTGGCCGCCACTTGGAATCCGGAAATGTCTCTGCTTTACGGACGCAGCGTTGGCGAGGAGGCACGTTATCGCGACAAGGACGTGTTGCTCGGTCCGGGCGTGAACATTTACCGTACCCCGCTGAACGGCCGGAATTTCGAATATATGGGGGAGGATCCGTATTTGTCCGGCAGGATGGTTGTTCCATACGTCAAAGGCGTCCAGGAAAACGGAGTAGCGGTATGCGTGAAGCATTTCGCATTGAACAACCACGAAATAAACAGGCACAATACCAATGTGGAAGTTGACGACCGCACCCTGTACGAAATTTACCTGCCGGCATTCAAGGCCGCCGTACAAGATGGCGGGGCATGGACGGTAATGGCGGCATACAATCTTTATGAAAACCGCCATTGCGGACAGAATGAAAGGCTTTTGGATGATATTCTCAAAGGCGAATGGGAATTTGACGGGGCTGTCGTGTCGGATTGGGGAGGCATACATGACACATGGCAGGCTGCCACCCACGGCATAGATTTGGAATACGGCAGCTGGACCGACGGTTTGCGCGGCGGGGCAAGCAACGCTTACGACAATTATTATTTGGCAATGCCTTATTTGGAACTTATCCGTGAAGGCAAAATAGGTACGGGAGAACTTGACGACAAAGTGCGCAGGGTGCTAAGACTGATATTCCGCACATCCATGAACACCCGCAAGCCGTTCGGTTCGATGCGCTCCCCGGAACATTACGCGGCCGCTCGCAAAATAGCAGGCGAGGGCATAGTGCTGCTTAAAAACGACAACAACGTCTTACCATTGGATACTGCTGCAAGGAAAATATTGGTGGTAGGCGAAAATGCCATAAAAATGATGACCGTGGGCGGTGGTAGTTCTTCTCTGAAAGTGCAGAGGGAAATTTCGCCGTTGGACGGCATCCGTTCCCGTTTCGGCAATTCGGAAGTGGCCTATGCCAGAGGATATGTAGGCGATACGGGCGGGGAGTATAACGGGGTGCATTCGGGGCAGGACTTGTCCGAAAACCGGACTCCCGCGCAACTTTTGGAAGAAGCCGTGGCTCTTGCCAAGGATGCCGATTATGTGATTTACGTGGGAGGACTGAACAAAAGCGCTGGCCAGGATTGCGAGGATTCGGACAGGGCGGGTTTGGAGTTGCCTTACGGACAAGACGAGTTGATAGAGGCTCTGGCAAATGTAAACGGCAAGGTGATTGTGGTGAACATATCCGGCAATGCCGTGGCGATGCCGTGGATAAAGAAAGTCCCGGCCGTGGTGCAGGCATGGTATCTCGGGTCGGAAGCCGGCAATGCGATTGCCGACGTGCTCTCGGGCGATGTGAATCCGAGCGGCAAGCTGCCGTTCACTTTTCCTGTGCGGTTGGATGACGTGCCGGCGCATAAGTTGGGAGAATATACAGCAGAACGCACACGCGATACAGTCAATATCAAATACAATGAAGGCATTTTCATCGGTTACCGTTGGACCGACATGCACAAGGACGACAAACCCCTGTTCCCATTCGGACACGGTTTGAGTTACACCACGTTCGAGTACGGCAAACCGGTCGTTGACAAAAAAACAATAACTGCCGGCGATTCCTTGACAATAAGCGTAAGTGTGAAAAATACCGGTATGAGGGCAGGAAGTGAGACAGTACAGCTATATATCAGCGACAAGAAAGCGTCGGTACCCCGTCCCGTCAAGGAACTGAAAGGTTTTGCCAAGGTGAGCCTCTCTCCCGGCGAAGAAAAAGTCGTGTCTTTCACAATAGTGAGCGACGCGCTCGGCTATTTTGATGCCGGTAAGCATTGCTGGGTTGCCGAACCCGGACGTTTCGAAGCCGTAATAGCGGCTTCGGCCGAAGATGTCAGGGGCAAAGCCGCGTTTTCCCTTGTAGAAAACGAATGATAGCCGCATCCATACATAAAAAGCACGCGCAGTTACCGTTTTCCAAATAAATTCCTAACTTTGCGAATGTCAAAAAGCAGTCTCATTTTAATACATAAGTAATTATGACATCGATAGACAAATTCAATTTTGCAGGCAAGAAAGCCTTTGTACGTGTGGATTTCAACGTACCCTTGGATGAGAATTTCAACATCACCGACGACACGAGAATCCGTGCCGCAATGCCTACCTTGAAAAAAATCATAGCCGATGGAGGTAGTCTCATCATCGCTTCGCACATGGGACGTCCCAAAAAGAATCCCGATCCCAAATATTCGCTCAAACATATTTTGGCCCATGTTTCGGAATGCTTGGGCGTGGAAGTCAAATTCGTCGACGATTGCATGAAAGCCGCCGCTGCCGCTGCCGCCTTGAAACCCGGCGAGGCGTTGCTGCTCGAAAACCTCCGTTTCTATGCAGAAGAAGAGGGCAAGCCGCGCGGATTGGCCGAAGATGCCACCGATGAGGAAAAAGCAGCTGCGAAAAAAGCTGTAAAAGCAAGCCAGAAGGAATTTACCAAAGTGCTAGCTTCTTACGCCGACTGCTATGTGAACGATGCTTTCGGTACGGCGCACAGGGCTCACGCATCCACCGCGCTCATAGCCGATTATTTCGATGCCGACCACAAGATGTTCGGTTATCTTATGGAAAAAGAAGTAAACGCGGTTGACAAAGTCATGGCCAACACTGTCCGTCCATTTACCGCAATCATGGGAGGTTCGAAAGTTTCTTCCAAAATAGACATCATCGAGAACCTGCTTACCAAGGTGGACAACCTGATCATAGCAGGAGGCATGACTTATACATTCACCAAGGCGCAGGGCGGCAAAATAGGGAACTCCATTTGCGAAGACGACAAATTGGATTTGGCCCTCAGCTTGATTCAGAAAGCGAAAGACAATGGCGTGAACCTCGTTTTGGCTGTCGATGCGAAAGCTGCCGACAATTTCTCCAACGATGCCAACACCCAAATTGTTCCCGTAAACGAGATACCCGACGGTTGGGAAGGTTTGGACATAGGTCCTGCAAGCGAGAAGCTTTTTGCCGACGTGATCAAGAACTCCAAGACCATCCTTTGGAACGGTCCTACGGGAGTGTTCGAGTTCGACAATTTCACAAGCGGTTCGCGTGCAGTTGCCAACGCGATAGTCGAAGCCACCAAAAACGGGGCATTTTCGCTCGTGGGCGGCGGCGATTCCGTTGCATGCGTGAACAAGTTCGGAGTTGCCGACAAGGTAAGCTATGTATCAACCGGCGGAGGTGCGTTGCTTGAAGCCATCGAAGGCAAAACCCTTCCCGGCATAGCGGCCATAAAAGGTTAAAAGAAATTTCCGGCAGGCAAACATAAGAATCCGGTTACAAACTTGATAAAGGCCCAGGAAGCGTTTTTACGCTTCCTGAGCCTTTTTTTTGTCGCGCACGTCATTATTATGCGAACCATATAACATAATAATGATTAACATGAAAAAACAGAACTTGCTTGGTCAAAACCAAAACTCACAGTCATTTTTCGCATTCATCCGTTCCGAAGCCGACAGGCACAAAATGGCGGAAAACTGCCGTACAGCGGAAACCTATCTTTCGGCTCTTTCCAATTTCAAGAAATTCCGTCGCGGCCGCGATTTGCCCATCGGGGAAATAACAGCGTCTTTGATGGAGCAATACGAAGCATATCTTGTACGTAGCAATGTGATGAGGAACACGTCTTCATTTTACATGCGCATACTCAGGGCCGTGTACAACAAGGCAGTGGAGCGCGAACTTGTGTGCCAATCACACCCTTTCCGCCACGTGTACACCGGAGTGGACAAGACAGTAAAACGCGCCATAACCACAGACGATATTAGGCGCATAAAAAATCTGGACCTTACGGCAGACCGCAAATTGGAATTCGTCCGCGACATGTTCATGTTTTCGTTTTACACACGTGGCATGTCTTTTGTCGATATGGCGTATTTGCAAAAAAGCGATTTGCAAGGAGGAATCCTTACATACCGCCGGCGCAAGACGAATCAACTGATAAACGTGCGTTGGGAACAATGTATGCAAGACATAGTCAATCGTCATGCCATATCGGGAGAAAGCCCGTTTTTGTTGCCTATAATCAAACATCCGAGAAGACCGATACGCCGCCAATACAGGAATGCACTTTCGTATCATAACAACAAGCTCAAAACCATCGCCATGCTTGCAGGTTTGGACGTGAACCTTACCATGTACGTGGCCCGGCATTCGTGGGCAAGTGCGGCATATTTTAAGAACATCCCTGTTTCCGTCATAAGCGCCGGCATGGGCCATAGCTCCGAACATACCACCGAGATATATCTTTCATCCATATGCAATAAGGAGGTGGATGCGGCAAATTCTTTGATATTGAGCATATTAGGATAAGAAAATAGACTATGGAAAACTTTAAAAGCTGCCTGCTTACGATTCCCGTCTGACAATTGGCAAGGGACATTCATCATTTTTAATTATTAATTTCAAATTATTGATTGATTGACCTATCTTTGTAACGGTTATAACAGGAACAAGAAAACATGCTTACATTAAAGTATATTACCGAGAATACCGAGGATGCCATAAGGCGCTTGGCAAAAAAACATTTCGACGGAAATGATTTGATCCGCAAGGTCGTTTACTTGGATTCGCAGCGTAAGGCTTCGCAGGCCAAGTTGGACGAGACATTGTCCCAAATAAAAAAGATTTCCTCCGAAGTAGGCGGTCTTTTCAAGGCAGGCAAGGCTGCGGAAGCCGAAATCCTTAAACAACAGGTGGCAGCGTTGAAAGACAAGTCGAAGGAGTTGGCGGATGTAATGGAATCTGCCGCAAAGGAAATTACGGAAATCCTGCTTACGGTGCCCAACGTGCCCAACGAAACCGTTCCCGAAGGCTACGGAGCACAGGACAACAAGGTAGAACGCATGGGCGGCCCCAATCCCGAACTTCCCGACAACGCGCTTCCACACTGGGAACTTGCCAAGCAATACGGCATCATCGATTTTGAAACCGGTGTCAAAATCACGGGTGCCGGATTCCCGGTTTATGTAGGGCAGGGAGCACGATTGCAAAGGGCGTTGATTAATTTCTTTTTGGACGAGGCCCGCAAAGCAGGCTACACGGAAATAATGCCCCCGACTGTCGTCAATGCGGCATCAGGTTACGGTACCGGGCAGCTCCCGGACAAGGAAGGGCAGATGTACCACTGCGAAGTGGACGATTTGTATCTGATTCCTACCGCCGAAGTACCTGTTACGAACATATACCGCGATGAGATATTGGAAGAGAAAGACCTACCTATAAAGAACTGCGCCTACACGGAATGCTTCCGCAGGGAGGCCGGTTCGTATGGCAAGGATGTACGCGGATTGAACAGGTTGCATGAGTTCTCCAAAGTGGAAATCGTGCGCATCGATACTCCCGAACACTCGTATGCCAGCTTGGACGAGATGATTGCGCATGTCGAGAGCCTTGTCCAAAAACTCGAACTGCCATACCGTATATTGAGGCTGTGCGGCGGGGACATGTCTTTTACCTCTGCCATAACATTCGACTTCGAGGTATTCGCAGCTGCCCAAAAACGTTGGTTGGAGGTAAGTTCCGTATCGAATTTTGAAAGTTACCAGGCCAACAGGTTAAAATGCCGTTATCGTGATGCAGACAAGAAAATCCGTCTTTGCCATACGTTGAACGGTTCGGCATTGGCATTGCCGCGCATAGTCGCCGCTTTGTTGGAAAACGGCCAATGCGAACAAGGAATAAGATTGCCAAAAGCTCTTGTTCCCTATTTCGGGGCGGAATATATCACGAAACAATAATACGCTTACATTGTGTTGAGGTCTGCACTTTACCCTTTGAAATTCGAGCCTATTTACAAGCATTTGCTATGGGGAGGCAGTAAGATTTTCACATTCAAGGGTGAGCCGGCATCGTATGGTGATGTGGGCGAGAGTTGGGAGTTGTCAGGCGTGAAAGACAACGTGTCGAAAGTGTCCAACGGGCCTTTGAAAGACAAGTTGCTTACGGACTTGCTTGAACAGTACCGCGAATTGTTCGTGGGAGAGCAGGTGTATTCGCGCTATGGCAACGAGTTCCCTCTTTTGTTCAAGTTCATAGATGCCCATGACGATTTGTCCATACAGGTGCACCCCAACGACGAAATGGCACGTAAACGCCATCAGAGCAACGGGAAAACCGAAATGTGGTACGTGTTGGATTCGGAGCAGGATGCTTACCTGTATGCAGGATTCAACAAGGATACGACGCGGCACGAAGTGAAACATTGCATAGAGTCCGACAATATATTGTCAATACTTAACAAGGAAAAAGTAGAACCTGATCATGCGTTCTTCGTACCTGCCGGAAGAATCCACTCCATTGGTAAAGGTGTTTTGCTGGCCGAGGTTCAGCAAACATCCGATGTTACTTATCGCGTATGGGATTACGGACGACGCGATTCGAAAGGCAATAAACGTCAGCTTCATGTGGATCTTGCTTTGGATGCCATGGATTACAGGAACCATAATTCGTATCGTACAGTATACAGGCCGAAACTTAACAGCAAGGTAAAGTTGAAGGAATGCTCATATTTCACCGAAAACCTGATAGAAGCCGATACGGTCATGAATTTCGATTACGGAGCTTTGGATTCTTTTGTCGTATGGATGTGCATAGGCGGGCAAGCGGTATTTGCCTCACAAAGGCATCATAAGGATTATATTTCGCAGGGAGAAACAGTGTTATTCCCTGCCTGCGACAAACCAGTGGCATTTATTCCCTCATGCGGAAACGTAAAGATCCTGGAAGTTTATATTGCTTGACATATTTGTTGCCTTTGCCAAAAAATATTATATTTGCAGCCGCTTTGATTAAAAACGCATTCAAGCACATTCGGGATGTAGCGCAGTCCGGTTAGCGCACCTGCTTTGGGAGCAGGGGGTCGTGGGTTCGAATCCCGCTATCCCGACAAAGACGAAAGAAAGCACAGGCATACAAAAGCCCGTGCTTTTTTTTGTGTGGCACGAGAACCCGCGACCCCGGCCCCCCTCGGGGGCAGCAGCAAAATCCGCAGGAGTTTGCTGCGGGGGGATAAGACAATTAAAAGGGCTTGCGGAGCAAGCACCGGGCTTCAGCCCGGCGGACGAAGTCCGTATAATAAAATGAAAAACGACGCGAAGCGTCGAATCCCGCTATCCCGACAAAGTTGCAAGAAATTGATAACCAGCTATTTAAGGCTGGTTATTTTTGTTTATAGGGGTCGTGATAGTCAATTTATTTAACATTTGTGGCTGTGAAAAGTGTCTGAATCTAACACCGGGTTACTACTTTATCTATGATTTTTTATGAGATAAAGTAACGGTTCAGTATATAGTGGCATTCCATATTTGCCGGATGCCTTTCAGTTTTTCCCGGACAGGTTATGTGCCCAGCTTGCTGTTTTAAGGGCAA